>JANLTC010000206.1:0-16367 GCA_031362725.1 Deltaproteobacteria bacterium | reverse complement strand
CGCGCGGTCAAGCGCAGCATCAAGGAGCCCGAGGGAGACACGCTGTACGCTCTCGCGACGCTGCCTTTGCTTGCGAAGCCGTCCGCGTCTTCGAAGGTCAAGGGGACTCTCGTGTTGCACGAAAAGGTCACCCGCCTTCGCTTCGAAAGCGGCTATGCCCTGGTTGCGGTGGGAGGCGGTGGACTCGAGGGCTGGGTCGAGAACGCGAAGCTGGCCCGGCGCATTCCCGCGGCGGGAGTGGCTCCCGAACCGGCCGCGCGTAGACCGATGAGCGCGCCCGACGCGGAATCCGCTGAACCCGTGTCGACGGCAACACCAACGGAGTAACCGATACCGCACGATTCGCCGCCGAGCGCGAAACCGAAGTCCGCCGTCTTCGATCCCTTGTGACCCAAGGAGGCGTCGTGGAGGATCCGAGAGCGAGTTCCGTGGCGCAGGTGATCATCGTCGGCGCCGGTCCGGCCGGCGCTGCGCTCGCGCTGCTGCTCGCGCAGCGCGGCATCGAGGTGACGCTGCTCGAACGCCACACCGACTTCGCGCGCGAGTTCCGCGGCGAGGTGCTGCTGCCTGGCGGCCTCGATGTACTCGACCAGATCGGCGTCTGGGAGTCGTTCGAGACGATCGATCAGGTGGCGCTCGAGGCGCTCGAGCTCTACGTGAATGGGCGTCGCCGTGCGCGCATCGCGTTCGATCCCGCGACCTTCGGCAAGCTCGCCCCGCGCTGGGTGTCGCAGCCGGCGCTACTCGAGATGCTGGTGGCGCGGGCGAGCGTGTTCCCGAATTTCCGCATCGAGCGTGGCGCGACGGTGCGCGCGCTGTTGCAACGGGGCGGTCGCCACGTCGGCGTGCGTGCGCTCACGGCGACCGGCGAGCGCGAGTTTCGTGGCGACCTGGTGATCGGCGCCGACGGTCGCAACTCCGTCGTGCGACGGCGTGCGGAGCTTCCCGAGCGACAAGATCCGACACCGATGGACGTCGTCTGGTGCAAGGTTCCGCTGCCCGAGTACGCGCGCCTGGAGAAGCCATTCCGCGGCTATCTCGGACACGGCCACCTGCTGCTCGCCGCGCCCGTCTACGACGGCATGCTCCAAATTGCCTGGATCATCCGGAAGGGCGCCTTCGGCGAACTGCGCGAACGCGGCATGACCGCATGTATCGAGGAAATGGCGAAGCACGTCTCGCCCGATCTCGCCGACCACCTGCGCCGTCACGCACGCGACGCGGTGCAGCCGTTCCTGCTCTCGGTGGTGTCGGACCGCGCGCTCGAGTGGTCGCGACCGGGCCTGCTGGTGATCGGCGACGCGGCGCACACGATGTCTCCGGTCGGAGCGCAGGGCATCAACATCGCGTTGCGCGACGCGATCGTCGCTGCGAACCATCTCGTTCCGGCGCTACAGCGGGGCGCGGAATCCGCGGCGATCGATGCCGCCGCGCGCGCGCTGCAAGCCGAGCGCGAACCCGAGGTGATCGCGATCCAGCGGATCCAGGCGGGACCGCCGCGCGTGATCCTGCGCGACACCTGGTGGGCGCAGCTGGCGCTCGAGATCGTGCCGATGCTGCTCCGCTCGGACGTCGCGCGCGCGCGCCGCGGGGTGCTGTTCCGCCGCTTCGCGTTCGGGATTACCGAAGTGAAGCTCGAAGTCTGATCGGGTCAGCGCGCCGGCGTACGCCGGATTCCCTGCAACGCGAGCTCCACCATCGGGTCGACCAGCTTCGCGTGGATCTTGCGGCCCGTGAAGAAGAGTCGCACGGCGATCGGGCCAACGATCAGATCGGCCGCGAGATCGAGATCGAGGTCCGGCGCAATTTCGCCGCGTGCGACGGCGCGTTCGAGCGCGTGCACCAGCGGCGAGCGTCGCTGTAGCAACACCGGATCGAAGAGCTCGGCGAGCGCGGGGTCGTGCGCGCGCTCGCTCGCGAGCGCCGGCAGTACGGCAGCGAGCGGTGTCTCGTTGAACAACTCGAGGTAGCTGCGCAGCATCGCCTTCAGGTCGGTCTCGAGTGCGCCCGTGTCGGCGTCTTCGAAGGACGGCAGGCCGCCGAAGGCTTCGACCACCAGCGGCAGTTTCGATGGCCAGCGCCGGTAGATCGTGGCCTTGCCGACGCCCGCGCGACCGGCGACGCCCTCGACCGTCAGCGCGCTGAATCCCACTTCGGCGAGCAGTGCCAGCGTGGCGTCGAGAATCGCCTGGTGTGCTTCTTCGCTGCGCGGGCGACCGGCGCTGGCCGTCACGGTTGCGCTCGCCGCGGCAGCGGCGTTCGCGGTGATCGCGCGCCTGCCGCCACGTCCGCGTTCGTTCGCATCGCGCAGCGTCTTCGCCAAAACTCGCCCTTCCGCGCCACTTTTGCGGGCGGCTGATTACGATACAGTACGTTTCGATATCCACCAGGAGGGTTCCGTGGCCGCCAAGTCCGCAACCAATGTGCCCGCAGCATGGGACCTCGAAGTCGATGTCGTCGCCGTCGGCTCGGGACTCGGCGCCGTTTGCGCCGCGATCGCGGCGCACGACCTCGGACTGCGCGCGGTACTCCTCGACAAGGCGCCGAAGCTCGGCGGTGTCTGCGCCTATGGCGGCGGCGAAGTCTTCGTGCCGAACAACCACAAGATGCAGGCGCTCGGCATCGACGATTCGGACGACGCGGGCCGCGCGTACTTCGAGTTCATCGCCGCCGGCTACGCGGATCCGGTGCTGCAGACGAAGCTGCTCGCGACGATGAAGCCCGCCGTCGAGTACTTCGAGAAGCAGGCGGGCGTGCCGTGGAACGCGGTCGAAGGACTGCCCGATTACTACTTCCCGGACGCGCCGGGTTCGCGTGCGAGCGCCCGCTACCTGTGTGCGGCGCTCTTCGAAGGCGCGCAGCTGGGTCCGTGGCAGCACAAGACGTTCCTGACGCCGCACTTCCCGATGGGCGTCGAGCATCGCGAACTCTATGCGTGGGGCGGTCTCGCGAAGGTCACGACCTGGGACTACGCGCTGCTCGGCGAACGCATCACGAAGGACTTCCGCGCCTGGGGCCAGGGCATGATGGGCTGGTTCCTGAAGGCGGCGCTCGTCGACCGCGCGATTCCGGCGCATACGCACACCGAGGTCGTCGGACTCGTCAGCGACGGCGATCGCGTAGTCGGTGTGCGCGCAGAGCAGAACGGTCGCACGCTCCACATCCGGGCGCAGCGCGGCGTCGTGCTCGCGACTGGCGGCTACGACCACAACAAGAAGCTCGCGACGCAGTTCGAGCAGGCGCCCGATTGGAACTCGGCGTGCCCGCCGTACGTCACCGGTGATCATTTCGTGCTGGCGGGCGAGGTCGGCGCCGCGATCGCATCGGTGCCGCCGACGAACCTGGCGATGTTCTACGGCTACTCGATTCCGGGTGAAGAACACGAGGGTGTGCCGCTCTACCGCTCGTCGTGGGAGTGCGGTTGCCCGCACGCGATCTGGGTGAACAGCGCGGGCAAGCGCTTCTGCGACGAATCCTTCTACAAGGACTACCAGCCGCATCTCCGCGAATGGGACGGGCAACATCAGACGCAGCCGAACATCCCGCCGTTCCTGATCTTCGACCAGAACTATCGCGACCGCTATCCGCTCGGATCGTTCATGCCCGGCTCGCCGCTGCCTCCCGCGTTGGTGACGCAGGCGGATTCACCGCGCGAGCTGGCGCAGAAGCTCGGCATCGACGGCGACGGACTCGAGAAGACGCTCGCCCGCTTCAACGAGTTCGCGCGCAACGGCGAAGATCCCGACTTCGGCAAGGGATCGCGACCCTGGGCGGTGCGTCTCACGGGCGATCCGAGCTACAAGAATCCGTGTGTTGGTCCGCTCGACAAGGCGCCGTACTTCGGATTGCGCCTCGTGCCGGTCGGCGTCGGCATCAACTCGCACGGGCTCGAGACCAACGAGTTCGCGCAGGTCATGCATCTGCGCGGCCATGCCATCGCAGGGCTCTACGCCGTCGGCAACTCCGCCGCGCTGCGCGATCTCGGCGCGGGCTACCAGAGTGGCACGTCGAACATGCGCGCGATCACCTGGGGCTACGTCGCCGGCCGTCACGTCGCTGGCAAGCAGTAGATCGCGTGGCTGAAGCGGAGTACACGACGACCACGCGCGTTCCGATCGACGCGGTCTGGGATTTCGTCCAGGAGATGGACAACTGGGGCCGCTTCGTCACCGGCTATCAGAAGCACGAGAAGCAGAGCGACGTGGACTCGACCTGGACGCTGAAGGGCGACGTGGGCGTGCTCTCCCGCACGCTGACTTTCCAGGTAAAGATCCTCGAATGGAACGGGCCGAGCCGGGTGTCGTTCACACTCGACGGCGTGAACGAGCCGATGCACGGCGAGGGGACGTTCACGCTGAGCACGGAGACCGGCCGGCCTGATGATCTCGCCGCTCGCTTGCCGCTCGCTACGCGGGACACGCCTGATGGTGTCGCCGCTCGCCTGCGGCTCGCTACGCGGGACGAGGGGGTTGCGGCGGTCGAGGTGTTGCCGCGGCGGCGCAACTTCCTCTTCAGGCTCCTCGAAGCGTTTTGGCGTCGCGTGCTGCGCGCTGCCGGAGGCGGAGCGCCGGCGCGGGCGGGGAGCGCGACGCAGGCCGCGGCGGCGGGTGACACGATGACGCGGTTGTCGTTTCGGTTGAAGTTGCAACCCGGCGGCCCGATGGCGCCGATGGTCGACGCGATGATCCGGCCGCTGCTGTTCCCGGCCGCCGAGGATCTGGCGAACCGCATCCTTTCGCAGCTCGAGGGCGCGGAGGCAACGCAATCGTGAGTTTCGTCGCGTCCGAAGCGGCGATTCTCGACGGCGCGCGCGCCGCGACCGGTCTCGACGACTTCGGCGACGGCGCGTGGCGCGATCACTTCCGCGCGTTGCTTCACGCGTACGACGCCGAGTCGCGCCTGACGGAAGCCGGTCGTCAGATGGTGCTCGGCGAGATCGGCGGCGTGCTTTGTGCGCGTCTCGCTTGCGAGGCGGCGTGGAAGCGCGATCCGAAGCTGCTCGCGAGCGAGATCCGCCGGCCGATCTTCATCCTCGGTCTGCCGCGATCCGGCACCACCGCATTGCATTTCCTGCTCGGCCAGGATCCGGCGAACCAGGCGCTCGAGTACTGGCTCGCGTCCGCGCCGCGCCCGCGTCCGCCGCGCGCCACATGGGAGAGCGAGCCCGCGTTCCAGACCGCCGTGGCGACGATCGAGTGGATCTACCAGACCGATCCGGGCCTCCGGGCGATCCATCTGCTCGAGGCGGATGGCCCCGAAGAGTGTCGGCACCTGCTGCTGCAGTCGTTCCTCGATCACACTTTCGATTCGAACGCGACGATCCCGAGCTACACACGGTACTTCGAGGCGCAGGACATGCGCCCCGCCTACGAGCGCCATCGCGACGTGCTGAAGCTGATCGGTTCGCCGACGCCCGCGCGGCGCTGGGTGCTGAAGTACCCCGCCCACCTGCGCGAACTCGACGTGCTGCTGGCCGTCTACCCCGACGCCTGCATCGTGCAGACGCATCGCGACCCGGTGAAGGTGCTGCCATCGATCTGCTCGCTGGTCACCGGTTGGCGCTCGCTCTACGAGGGTTCCGCCGATGCGAAGGCGATCGGCGCCTGGCAGCTCGAGATGTACGCATCGATGATCGATCACGCGATGGACGTTCGTGCGCGGAACAATCCGGCGCAGTTCTACGACTTCTCGTTCCGCGAGCTGATCGCCGACCCGGTCGGCGCGATCGAGCAGATGTACGCGTACTTCGGAATCGCGGCGTCACCCGAGGCCAGTTCGCAGATGCGCGCGTGGATCGCTGCGAATCCGCAGGGCAAGCACGGCGGCCACAACTACACGTTGGAGCAGTTCGGTCTCGCCGAGGGCGAGATCCGCGAGCGCTTCGAGCGCTACGCAAATCGCTTCCGAGTCGAAGCGGAGCGCGGAGCGCCCTAGAGCGTCCGAGACTCGCGAGCGGCCCCCGACGGGTTCTGCGCGCGGCTCGAGTTGTAGCTTTTCTTGCCACTATTCTGATCCGGGAGCCACTAAACCTGCAGATGGTGCGGAACATCCTCCGCTCGTCTGGAGGTATAGATGTTGCGTTGGAAACTCACTGCAGCTCTTGCATTGCTTTTGGCGATCCTCGGTTCTTCCGCACTGGCGCCCAGCGCACAGGCGCTGAGCTTCTCGCTCACCGAAGACGGCTGCACCGGAGGCTGTGGAACCGGCCCCTACGGCACCGTCGCGTTGCTCCAAGGCGTCGACGCCAACACGGTGAACATCACCGTCACGCTCAACGCTCCGAGCCTGTTCGTCTCGACGGGTGGACCGCATCACGCGCTCGCCTTCAGCATCGCCGGCAATCCGGCGGTGACGATCGCGTCGTTGCCGGCCGGCTTCGAGGTGGGCCCCGCGCCGACCAGTGCCAGTCCGTTCGGGAGCTTCGGCTACTCGGTGAACTGCCCTGGCTGCGGCCCGGGCGCCAGCCACGCCAAGCCGGGTCCCCTCACGCTGACGGTGTCGAGTGCCGGTGGGCTGACGCCCGCAGACTTCATCGGCAACGCCGGCGGCTACTTCTTCTCCGCCGACATCATCGGCCCGAGCGGGAACACCGGAAATGTGGCGGCTCTGATTCCCGAGCCCACGACCGCGCTCCTGCTGACCTCGGGACTCGTCGGCATTGCGATCGCCGGCAAGCGACGCAACTCCTAGCCGCGACCGCGCGAACGATCCGAGACGCCCCGGCTTCGGCCGGGGCGTCGTCGTTTCGGGGTGTCGCTACCGGAACGAGCGCTCGAAGAGTGCGTCGACTGCGAGTGCACCGTGCTCTGAAAGAAAGCGCGTGCCGGTACCACAAAAGTGTGGGTGGCGGATCACCGGGTCCTTCGCGGCCTCGAAACTCTCGCCGCTCCACTGGAACCAGCCGTCGCGATCCTGGTCGAAGACGAAGAGCGGCTTGTTGCAGAGCTTCGCGAATTCGGCGCCCCAGCCGGTGCCGCCTTTCACGGTCTGGTCGGCGAGGATCTTGCCGACCACGTAGATCTCCTGGCCGTGGTTCACCTGGAAGTAGATCGTCTGCAGCACGCGCTTGAAGAGCGGCGTGTCGGGATAGCCGCGGTGCATCAGCTTGCTGACGTAGGAGAGACTCACGTCGCCGTGTTCGAGCTCTTCATGGTTGAGCACGCGAATGCCGCGGCGGCGCGCGTCGTTGTGACCCTCGAAGGTGAAGTTGACTTCGTCGATGCCGAAGCGCTCGGCGGCGGCGCCGAACCGGGCCTCGGCGCCATTCGCAGCGCCGCTATAGAGGATGCAGTCGTTGGGCTTCAAAGCGGTTCTCCTCGCGCGGGTGCGCAAGGCTAACGGGGCCGGACCCGCTCGCCAGCAAGGTGGAGCTCGCTGGCTACTGGGGCGGGAGACACTCCGCTGCGCGAACCGGGTCGATCTCGGCTGCGGGCAACGCGGGCGGATCGAGGAACGCAGGCGTGTTGAAATCGAAGAACTCGAACGGCGGGTCGGCATTGGCGTCGCGCGCGGTGAGTGCGGGCAGGTCGAAGCGCGATTCGATGAAGCGTAGGATCGACGTGTGATCGTGCGTCCGGTGCGAAACGAAGTGCGGCTTCGAATACGGCGACACCACCACCATCGGCACGCGGACGCCGAGGCGGTCGAAGCTGGCGGGGATACTGGTCGGCGTGAGCCGCGGCGGCGTCGCGTCGGGAACGCAGGCGGCGGGTGGAACCACGTGGTCGTAGTAGCCGCCGTGCTCATCGTAGGTGACGAAGAGCGCCGTGCTCGGCCAGTTCGGACTCGCAAAGAGGGCGTTCACGACACCGGCGACGAAAGCCTGGCCGAACTGCACGTTCGCGGGCGGATGCTCGTCGCTCTGCTCTTCGCCGAAGAAAGCCGGGTCTACGAACGAAACCTGCGGCAGCGCGCCGGCCTCCGCGTCGAGGTAGAGCTGATCGATCAGCTCGAACTTTTCCGGATGGGCGCGCGCGCCCGCGAAGAAGCCGCCGAACGGAATGTCGTTGTAGTAGATCTTCCAGGAAACGCCGGCAGTTTCGAGCAGGTCGAACACGCTCGGGCCGTACTCGTTCTTCGCCACCGACGGGAACTCGTTGCTGATGCGCCCGAACGAAGTGCCCGCGACCAGGAAGAAGCGATTCGGGTAGGTCGGGCCGAGCACCGACGAGAAGTAGTGGTCCCCCATCGCGAAGGTGGCGTAGAGGCCGTAGTAGAAGGGGATGTCGGCGCTCGTGAGGTAGCCCATCGTGCGCCGGCCGAGCAGGTCGTCGGGATTCGTGTTGGTTTCAGCGAAGCCGCTCATCGCGCCGCGGTTGTACTGCGCGTGCGAACTATTCCAAGAATGGGCGAGATCGGCGACCTCGCAGAGCCGCGGCTGGTGGAACGACGGAATCATCTCGCCCGTGACCGCCGCGGGATTCACATTGAAGCCGTTGAGTCCCGCCGCGAGCGGCTGCCCCTCATTGTGCAGCTGCCCGAGCATGTGATCGAAGGAGCGATTCTCCTGCATCAGCACGACGATGTGATCGATCGGGATCTGGCTGCCGTGGGGCGTGCCGCCCGGCAGCGTGTTCACCGGCAGCGCGCCAGCCACGTAGGGGCATTTGCGCGGGCGCATCGCTTGCGCATTCGGAGCGAAGAGCAGCAACCCGGCCAAGGCGGCGAGCACACGCTGCATCATCGAAGTCCTCCCGGGATTCTCTGGGGAAGGTGGCGAGAATCGAGCATCGCGTGGCAACCGCGGCCTTCGCGGTTTCGTCGCGGGCGCTTCGCCGTGATCAGCCGAGCCCCGGCACCGCGGCGAGCTTCACCAACCGCGTCTTCGGATCCGGGTGCTCCTTCGCTCCCACCCAGCGCAGGCACATCGTGCCGCGACGGTGGCCCGCCGCGTCGAGCCAGTTCGGAACGCCCGGGTCGCGCAGCGCGATCACCAGTCGCACCGAGCCGCCGGGCCGTGCCACCGCGCCGAAGTGATTCAGCGCGATCGTGTGGTAGCGGTAGTCGAGCGACTCCATCCAGTGGTTGTTGAGCTGGAAGTTCCAGTACTCGCAGGCGGGCGGCGTCAGATCGATCACCAGCGCCTCGTCCTCTGCCAACTCGAAGTAGCCGTGGTAGTAGACGATGTTGGGATCGCCGTGCGCGGCGGCGGCGATCGCGGGGTCGAACTTCGGCAATTCGTTGACGCGCTTCGCGAACCCTTCGGCCCAGTCCGCGAAGATCGACGCCGTTCCCGCCACGTATGCGGCGGCTGCTTGCAGGCCGCGATCGATGAAAGCGGGCGTCACCGGTTCGGGTGTGCGCGCGCCGCCGAGTCGCGCGATCTGCAGATCTGCGATGCGCTCGTTCGCGCGGTCTTGAAACGTCTGCCGAACGATCAGCGACGACGTGTCGGGTTCCATCCGCAGCCAGTTCTTGCCCGGCTGTTCGTTGCACGAGAGGAGGATCTGGAAGCTGCCATCCGGCGCGATCTTCATCTCTCTCGCGTCGAGGTAGCCGCTCTGGCCGCGGCGCGCCTTCGAGCCGTAGCTTCCGGCGTAGGTGCCGAATCCGAGGTAGTGCACGGTGTTGCGCGTGCCGGTGATCTCGTACTCGTGCGCGCCGCTGATCGCCGCGCTCTGGTAGTAGTTGTCCGGATTGTCGGCGCCGATCTTGACCGTCTCGTGCGCGGGACGACGCAGCACCGGGAAGAGCGGGTCGGCGAACTCGATGTACGACTCGAGCGCGACGCGCGAGAGGCGCGAGAGATACCGGAATCCTTCGGCGCGATCGAAGGCGTCCAGCGGCGAACCGGGTCGCAGCACGATGTCGCCGGCGCGCTTCAACGCGTCGCAGAAATCGTTCCATGCGGTGCCGTCGAGGATGCGTTGCGCGGAATCTTGGTCGCCCATGGTCGGCCAGTATACTCGCGGGCCGCCCTTGGAGGACCCATGCCCAACGATCCCGCAACACATCCCGCGCGCCTCGCAGCGCAACGCTCGATCGACGCCGTGCACGCGAAGGACAAGGACGCGTGGGTCGCGAACTTCGCCGACGATGGTGTCGTCGAGGACCCGATCGGTCCCTCGATCTTCGATCCCGAAGGCAACGGCCATCGCGGCAAGGCTGCGATCGCCGCGTTCTGGGACAAGCTGATCGGCCCGAACCGTGTGTTCTTCGACGTGCGCGAATCGTTCGCCTGCGGCAGCGAGTGCGCGAACGTCGGCAGCGTCAACACCGTGCTGCCGAACGGCGCGGTGATGATCGTGAACGGCGTCTTCACGTACCGCGTCGATCTGCACGGGAAGGTTCTGGCGCTGCGCGCGTACTGGGAGATGGCGCGCATGAAGTCGGTCGCACCACCGAAGTGAGTAGTCGCCTTCCGATGTCTCTCACGATCTCCGGCGTGAAGCGCCTCTTCGGCGACGACCTCGCGCAACTGATCGAGTTCGCGAAGCGCGCCGAGGACGCCGGCATCCACCAGATCGCGATGACCGATCACCTCGCGATCGGCCCGCACACCGATCGCTACCCGTACGGTCCGTTCCCGTTCCCGAATGACGAACCGTGGCCCGAGCCGCTGCTGACGCTTGCCGCGATGGCAGGCGCGACGCAACGGATCCGGCTTGCGACCGCGGTGCTGATCGCGCCGCTGCGGCCCGCGCTGTTGCTGGCGAAGTCGCTTGCGACGCTCGACGCGTTGTCGGGCGGTCGCGTCGATCTCGGCGTCGGCACGGGCTGGCAAAGCGAGGAGTTCGCGGCAGCGGGGGTCCCGTTCGAAGCCCGCGCCGCGCGGATGGACGACGTGCTGCGCGCATGCCGCGTACTGTGGCGCGATGCGCCTGCCTCGTTCCATTCGCCGACGGTTTCGTTCGACGACCTCTGGTGCATCCCGCGACCCGTGCAGCCGGGCGGCGTGCCGATCTGGTTCGGTGTCGCGCCGACGCCGCGCAATGTCGACCGGGTGGTGGAGATGGGAGTCGGCTGGATGCCGGTTGGGACCGATCTCGTCGCGTTGGCTGTCGGTGTTCGCACGCTGCGCGCTGCGTTCGCCGCCGCGGGTCGCGATCCCGCAACGCTCGGCGTGCGCGCGAACGTGCCGATCGCGGTTGACGGAGACGGCCGCGTCGATCTCGATCGCAGCCTCGCGGAGGGAATCCCGCGCGTGCGCGACGCGGGCGCGACGATCGCCGCGTTCCCGATCGCTGCATTCGTCCGCGACGCGCGGGGATTGGATCCTTTTCTCGCACGGATGCGTTCGCTGCAATCCTAAGGCGACGGCTCTGGGCAACCCCGACGAGCACCATGGCAGCTGCAGGTCATGAGTTCGCTGCGGTGACAGAGATCGGGCCCGCACCGATCAGCGCGATCTCGAAGACGGGCGCGATCACAACGAGTCTCATCGGTGTTTCCCCTTCGCCCAGCCGCGTTCATGCGGGGCGAAGAAGTGCACGTGAAGCTGCATTCGGGAATGCAGCCAGACACCGCCGACGCGCGCGTACTCGTCCTCCTCGACGCCTGCCATCCACATCGGCTCGTTCTCGCGCGACGTGCACGGCGCCAGCAGTTCCCAGCGGCCGTGCGCGCAATCGCCATCGACGCGGATGTCCGGGTTCACAAAGTAGTGACGCGAGAAGCGCAGCGTGGGCGCCGCCATCCGCTCGCGGATCGCTTCGCGTCCGGTGCAGAGGCCGAGTGCGCCGCCGTCCCAGACCGCGTCTTCGGTGAAGAGCCCGGCGATCTCCGCGGCGATCGGCGCGACCGCGGCGGCGGACTGCGCCGCGCCCTTCGCGTAGCGCGAATCGACCAGCTCGGCGTAGTGCGCCTTCAGCCGCCGGATCGCATCCGCGTCTTCGAGCGCCTGCACGCGTCTGCTCAGCATCGCCAGCATGTCGTTGGGCGCCATCGTCCTCTCCTGGTGCGCATTCGGCGATTCGGCTGCGCATCTTTCCGTTCGAAGAGCCACTGACTAGTCTCTGCTGCGCGCTGAGGGTATGCGAGGCGCAGTCGAGATCGAAGCGTTCGATCCCGAAACCAGTCCCGGGAATCCCGGGCAACGACTTAGGAGACCCCACTCGTGAAGCGAATCGCGAATCTTGGTGCCGCCGTTCTCGTTCTCGGTCTCGGGCTCGGCCTGTCGGCCCCCGCCGTGTGGGCCCAGAGCGGCGAGAAGGTGATGGAGAAGGCAACCGACGCCACGCTCGACAAGGTCGGCGACAAGGTCGTGAAAGAGGGCGCCACGCAGACCACCGACGCAAAGGCGAAGGCGGACGCGGATGCGAAGGCCAAGCTGGAAGCCGAGAAGGCGGCGGCAGAGGCGAAGGGCGACAAGTAGCAGTCGCGCAGGCTCGACCCTCGAATCAACGCCCGCTCGGAGACCCGAGCGGGCGTTGTCGTTCCGGGCCCCGAACGCGCGCGTTCAGCACTCCGGGTCGAGCGGCGGGCGGCGCCGTCCGAAGCCGGTTGCGGATTCGAACGCGTGGGCGAGTTCGAGTACGCCCCGGTCATCGCGCGCGCGGCCGACGATCTGGATGCCGACCGGCAGGTCGTCCGCGGTGAAACCCGCCGGTACCGAAATCGCTGGCTGTAACGTCGCGGTGATCCAGTACGCCGACTTCATCCACTCAATGTAGTGTTGCATCGCAACGCCCTCGATCTGCTTCGGCCAATCGAGGGCGGCGTCGAACGGCGGCACCTGGTTGACGGCGCACAGCAGGAAGTCGTGGCGCTCGAAGAAGCGGCGCATGCGCTCGAGCAGCGCCGCCTGCCGGGTCATCGCGCGTCCGACGTCGAGACCCGAGAGCGCGAGTCCCTGCTCGATGTTCCAGATCGCCTCGGGCTTGAGCTCGCCGCGATGGCGCTCGAGCAGCGGACCGAGCAGCGTCGCAACCGAGAAGGCGCGCAGCGTCAGGAATACCTCGTCGGCGCCGCCGAGATCGGGCTGCGCGTCTTCGACGATGCAGCCGAGTTCCTCGAAGACGACGCGGCGCGCGTCCAGCACGGCGCGCACGCGGCGATCGAGCGGCAGTCCGCCGAGATCCGGACACCACGCGACGCGGACGCCGGCGAAGTCGCGACCGAGCGGCTCTGCGAAGCGGGCCGCGTCGATCGGCAGCGACGCCGGATCGCGCGCGTCGGCGCCGGCGATCACCGAGAGCAACAGCGCCGCGTCCGCAACCGTGCGCGCCATCGGTCCCGAGACGGTGAGATTGCCGAACGGCAGCGACGACGGTGCATTCGGCACGACGCCAGGCGACGGCCGGAAGCCGACGACGTTGTTGAAGTTCGCCGGATTGCGCAGCGAGCCGCCCATGTCACCGCCGTCGGCGAGCGGCAGCAGGCTGGCCGCGAGCGCGGCGCCCGCACCGCCGCTCGAACCGCCGGCGCTCTTCTCGAGATTCCACGGGTTGCGCGTCGTTCCATACACCGCGTTGTAGGTGTGCGAGCCGAGTCCGAACTCGGGTACGTTGGTCTTCCCGATCGGCAGCGCGCCGGCGCACCGGATCCGCTCGACCAACACCGAGTCCGCGAGCGGCCAGTTGTTACGCAGGATCGGCGAGCCCATCGTGCACGGGAAGCCGACGGCCGGCTGCATGTCCTTGAACGCGAACGGAATCCCGTGTAGCGGCCCGACGCGATCGCCGCGCAGCAAGCGTGCGTCGGCCTCGTCCGCGAGCGCCAGCGCGGCGTCGCCGTCGAGCAGCGCGACGATCGCGTTGAGCCGCGGGTTGATCCGCTCGATGCGCGCGAGATGCGCGGCCATCACCTCGCGCGCCGAGAGTTCGCGGCGGCGGAGCCGCTCGAGCAGGTCGCGCGCATCGAGCAGGCAGGGATCGGAGGCGGGGGAGGGCGGCGTAGGCACGGAGGACTGCTCTCTACTCAGCTGGCCACGGCAGCATCGAAGGTTGCAGCGGCACGAATGCGCGCGAAGCGCAGGGAAAGGTCATCGCGTTCCAGCCTGGGTCGTGCAGCGACCCTTCTCTGCGGATCGATTCATCCCAAGCTAACACGGGGATACGTCGGATCCCAATCAACGAACGGGGCACGGGAGTCTGGCTCGTATCGGACACGGAACGCGCGCGGGGCGATCGGCGACGAGGGCTTCGCAAAACTGCCGACCCGCGGCTGCCCCGATGAAACTTCTGCTTCACTCCGCGTGGCGCCCGTCGTAGACTGGGCGCCATGCCCCACTCCATTCGCTCCACCCATCTCGCACTCGCCCTGCTGCTCTGCTTGTCCCCGAATGTGGTGCGCGCCCATGCGGCGGACGGTGGGTCGCCCGGCGCGATCTTCCGGGTCGGCGCCGCCGCCGTGGACATCACGCCGCCGCTCGATGGTGTCGGCTCCAATCCCGCCGCGTGCGCTGGTGCGGAGGCCTACACGGGCCCCCATCTGCTTTCCCTCGAGGAGCCCTACCAGGATTCCGATCACAACGGCCGCTATGACCGCGGCGAGCCGTTTCTCGACTGCGCGACGCTGGCCGCGAACGGCGGAACGTTGCCGCCCGACAAGCGCTGGGACGGCATCTATCTCGGCGGCGGCGACTGCTGCGACCGCAGGCCGACGGCGGTGCTCGATCCGATCTGGGCCCGCACGCTGGTGGTCAGGGGCCGCGGTCGCACGATCGCGGTCACCAGCGTGGACAACGAGGGCGTTTTCAAGGAGATCTGGGACGAAGTGCGGGTCAAGGTCCGCGCCGACGGGATCACCGATCTCGACGAGATGTTCTTCTCCTCGACCCACGACGAGTCGGCGCCCGACACGATCGGCATCTCGGGACCCGACGAGTTCACGTCCGGCTCGAACCCCTTCTACGTGCAGTTCCTGATCGAGCGCACCGCGCAGAGCATCGAGCGGGCGTACGCCGCGCTGCGTCCCGCGAGGATCCGCTTCGGCCAGGTCCGCCCGAACGACATGGTCACGTGCTGGTCCTCGTATCCGTACGCGGCCGACGAGCAGATCGGGGTGATGCAGGCCGTCGACCTGCACGGTCGGCCGGTCGCCACGCTCGTCAACTACGGCATACACGCCGAGGAACTCGGTTTTTCGGACGATGACCAGGACCGCTTGCACCTCTCCTCGGACTGGCCGCACTTCGCGCGCGAGGCGCTCGAGGCGCGGTACGGCGGAGTCGCGCTGATGCTCGGGGGCTCGATGGGATCGGTCGAGATGCCGCAGGTCTATCCGACTTCGCGCGATCTTACGCCGGTCGGTGTGTATCGATCCACAGGCAATGGTGGTTGCCGCACGATCTACGCGACCGACGACACGCGCGTCCCGTATGGCTACGACCTCTCGACCCGCGCTCGCGGCGAGCGAATCGCGGACTGGGCAGGGCGCGCGATCGATGCGGGCGCTTTTTCTCGCTCGAGCAAGGTGAAGGGAAAGCGCGAAACGATCTTTCTTCCGCTCGACAACGCGCTTTTCGGCTTCGGATCGGTCTTGGGCGTGATCGTCGGCAAGGTGCCGTACCTGGACGGCGTCGCGCTGCAACGCACGGCGTCCGGACGCATCTCGCCGCCGGTGGTTCCCAACGAGTTCCTCACCGACGTGGCCTGGTTCCGCATCGGCGACGGCGAGTTCGTCACCACTCCCGGCGAAGTCTTTCCCTACACCTACGTGCGCGACTTCGGCGGTCCCGCGGACCAGGCGGTGCCGGACGGCGGCGATCCGCCTGCCTGGGTGATGGCGCGGCTGTCGCAGCCGTACCGATTCATAGCGGGAATCGGCGAGGACATGGTCGGCTACATCTTCCCGCAGACCAACGCGGTGGGCGTTCCGCTCGAGATCGGCGGCGCCGACGACGTCGATCGCTTCGGGTGTTCGCACGTCGACGATGGCGAAGCCGCTGCGGTGAACGCGGGCGACGTCGTGGTCGCGTCGCTGACGTCGTTGCTGCCCCCGACGGCCGACAAGACCCTGGTGGGTCGCTACCAGGACGTCGCCGGCGGCCTGCACCGGAGTCCGCTCGGCGACGGCGGGCAGGCGTGCGTAGGGCAGGGCAATACGTTTCTCCCGATTCCGGGCGGAAAAGCCGCCGGCGTCTGGCTGCTCCCTTCTGGTGTCACCGCGTTCGCGCCCGGCGTCGGCAAGCGCATCGCCGTCGGCGGCTCCAGTTGGTGGCGCTGGATGGACCTGCGGGGTCGACCCGAAGTGCAAGCCAGCACCCAGACGCGCGGGATGATCAGCCGGCGCGGGCAGCGCATCTGGATCGACGTCTTCCCGGAGACCACGGGGCCGTAGCAGGCGGCGGAGCTCCGCTTCGTTGCGCGGCCGCTGTGGGCGTGGATCAGTACACGAGTTCCCAAGCACCAGCCGGCGTGTGAACGAATGCCAGATGCGGCGGGTACGCGATCGAAAGGGCCACGCCGGCACACATCTGCATCTCG
>JANLTC010000194.1:0-16083 GCA_031362725.1 Deltaproteobacteria bacterium | reverse complement strand
GCCGCCGCTGCGGTCGCGATCTTCTACGGCTTTCGCATCGATCATCTGACCGACCCGGTCTCGCTCAACGTCTGGTTCTTCCCGGAGCCGGTGGTGTGGATCGTGACGACACTCTGGATCGTAGGCATCACCAACGCGATGAACCTGATGGACGGTCTCGACGGCCTGGCCGCGGGAATCGGTTGCATCATCGGCGCGACGCTCACCTACATCGCGTTCCAGGCGGATCAGGTGGTGGGTGTGTTCACCGGCCTCGCCTTCCTCGGCGCCGTTCTCGGCTTCCTGCCCTACAACTTCCCGCCCGCTCGCATCTTCCTCGGCGACACCGGCGCGTTGTTCATCGGCTTCAACCTCTCGCTACTGGCGCTCGAGGGCTATCGCAAGCTGTCGGTACTGACCTTCGTCGTACCGCTGCTCGCGCTCGCGGTGCCGCTGATGGACACGACGCTGTCGATCTACCGTCGACTGCGGCGCCGCAAGTCGATTCTGTCGCCCGATCGCCAGCACATGCATCATCGGCTACTCGATTCGGAGGGGTCCCACCGCTCGGCGGTGCTTTCGATCTGGTTCCTGACCGCGTGCTTCTCGGTGATCGCCGTGTCCTTCACCAACCTCGAGGGCACCGCGGCGCTGATCTTTCTCGCATTGGTCGTCGTGCTGACGCTGCGCCTGTTGCGTAACCTGGGTTTCTTCGAGATCGGAGAAGCACCGAGGCCGAAGGTCGAGGAGAAGGGCCGATGAGTGGGCGCCGCGCGCTCGTCACGGGAGTCACCGGCCAGGACGGCTCGTACCTCGCCGAGCTGCTGCTCGAGAAGGGCTACGAAGTCCACGGCATGGTGCGCCGCTCGAGCACCGACACCTTCGAGCGCATCGCCCACCTCGAAGGTCGCATCCAGCTCCACCAGGGCGACCTGCTCGACCCGAGTTCGCTGCTGAACCTGTTGCGCAAGGTGCGACCGCACGAGCTCTACAACCTCGCGGCGCAATCCTTCGTGCCGACTTCATGGGCGCAGCCGTCGCTGACGGGCGAGTTCACCGCGCTCGGCGTGACGCGCCTGCTCGAAGCCGTGCGCATCGTCGACCCGGAGATCCGCTTCTACCAGGCGTCGAGTTCCGAGATGTACGGCAAGGTGCAGGAAGTGCCGCAGCGCGAGACCACGCCGTTCTATCCGCGCAGTCCCTACGCGGTGGCGAAATTGTTCGGCCACTGGATCACCGTGAACTACCGCGAGAGCTTCGGCTTGCACGCCGTCTCCGGCATTCTCTTCAACCACGAGTCGCCGCGTCGCGGTCGCGAGTTCGTTTCGC
This sequence comes from Deltaproteobacteria bacterium, assembly GCA_031362725.1. GTDB lineage: Bacteria > Myxococcota_A > UBA9160 > UBA9160 > PR03 > PR03. The sequence continues at coordinate 14,775 of JANLTC010000194.1, read as the reverse complement.
GCCACGTGTCGGAGGCGGTCGCGCGCATCAAGCTCGGACTCGCCGACACGCTGCCGATCGGCAATCAGGATGCCCACCGCGATTGGGGCTACGCGCCCGAGTACGTCGACGTGATCTGGCGCATGCTGCAGACGGACGAGCCCGTCGACTACGTGATCGGGACGGGCATCGCCCACTCGGTGCGTGAGTTCATCGAGGCGGCGTTCGCCCACGTCGGCCTCGATCCCGCCGACTTCGTACGCGAGGACCCGGCGCGCTTGCGGCCCGCCGAGGTCGATACGTTGCTCGCCGATGCGGGTAAGGCCAAGCGCGAACTCGGCTGGGAGGCGCGCACGACCTTCGCCGAACTGGTGCGCATCATGGTCGACGCCGACCTCGTTGCCCAGGAGCGTCTCACCGGGCGTCGAGTCGGGGGTCCAGGCGCCCGATGAGCGGACCCGATCGCGTGTTGGTGACGGGAGCCGCTGGCTTCATCGGTTCGACGCTCGTCGACCGCTTGCTCGGGGAAGGCCGTGAGGTCGTCGGTCTCGACTGCTTCGATCCGTTCTACGCCGAATCCGCCAAGCGCGCGAACCTCGCGCATGCGTCGAAGAACCCCGCGTTCCAGCTCGTCGAGGGCGACATCCGCGACGAGGACGCGCTCGCGCGCGTTTTCGCCAGCGCAAGCTTCGGCGCCGTCGTGCACCTCGCCGCGCTCGCGGGCGTGCGGCCGAGCCTCGAACGGCCGGTCGCGTACGCGGACGTGAACGTGCGCGGTACCGCGGCGGTCGCGGACGCGGTGGCGCGCGCGGAAGTGCCGCAGCTGGTTTTCGCGTCGTCGTCATCGGTGTATGGGGAGCGCACGGGCGGTCCGTTCCGCGAGACCGATCCCGTCGAGCGCCCGATCTCGCCCTACGCAGCCACCAAACGCGCCGGTGAACTGCTGCTCTCGAGTTTCCACCACGCGCACGGAACGAACATCACCTGCGCGCGCATCTTCACCGCCTACGGACCGCGCCAACGTCCCGATCTCGCGATCCGCAAGTTCGCCGAGCGGATCCTGCGCGATGAAGCGCTGCCGGTCTTCGGCGACGGCTCCGCGGTGCGCGACTTCACCTTCGTCGAGGATCTGGTCGATGGTCTGGTGCGCGCGATCGACACCAAACTCGGCTTCGCGATCCTGAACTTCGGCGCCGGCCGAACGGTCTCGGTGAAACAGGTGATCGACACGCTCGAGAGAGCGCTCGGTCGCAAGGCGCGCATCGAATGGCTGCCGCCGCAGACCGGCGACGTATCGCGCACCTGGTCCGACACGGCGGCCGCGCAAGCGGCGCTCGGCTACGCACCATCGGTCACGCTCGAGCAGGGCGTCGATCGCTTTGTCGCCTGGTTGCAGGCTCGGGGGAAGAGTTGATTTCGGGAAACGGTCGCTTGGCTCTGGTGACGGGCGGGGCAGGGTTCATCGGGAGCCACCTTGCCGACGCGCTGCTCGCCGCCGGCTTCTCGGTGCGCGTGCTCGATGACTTCTCGAGCGGGCGTGACCAGAATTTGTCCCAGGCCATCGGCAAGCTCGAGCTGATCCGCGGCGATCTCGCGGATCCGGCTACGACCACGCGCGCGTGTGTCGGCGTCGACGTGGTGTTCCACGAGGGTGCGATCCCCTCGGTGCCGCGCAGCGTTGCGGAGCCGGTCCGCACCAATCGCGCGAACGTCGACGGAACGCTGAACGTGCTCGAGTGCGCGCGACAGGCGGGTGTGCGGCGCGTCGTATGCGCGGCTTCGTCGTCGGCCTACGGGGACACCGAGGAACTGCCCAAGATCGAAACGATGCCGCCCAACCCACGCTCGCCGTACGCGCTCCAGAAGTACGCCGGGGAGGTCTATTGCCAGCTCTATCACGAGCTCTATGGCCTCGAGACGGTCGCGCTTCGCTACTTCAACGTCTTTGGACCGCGTCAGGATCCGAAGAGCGAGTACGCGGCCGTGGTGCCGCGCTTCGCCACGGCGTGTCTGCGCGGCGAACCGGCGACGATCAACGGCGACGGCGAGCAAAGTCGCGACTTCACGTTCGTGGCCGACACCGTCCGCGCCAATCTGCTCGCGGCGGACGCGCCCGGTGCGGTCGGCAACGTGATCAACGTGGCGGGCGGGCGCCGGATCAGCCTGAACGAGCTGCTGGCCGTGTTGCAGCAGATCACCGGCTCGAAGGTCCCGGCGATCCACGGCCCGAACCGGGTCGGCGACGTGCGCCACTCCTTGGCCGACCTCGGGCGCGCGCGTACCCTGCTGGGCTTCGAACCGCAGGTCTCGCTCGCGGACGGACTCCGGCACACCGTCGCGAGTCTGTCGGCCTGATGCGAGAGCGCCCGGGAGAACGGCAATGAACGTCTGCATCATCGGCACGGGATACGTCGGTCTCGTCACGGGCGCGTGCTTTGCCGAGTTCGGCGTGCAGGTGGTGTGCGCGGACAAGGACGCCGACAAGATCGCAGCGCTCGAACGCGGCGAGATTCCCATCTACGAACCGGGCCTCGAAGCGATCGTCGCACGCAATCTGCGCGAGCGACGGCTTTCGTTCACCACCGACACCGCGGCTGCGGTGCACTCGGCGCTGGTCGTTTTCATCGCGGTCCAGACGCCGACCAAGGCCGACGGCACGACCGACCTCACGGCCGTCGAAGCCGTCGCGCGCGAGATCGGGCGCAGCATGGACGGCTACAAGGTCGTCGTCACCAAGAGCACCGTACCGGTCGGCACGTCCTACGAGGTGAAGAGGTGGATCGACGAGGAGCAGGCGGCGGCCGGCACCAGCCATCGCTTCAGCGTCGGATCGAACCCCGAGTTCTTGCGCGAGGGCGCCGCGATCGGCGACTTCATGCGCCCCGATCGCGTGGTGATCGGCGCCGACGAGGACGAGGCGATCGCAATCCTGAAGGATCTATACCGACCGCTCTACCTGATCGAGACGCCCTTCGTGATCACCAACATCGCGACCGCGGAGCTGACCAAGTACGCGGCCAACTCGTTCCTCGCGGTGAAGATCTCGTTCATCAACGAGATGGCGAACCTGTGCGAAGAGATCGGCGGCGACGTCCACGCGATCGCACGCGGGATCGGTCTCGACCGCCGCATCGGGCCGAAGTTCCTGCACCCCGGTCCCGGCTTCGGCGGTTCGTGCTTTCCGAAGGACACGCGGTCCGCCGCGAGCTTCGCACGCCAGGTGGGCCTGCAGCTCGAGATCGTCGAGGCCGTGATCCGCGTCAACGAACAGCAGCGCGATCGCATGGTCGAAAAGATCACGCGCGCGCTCGGCGGCGACGCGCGCGGCAAGACCGTCGCGGTGCTCGGGCTCTCCTTCAAACCCGAAACCGACGACATGCGCGACGCGCCCTCGGTCGACATCTTGCGGAAGCTGCAGCAGCAAGGCGCCACGATCCGCGCCTTCGACCCGGTCGCGATGGCGAACGCAGCCCGCGAGCTGCCCGACGTCACGCTCTGCAAGAACGAATACGAGGCCTGCGAGAACGCCGACGCGCTGGTGCTGATGACCGAGTGGAATCAGTTCCGCATGCTCGATCTCGCGCGCGTGCAGACGCTGCTACGCGAGCCCGTCGTGGTCGATCTGCGCAACGTCTACGACCCGGTATCGATGCGAAAAGCCGGCTTCCGCTACGACTCCGTCGGACGCTGCTGAGCGCCGCCGTCCCACCACCCCTCGGCAAACGGAACGAGCGGCGCGTCGCCGGAATTCGCTCCGATCAGCAGGGGCCCCGAGAGTGGCGCATGGCCTGGCCACCAGACCTGGACGGGGTTCACGCCGGCGCGCACGAAGCCGTTGCGGTGCAGCGCCTCGGCGAGCAGCGGACAGGGCGTGCACGCGCCGAGCAGGCCCGGACCGAACCCAGCGACACGCGTTGCTGTCTCCGAGACCATCCAGGTGTAGAGGTCCGCGTCGGGGCTCGGCGCAAAGCACTCGATCAGTTCCGCGTCGCAACCGGTTGCCGTCGGGTGGATGCGCGCAAGCGAGAAGCCGCGCAACGCGTCGCCCTCCGCGAACAGCAACGGTACGAAGTGACCGGCGGCCGGGTAACCGTCTTGCAACCAGCGCAGCAACTCGGGCGGCCAGAGCGGCAGCGCCGCGTACCCGATCGCGCCGCGATAGAGACCCTGCACTTCATCGCCCACGCTCGCGACGGCGATTGCGCGACCGCCGCGCGGCACGCATCGCGGCCGCGGTTTGCGACCTGGGAGCGAAAGCGCCGTGCGCGCCGCCGCACGCGCAACCGCGCTCGGAATCGGCAGCCGGCGCTGGATCGCATCGGCGACGCGCGCGCTGCCGAGCGGAAGCGCGAAGCGCGCCGCCTCGGCGGCGAGATCCCAGTGCAGCCGCGGCAACAGGCCGCGCGTGTCGTCCGATCCGCCCACCAGCAGGCACGGTCCTTCCTGCATCAGGCGCTGCATCACGCGCACGCCGAGGCCCGAGCGGCGCAACTCGGGCAGGCAGAACCAATCGAAGACTTCGAGGATCTCGACGATCTCGTCGCCGATCCGGTAGGGACGCGCGAGCGCTGCTTCCATCGCGAGAATCTCGCCTTCGCGAACGGCGACCCACGCCTTGTGCATGGGGAGCGACTCGTAGCGCCAGCGGTAATACGCGTCGCTGCGCGGCCGGGTCCATACGCGTTCGGCGAAGCGGCGCAGCGCGCCCATCAGCCCCGGTGAAAGCGGAACGATCTCGGTCGCCACGGGCACGCAGTCTATGACCTTCTGCCGAAACTGCCTTCGAGACTCGCTGCACTGGCGCGTCGCGCCGGATTCGCGTCGGCGCGCACCGACGATCTCGGTTGGACGAACGCATCGAGCGATCGGTACCGGCTGAAGGTCGTCGGCATCAGCGACGACACCTCGATCGCCAAAGTCGCGATACCGCTCTCGTGGATTTCCGGCTACATGCAACAGCGGATGCACGGCCAGCGCGGCGGTATGTGGCCGGTCACGCAGCCTGCGTTCTAGTCCTGATGATCCTCGCCGCTCGCCCTTGACTCGCTACGCGGGACTAGAAGACCCGATCCGACGCAGCAACGCTTCGTAGTGATCGATACAGGCGCCGAGCGATAGCTCCTGCTCGGCGAAAGCGCGTGCGCGATCGCCGATCTGCGCGCGCGCGCCGGGAGCGAGCTTCACAAAGGCATCGAGCGCATCCGCGAGTGATTCTGCATCGCCGGTCTCGAAGAGCAGGCCGCGCTCGCGCTCGCCGAGTAGCCGCGCGTTGTCGGCGGCGCGCGCCGCGATGACCGGTCGCCCGCAGGCGAGCGCCTCGCAGACTGCGTTCGGAAGCCCTTCGCGAGCGGAGGGATGGACGAGCGCATCGCAGCGCGCGTAGAGGGATGCCATATCGCGTTGCAGCCCGAGCCAGTTCCAGCGTTCCCCGATCCCCGCTTCGTCGAGCGTCTGCTTCACGCGCGCGACCACACCCTGCGACGCCGGTGTGTCGAGCAGGTTGCCGGCCCACTCGACATGCACCGGCGGACCGCCCCGGCGGGCGAGCGCGACGAGTCCGCGCGCCAGCGTCTCGATGTCCTTGATTGGCACCACGGTGCCGACGCCGAGCAGTCGCAACGGAAGGTCGCTCGCCGGGGCAGGGCCCGCGGAATTCCACGGCCTGAAACTGTCGGTATCGATGCCGTTCCAGATCGTCGAGATGCGCCCCGCGAGGAACGGGAATTCGCGCAGCATGCGTTCGGTGTGGTGGTAGGAGTTGGTCGTCACGTGCGTCGCGAAGCGGTGCGTCACGCGTTGCAGGCGCAAGTAGTAGGGCAGTCGGCCCGGCCGAAACGAGCCGCGCTCCGAGACGACGATCGGCGTGCGGCCCGCGAGCTTCGATGCGACCACGGCAAACGCCGAAGGTCCGGCGAGGAACGCGACGACGGCGTCGTAGCGCTCGCGTCGCATCTGCGCTGCGAGCGCGAGCAGGACGCCGGGATCGAACTTGCGGCGCTTCTCGAAGTCGATCAATTTGACCCCGGCATCCGCGACCAGGTGCCGATAGTGATCGAAGTGCGGGAAGTACTGGAAGAGATGAACCTCGTGCCCGCGCCGCTGGAGGCCGACCGCGAGATTCGCCATCTGCCGCTGGGATCCTCCCCACGCCAAGCTGTCGATCACCAGCAGGAGTCGCATGGATCGCTTCCTAGCCCAGTTCCGAGGGCGCTTCATCGGCGCGCGAGACCGGCGCTGACCTTGTCGAGAGGGAACCTGGCCTCGTCGAAAGCGCATCGGCATGCAGTGGTGATGGCGGGAGGCGCTGGCGAGCGATTCTGGCCGCGCTCGCGCCGCGCGCATCCGAAGCCGCTGATGCGCGTGCTCGGTGCGCACAGCCTGCTCGACGCCGCGCTTGCGCACGCGCGCCGGTTTGCCGGACCGGGTCGCGTGTGGATCGTCTGTACCGAAGAAAATGTCTCCGCGATCCGCGCCGCGTCGGGGCTGCCGCGCTCGCGCGTGCTGGTCGAGCCGCAGGGACGCAACACGGCGATGGCGGTTGCATTCGCGGCGACGCGCGTCGCGATGGTCGACGCCGACGCGGTACTCGCCGTGCTTCCCGCCGATCACGTGATTCCGGATGCGCGCGCGTTCGGCGCGGCGCTGGGACGGGCGGCGCGCGCCGCGCAGACCGGTGCACTCGTGACGCTGGGCATCCAGCCAACGCGGGCGGAAACCGGATATGGCTATATCCAGGTGGGCGCCGACGCAGACCCCGCGCATCCCGGGCTCCATCGCGTGAGGCGCTTCGTCGAGAAACCGTCTGCCGCGCGCGCGAAGCGAATGTTGCGGGCGCGCGGCCATTTGTGGAACGCGGGGATCTTCGTGTGGATGGCGGCGTCGATCCTCGCGGAGATCGAGCGCTGCACGCCGGAGCTGTCGGTTGCATTGGCAGGGCTCCGCAACGCTTCCACGCGCGCGGCGCTGCGGCGGGCCTATGACCGGGCGCGTTCGCTGCCGATCGACGTGGCCGTGCTCGAGCGCAGCGACCGCGTCTGGACGCTGCCTGTCGACTTTCAATGGAGCGATGTCGGGAACTGGGCGTCGCTCGCGGCGGAACTCGGAGTCGTGGCGTCACGTTCGTGCGTCGTCGAGGGCGAGGCGCTGCTCGAAGATGCGGCGGGCAATCTGATCTGGGGCCACGATCGCCTGATCGCATTGCTGGGCGTCGAGGGCCTCGCGGTCGTCGATACCGGCGACGCGCTGCTCGTCGCGCGCCTCGATCGATGCGGCGACGTCCGGGCGCTGGTGAAGCAGTTGAAAGCGCGGGGTCGCAGCGACCTGCTCTGATCGAGCGACTCCGGGGCGCGCGCAACCCGCGCGCACCGAATCCGCCAAGCCCGGGTTCGCGGCCAGTTTGGGCCGAATTGCCGTTCCTACCGCTTGCCACGCGCCTCAAGTCCTCCAACAGAGACGACGAAGTGTGGGTTGTCCCCCTCGTTGGACCGCGGAGGACCAGGCCCCTTTCATCCTTCTCGCATCAGACCCGCGAGGCCCGGCCGTCCGGAAGGAGTTGTCGTGAAGCGTGTCGCTTTGATCGCGTCGTCGATCGCAGTTCTGGGTGCAGCGATTGCTCAGGCGGCACCCGATGGGGTGCCCGCGCGCCCGCGCAGCATCGGTCGATGGTACGACCACGACCCGAGCGCTCCCCAACCCGGCTTCGAGGCGTGGAGCCCGGCGGACGCGGCCGGCTTCCTGCAGTTGTATCCCGACGCCTATCTCGAAGTGCCTTTCGATGACGCGAAGCCGCCGGGCCTCACCAAGGCGCAGGAGGTCGCGGGACGCGTGCACGCGCTGAAGTCGATCTTGTCGCAGCGCGGTGTCGATGCGAGCGGTCGGATCTGCATGAGCGGCGATCGGCCTGACGTGCTCACACGCCTGGCAGACGACAACGGCCCGTGCAACGTGCGCTACGGCGGCGGTGGTTGCGACTGGGAGGGCGACATGGACGGCTCGCATGGCGAGGCCGAGTCGGTCGTGAAGGTTGCCGGTCACGTGACGGCTGGCACGCCGACGGGTCTCGTCGATGCGCGCTCGCGCTGGCAGACCGATCTCTATCACCGCCGACTGCTCGTGCTCCGCCCCGGCTCCGCCAGCGAAGAGCGCCGTCGCGTCGTTACGAACGACGCTTCGAGTCTCACCGTCGACGGCGTCTGGCGAACGCCGCCGCGTCCCGGCGATCTCTTCGAAGTCCGTGGGTCCTTCGATCCTGCCTGGGTGAAGCGCGTCTCCCAGTCTGCGCATCAGGACGCCCTGCAGCAGTTCTGGCCGCGTGTGCGAAATGTATGCGGATCGCTGCCGTGCGCACCCCCGGCCGAGTCGCTCGACCCGTTCGATTCGAACAATCGCCGCGGTTGGGTTCCCTGGGCGGACCGGGGCGCGATCGAAGCACTTCGCACTCCCTCGAGCGTGCCGGCGCTGTATGGCTGGGTGTACGACGGCGGAAAGACGTATCGCCACGGCGTGCGACCCGAGCAATGGAAGGATCCGTACTTCGTCGCCTCTTCGGTCGTGATGGATCTCGCGAATCCGTCCTATCGCGAGTGGCACATTCGATACCTGCTCTACCAGCTCGAGGACCACGGCATCGAGCCGGGAGAATCGACCTGTATTCTCTCGGCGTACAAGCCGGGATTCCATACCTACTACAGCGACCAGCTGAACGGACCATCGGGACGGCCATGCAGCGAAGGGACCACCGACAACTGGGTCGGTCCGGCGCAAATCTGCAAGGACGGCACTTCAGAAAGCGGCCCGCTTCATCCGACGCCGTTTGCTCCGGGTGAGTACGAGGCGGCGATCAGCAGCTACTTCCGCGAGATGACGACCACGCTCGCCGCAAATGGCTACTCCAATCTGCGTATCGTCACGGCCGAAGCGCCCTCGTATCGCGACACAATCTGGTCGATCCTCGCCGCCGACGTGCGCCGCCTTGCGAAGATGGTCGGCGAGCAGGGCGGCTGGATCGAGCCGCGCCTGGCGGTGCTCGCTTCGCTCCCACCGCCGAGCGCGCGCCCGCCGCAAACCGTCGCAGGTGACGCGACGGATCCCGCAGTCCCGACATCGGACACGAGTGCGAGCGGAACCACCGGAGCGAGCGACCCGACTACACCGATCGCCAACGCACCCGCCGAGAGTCCTGCGAGCGCGCCGCCGATCCCGCGGGAGGGAGGCGTCGTGAGCGCGAGCCCCGGGTCCGGTGGGTCGCCGACCCCGTCCTTCAGCCTTGGAAGCGGCCCGACGACCGGCGCGAGCGCTAGCGACACAGGCCATCCGGCGACGACGGCAACGAATCCTCTGGCTGCCGAGAACAGCCCGAGCCCGCCCTCGCCGACGGCCGCATCGGGCGCCGATCCCGGCAGCGCGCCGCCCGCGGCGCGGGCTGCATCCGGAGGCGGCGAGAGCGCTGCCGCTTCGAAGCCGTCGCGCCATGGCTATGTGACTTCCAGCCGCGGCAGCGGAGGGGGAACGATCTACGCGCCGAGCTTGAACAAGTAGGCCGCGCGTTCGGGTCGCCCACGCTCAGGCGCACGTGCAAGTGGTCCGATGAAGCCAGCGTGCCGGTGCGAGACTCTCGATACGCGGGTTGGCTGATCGATTCCCTTCGATCGGGACTGGTCGCCATCGATGCTCGTGGCGCCGTGGCGGCGCTGAACGCCGCCGGTCATCGCATCCTCGGCTGTCAGGGCGACGGTGCGACCGCGATGATCGGGCGCGACTGCCGCGAGGCGCTCGTCGCGCAACCGGTCGTCGCGGAGCGACTGCTCGAAGCGCTCGACGGCGCCGAGCGACCGAGTCGAGCCGAGCTGACACTCGAGCCACGCGGCGGCCTTCCGGCCCTGACGATCGGTTACACGATCGCGGCGGTTCGCGACGGCGGGAGCTCGATCGCGGGCGCCGTGCTCCAATTCCGCGACCTGACGCCGTACGAGCGCAGCGCCGAGCAGGAGCGGCTGCGCGAGCGGCTCGCCGCGCTCGGCGCGATGGCGGCTGGACTCGCCCACGAGATTCGCAATCCGCTCGCGGGCATGGAGATTTTGGCTGGACTGTTGCGGCGCCGATTGCAACATCAGCCCGAAGATGTGGCGCTGGTGAACGAACTCAGCGCCGAGGTGCGTCGCGTCGCGCAGACCGTCACCGACAGCCTCGAGTTCGTGCGCCCGATGGAACTCCGCTGCGATCCGGTCGATCCAGTCGGGTTGCTCGAAGAGTCGCTGGCGCGCGCGCGCTCGCGGGTGCCGTTCGCGGTCGACATCGAGCGCGATTACGCAGAAGCGCTGTTGCCGCTCTGCGCCGATGCCGAACGCCTCGAGAGCGTGCTCACCAACCTGATCGTGAACGCATTCGAAGCAATGCTCGGAGCCGGTTCCGCGCCCGCGCGCCTTTCGCTCGGCCTGCGCGTCGAAGCGCCCTTTGGGAGCGAGGGATCCGGTGAGCGCCCGCCTCCGGAGTTGGTGTTCGCAGTCGCAGATACGGGTCCTGGGATTCCCGAGGAGCTGCGCGAGCGTGTCTTCTATCCGTTCTTCACGACCAAACAGCGCGGCTCGGGCGTCGGCCTCGCGCAAGCCCAGAAGGTCGTCGTTGGCCATGGCGGGCGGCTCGAACTCGTCAGTGAATTCGGCCACGGCGCGACCTTCCGCGTGCGCCTCCCGCTCGCAGTGGAGTCGTCGTGATCGCGCGGCCGGGGCGCTTTCTGGTCGTCGAGGACAACGACACGTTGCGACGCGGCATCGCCCGCGCGCTCTGCGAAGGCTTCGGCGCCGTCGATGAAGAAGCGGCTGGCGACACGGCTGTGGTGCGTCTCCTCGACCCTGGTACTACACCGTACGATGTGATCGTGACCGACCTGCGCCTGCCCGGCGCCGGCGGACTCGAAGTGCTCGAAGCCGCGCGGGCGCGCGACCAGCGCAGCGCGGTGATCCTGATGACTGCCTACGGGACGATCGACGCGGCCGTCGAGGCGATGCGGCGCGGCGCCTTCGATTTCCTGCAGAAGCCCTTCGAACTCGAGCATCTCGAGGTGCGCGTCGCGAAGGCGCTGGAACACGGACGTCTGCTGCGAGAGGTGACGCATCTTCGTGAAGAGCGAGCCGCGCGCTTCGTACCGGCGCACATCGTCGGCAACAGCGACGCTCTGCAGCGCGCGCTCGCGCTGGTGCGCAAGGTGGCGAGCTCGCGCGCGACAGCGCTCGTGACGGGCGAGACGGGGACCGGCAAGGAACTCGTCGCGGGGATGATCCACGGGCTCTCGGCGCGCGCCGACGGACCCTTCATCAAGGTGAACTGCGCCGCGCTGCCCGAAACGCTGCTCGAGTCGGAACTGTTCGGACATGAGCGCGGCGCGTTCACCGGTGCGGACCGCACGCGGATCGGGCGATTCGAGCAGGCGCATGGCGGCACGCTCTTTCTCGACGAGATCGGTGACATGGCGTCGTCCACGCAGGCGAAGCTGCTGCGCGTGTTGCAGGAGCGCGAGTTCAGTCGCCTCGGCGGATCGCGTCCGTTGCGCGTGGATGTGCGCATCGTCGCCGCGACCAACCGCAATCTCGAGCGCGAGATGCGCGCCGGCCGCTTCCGCGAGGATCTCTTCTACCGGCTGAACGTGATTCGCATCGCGATGCCCCCGCTGCGGGAGCGACCCGACGACGTCGAAGCGCTGGCCGCGCATTTTGCACTGCACTTCGCTTCCGAGATGGGCCGTTCCGAACGGAGGCTCTCGCTGGCGGCGATCGCGCGGCTGCGTGCGCACGCATGGCCGGGCAATGTGCGCGAGTTGCGCAACGTGATCGAGCGCGCGGTGCTCCTCGCGGACGGCGAACGGATCGAGGTTTCGGACGTGGACGTCGCGGACGCGCCGGAACCCGAGCTCGGCGCACAAGCGTCGCCGTCGCGCGGGCTCTCGATGCGCGAAGTCGAACGCTCGCTCGTACTCTCCGCATTGGCGCGCGCGGGCTTCGTGCAGAAAGATGCAGCCGAGCTATTGGGCGTCAGCCGTCGCAAACTGAATTACATGGTGCAGCGCATGGGGATCACGCATCCGTCGTGGCGCCGGAATCGGAGTTCTGTCGGTTGAGCCTTGCTCGGTTCCGCGGCGTTGCGCGCGCGGGGTCGACTTGCTGACTGCGCGTCGGCCCCCAGCGAGTCCGCCTGCTCGCGTCCACGAGGCCGAACGGGTCGCTGCGGTTGAAGACGGGCGCTCCATCGGATAACAAACTGGGCTCTCGTCACGCCGACGAGAGATGCGAGGACGCTCATGAATCCCTTCTCCCTGTACGCCCCGACCGGCCGCCTCATGGCCACTCGTTCGGTGATCCGAGTGACCCTCGTGGGGGCGCTGGGTGCCGTGCTGGCGCTTTCCGGGTGCCAGAACCAAGAAGCGAAGCTGGCCGAGCACATGGCTCGCGGCGACGCCTACATCAAGGAGCAGAAGGCGTCTGAAGCGGTGATCGAATACAAGAACGCGCTCCAACTCGCCCCGAACGACGCCAAGGCGCACTACGGGCTGGCCCAGGCATATCTGGCCAACAAGGAGCCGCAGAAAGCGTTCTGGGAGCTGCAGGAAACGGTACGTCTCGACGGCACCAACATCGATGCGCGACTCGCGCTCGGCCAGTTCCTGCTGCTCGGTCGCGAGGACGAGTTCAAGCAGGCGCTCACCGAGGGCGAAGCGGTAGTAAAGGCGGAGCCGGGTCGCTGGGAAGGCTATGTGCTGCGCGCCGCCGCGCGCGAGCGACTGAAGCAGGTCGACGAAGCCGAGGTCGATTACAAGAAGGCGTACGAGCTGCAGCCCGAGAAGTCCGACCTCGTTCGGACGCTCGCTGGCTACTACGTGCGCAAGGGTGATCGCGCCACCGCCGAACCGCTCTATCAGAAGCTCGTCGAGATGGAGCCGACCGCGCCGAGCCAACTGCTCTACGCGGGCTTCCTCGCACTCGACAAAGCACGCGATGCCGACGCGGAGATCGCCTACAAGAAGGCGCTCGAAGTCGCGAAGGAGGAGGAGAAGGGCGAGGTCACGCAGCGCGTCGCCAGTTACTACTACGCACGAGAACGCTACGACGAAGCGGAAAAGACGCTGAAGGACGGCCTCGAGGTTCGCAAGGACGACCTCGACCTGATCTATGCGCTGGCTCGCTTCTACCACTCGCGCGGTGACCAGGCGAAGGCCGACTCGATGATCGAGCAGGCAACCAGCGCCAAGCCGAACGACGTCAAGCCGTTCCTGATCCTATCGGCATACCGCGGCCACAACGGGGATCTCCCGGGCGCGCTCGACGCTGCGGAGAAGGCGATCGCGGTTGCGCCCGAGGATTCGACAGCGAAGCTCCGCAAGGCCGAATTGCTCGTCGACATGGGTGTGAAGGACAACTCGAAGGAACGTCTCGCGATGGGACGCGCGATCGTGGATTCGGTGCTGGCGAAGACGCCGGACTTGCCCGAGGCCTACTTCGTTCGCGCGAAGCTCGACATTTCCGAGGGCAAGGCCGATGACGCCGTGGCGTCGCTGCGACGCGCACTCGACCGCCGCGCCGACTGGGCGCAGGCGCACTTCCTACTCGCTTCGGCGTTGCTGCTACAGAACGACCGCCAGCAGGCGCGTGCCGAGGTGCTACGCGCGGTCGAGTTGGACGCCGAGTTCGTCGAGGCGCGGCGCCTGCTCACGAAGATTCATGCTTTGCTCGGGGAGCACGACCTCGCAGTCGAAGAATCGCGCCGCGTGCTGCGCCAGCGACCGGACGACCGCGAGATGCGCATCGCACTGGCGCAAAGCCTGGTGTTCCTGAACAAGGCCGACGAAGCGCGCAAGGAGCTGGATGCGATTCCGCTCGATCAGCGCGGCCCGGAAGTGAACTTCGCGATCGGCCGCATCGACATGCTCCAGGGCAAGAGCGAGTTCGCGCGCGAGAAACTGCTGCTCGCGCTCGAGTCGCAGCCCCAGCATCCGGAGATCCTCGAGTCGCTGCTGGGCACCGAAATGGCGCTCGGCAAGATCGGCGAGTCGCTGTCCCGCATCGAGAAGGTGGCGGGTGAGAAGCCGAACGACGCCAACCTGCAGCGGCTGTGGGGCATCGCACTGTTGGCGTCGGGAGAGGGTCCTGCTGGCGAGGCGAAGCTGCGGCGCGCGATCGAACTCGATCCGAACAACATGGGCGCCTACCAGGGACTCGCCCGCTATCTGCTGGGTTCCAATCGCGTGCAGGAGGGCATCGCGACCTACGAGGCCGCCGTGCAGAAGCAGCCCACCTCGGCGCCGCTGCAATTCACGCTCGCGACACTCTACGAGGGTGTCGGTCGTCGCGACGACGCGCTCCCACACTACGAAGAGGCGGTGAAGCTCGACCCGAACCTGGCGATTGCGAAGAACAACCTCGCCTATCTGATGGCCGACTCGGGCACCAATCTCGACCGCGCGCTCGATCTCGCGCAAGAGGCGAAGGCGCAGATGCCCGACAATGGAAACGTCGCCGATACGCTCGGCTACGTGCTGCTGAAGAAGGGCATTCCGGAGGCGGCGATCGGCTACCTGCAGGAATCGGAGGCCAGTTTCAAGCCTGGCGACGCGGATGTCGGCATCGTCCGCGTGCATCTCGCGACTGCGTATGAGGCGAACAAACAGCCCGAGAAGGCGCGCGAAACACTGTCGCGCGCGATCGCGGCGCTCGACGCGATGCACAAAGCGGCGCGCGAGCGAGGCGTAGCGGAGTCGGTGGATCCTCCGTGGGCGGCGGAGGCCCGCTCGATGCTGGGTCGCCTGCC
>JANLTC010000187.1:0-10884 GCA_031362725.1 Deltaproteobacteria bacterium | reverse complement strand
CGGGTGCCTGCGCGCCCAGTCCGCAACCAACGACTCCACCTGTACACGGTTCTGCACACAGTGCGCTTCGGGATGGCCGTGAAGCGGGTGCGACTCCGACAGGTAGTACGGGTTGTCTGCGCGGGGGCCGTAGAGCATCGTGCTCGACGCAACCACCAGGCGCGGCAACTTCACAGCGGAGCAGGCGTGCAGAAGTTGCAGTGTGCCCACCGTCTCGAGTTCGTGATCGGTTTCGACGTCAGGCGTGGGATCGCGGCGAAAAGCCGTGTGGAGCACCGCTTCGACGCGCTCGCGCGCGAAAATCTCGGCGAGTCGCGTGTGCGCGGCCGGATCGGTCAGGTCGACGCGCTCGAATGCGATCTTGCGTTCGAGCCGCTGCGGCCGTCGCAGGTCGATGCCCACCACGCGGAGTCGCGGCGCGCGCGTAGCGAGTCGCTCGGCGATGCGCTGACCGACGAACGTGCGCAGGCCGGTGACCGCCACAGTCGCAGGCGCGTTCACGGACGATCCCTCCTGCGCCGCGATCCAGCAACGCCGTTGCCGGTCAGATACCATGCGCACCGATGAGCGCCAACCGTCGCGTCGCGATCGTCGAAGACCGGCGCTTCATGGAGCACCGAAACCCGAAGGGTCATCCGGAGAGTCCCGAGCGCCTCGCGGCCGTGGGGCGCGCGATCGCGGAGCGTCGAAACCAGCTGACTCCGCTGGCCGCGCGACCCGCGGACGAAGCAGAACTGGTCGTGGTTCATCCGGCTGACCATCTGCGACAGCTCGCGGCCGCGGCGCGAATGGCGCCGATGCGACTCGACCCGGATACCTACGTATCGCGTGCGAGTTACGACGTCGCGCTACTCGCCGCGGGAGCGACGATCGACGCCGCGCGCGCGGTTGCGCAGGGCCGCGCCGACGCCGCGTTCGCCGCCGTTCGCCCGCCCGGTCATCACGCAGAAGCGAGTCGTGCGATGGGCTTCTGCCTCTTCAACAACATCGCCGTTGCCGCCCAGGCGTTGCGAAGCGACGGCGTCGAACGGCTGTTGATCGTCGATTGGGATGTCCACCACGGCAATGGCACGCAGCATCTCTTCGAGGAGGATCGCGATCTGTTGTACTTCTCGACGCATCAGTTCCCGTTCTATCCCGGAACTGGCGACTTCGTCGAAGCCGGCCGCGGCAATGGCGTCGGCGCGACCGTGAACGTGCCGCTCCCGCCCGGCTGCGGTGACGACGACTACGTCGGCGTGTTCCGCAGAATCCTCGTTCCCGTCGCACTCGCGTTTCGTCCACAACTCATAATGGTGTCATGTGGATTCGACGCACATCGCGATGATCCGCTCGCGTCGATGGAACTCGGGCGCGCGGGCTTCGCGGAGTTGACGCGCACGCTACGCGCGCTCGCCGAGACGGTCTGCGGCGGTCGCCTGCTCTTCGTGCTCGAAGGGGGCTACGCCCCGAGCGGCCTCTACGAAGGCACCGCGGCGGTGCTCGATGCGTTGCTCGATCCCGCAGCCCCGGTTCTCGCAAACGCGCCGGTGCCCGCGGCTGGTAGCACGCTCGCGCAGTTGATCGGCCAGGTCGCGGCCGTTCATCGCGATCGGTACGCGGATCTCGGCGCCGCCTGATCCGCGCCAGGTTCTTCGCTCGTCGTCATCTCGTATTTCGTCGCGGGCCGATCCACAAGATTTGGCGTGATAGGCGAAACATCGGCGAAAGATGCGATTTGATTGATTTTTTTGCTTGCGCTCGCGTGGGAGCGGAGGTTATAAGAGTGGCGTTTCGTGGGATGAAGTGGGATTGAGTGGTTGTTCATCCAGTGGGGCCCACGACGCCAACCAAGTGGTTCGAGGCCCCCGATGTTCCGAGGCCGGTTCATGCACACGATCGACGCGAAAGGCCGCGTGAGTCTGCCGGCGGAGTTGCGAGTGGAACTGCAGCGGCGAAGCGACAATGCCCCGTTCCTCTCCAACATGCCGGACCATCTGGCTCTCTACCCGCATGAAGATTGGCTCACCTATGAAAAGAGCCTGTTTTCCACCGATCCGTTCCTGCCCGAAGCGCAGGATCTCCAGCTTTTCATGCTGTCCGGCGCGTCACTTTGCGCCGCCGACGGCCAGGGTCGCATCTTGATCCCGCCCGCCCTTCGCGAACACGCGCACCTCGACAAGGACGTCGTGATCGCAGGCGCCGGCACACACATCAAGATATGGGATCGCG
The DNA here is from genome assembly GCA_031362725.1 of Deltaproteobacteria bacterium. Lineage (GTDB taxonomy): Bacteria > Myxococcota_A > UBA9160 > UBA9160 > PR03 > PR03. The sequence continues at coordinate 8,673 of JANLTC010000187.1, read as the reverse complement.
CGCGCTTCGACGAGGTCATCGCGCGCACCCAAGGCAATTTCCGGGAGATTCAAACGGTGGTCTCGAACGCCGCGCGAACCCCGAAGCAAGGGATTTAGGGGGAGAGGTTCGACACGCTGGGGGGATCGGAGGCAGCGATGCCTCCGATCGAGAGGGGGTGTTCTCGGAGCCCCAACATGGAATGCGGGGAGAAAAGGGGGGTTCGAACCGCATTCTCAGGGGCTCCGAGGCACCCCTTTTTTCTCGGCGGCGGATGCCGTCGAGAAGGCAGCTGGAGACTTCGCAAATGGCCGGCTCCTTCCACCACCGGCCCGTTCTACTCTGCGAAAGCCTCGACGGACTCGCCCTCCGCCCCGGACACCGTGTGGTGGATGGGACGGTCGGCGGCGGCGGTCATGCCGAGGCGATTCTCCAGCGGATCGGTCCGACCGGCATCTTGCTTGGACTCGACATCGACGAGGAGGCGCTCGCGGCGACTGCCGCGCGGCTTGCTCCCGATGGCGACCGCGTCCATCTGGAGCGGGCGTCCTTCCGCGAGCTACGGAGCGTGCTCCAGAAGCTCGAGTGGGCGCGTGTCGATGCGGTGTTGCTCGATCTCGGCGTCTCTTCCCGACAGCTCGATGCTCCAGAACGGGGCTTTCGTTTCTCCGAGGAAACGGCGGACGTGACGCCGCTCGACATGCGCATGGACCAACGTCTTCCGGCCACCGCCGCCGAATTGTTGTCGAGCGCCAGCGCGGCGGAGATCGAACGTTGGCTGCGCGAGTACGGCGAACTACCGGGCGCGCACCGTCTGGCTCGCGCCATCGACGAGACGCGTCGCCATGCTCCGCTCCGCACCGTGCGCGATCTGCTGCGCGTCATCGACCACGCCCGGGTCGGCGGCGGGCGCCGTCACCATCCTGCGACGTTGGTATTCCAGGCATTGCGAATCGCAGTGAACGACGAACTCGGCGCGCTCGCCGATGCGATCGACGCAGCGATCGATGCGATGGCTCCCGGAGGCCGCCTCGTCGTGCTCTCCTATCACTCGCTGGAAGACCGGCTCGTGAAGCAACGCCTGCGCGCCGAAGCGCGCGGCTGCTGCTGCCCGCCCCGCCAACCCATCTGCACCTGCGGCAAGAAGCCGCGCGTGCGCATCGTCACGCCGCGCGCCGTGCAAGCCGGGGCCGAGGAGCTGCGCGAAAACCCGCGCGCCCGCTCGGCACGACTGCGCGTCGCCGAGCGATTGCCGGAGGCAGCCTGATGAAGATCCGAACCACGACTGGCAGGGATTTGCGCTCGCGATCGGACGCACCGACGCGGCGCCCGCGAGCGCGAGCGGGTGTGCTCACGCGCCGCCGCATGCCTCGCCACGTACCGCCAATCGCGACCGGGCAGGATCTGTTGGCGCCCGCGCCGCGCCGCGAACGCCATTCCGTCCCCCGCAGCGCGTGGATCGCAATCGCCGCGGGCGCTCTCGTCGCCGCGCTGGTGCTGGTGCAGCTCCGAACCGAGTCGATCGACCTGCGCTACCGGCTCGCGACTTCCGTGCAGAGCGAGCAGCAGCTCCTCGAACAACAGCGCCGACTCACCGTCGAGCAGCGACAGCTGCGGCATCCGGTGCGACTGGCCGAGCTCGGACGTTCGCTCGGTCTCGCGCGACCCGAGTCGGTCCGGGAGCTGGCGCCGCCGGGCGTGCCCGGAACCGGTGCGCAGTGAGAGCCGCCGACCTGCGCCCGCTTCGCGCGCGACTGCGCATCGCTGAAACAGCGGTGCTCGCGGCGTTTCTGGCGCTCACGGTGCGAGCGGCGCACCTGACACTGCTCGGTGAACGCGGCGAGCAGCGCGGGGAGAGGCAGCTCGTGACGGCGCTCTCGCTTCCGCCCGAACGCGGTCGCATCGTCGACCGCCAGGGCACCGAACTCGCGCTCACCGTCGCGGTGCCCGCGGTCTACGGTGTGCCGACCGCGGTACAGGATCCAGCCGCGACGGCCGCCGAGCTGGCCCGCATCCTCGGTACCGACGCGAAACGCGCACAAGAGCGATTGTCGCAACAGCGCTCGTTCGTCTACATCGAACGATGGGTCGACGCCAAGCGTGTCGAAAAACTGATGGCGCGAGAACTCGCCGGAATCGGGATCCTCGAGGAGCCGCGTCGGGCGTATCCATTCGGTGCGCTCGCCGCGAGTCTCGTAGGCTTCTCGAACATGGACGGTACGGGCGTGCGCGGCATCGAGCAGCAGGAGAATTCCTGGCTGCTCGGGCAGCCGCGCCGCGTTGCCGTCGAGCGCGACGCGCGCGGGCACCTGCTGCTCGGGCCCGGACTCGAGCGGAACGCGACCGTCGGCGGCGACGTCGCGCTGACCATCGATATCGCGATGCAGGCCGAGACCGAGCAGGCACTCGCCGAGGGCATCGCGTCGGCGAACGCACGCGGCGGTTTCGCGGTCGCGATCGATCCGCGCAGCGGCGAAGTGCTCGCGCTCGCCGAGGTGCCGCGCTTCGACCCGAACGACTTCCGGCACCTCTCCTTCCCAGACACACGCGCGCGTTCCTTCACCGACGCCGTCGAACCGGGGTCCACCTTCAAGACGTTCCTGATCGCAGCGGCAGTCGATGCCGGCGTGGTGCGTCCGACCGACATCTTCGACCTGCGCGGTGGGATCTACGTCCCGGGCAAGCAGATCAAAGACCTCCACCCGCGACCTTCACTCGACGTCGCGGGCATCCTGCGCCATTCGAGCAACGTCGGCGCCGTGAAGATCGGACAGAAGCTCGGACCGCAGCGCCACTACGAAACACTTCGACGTTTCGGATTCGGGGAGCGCTCGGGCAGCGGCTTTCCGGACGAGTCGAGCGGGATCCTGCGGAGCTACAAGCGCTGGCGACCGGTCGACGCGGCGACGGTCGCGTTCGGCCAGGGCGTGAGCGTCACCGCGCTGCAGCTCGCGGCGGCGACGGCCGCGCTCGGCAACGACGGCGTCTGGCGAAGGCCGCAGATCGTGCGCGGCCACCGCCGGCCCGACGGCGACTGGGAGATGACACCGCCGGCCGAAGCGCGGCGCGCGGTGTCGCCCGAAGCCGCCGCTGCGATGCGCGCGATGATGGAGGGCGTGGTCATTGGCGAAGGCGGCACCGGCAAGCGCGCACAACTTCGCGGCGTACGAGTCGGCGGCAAGACCGGAACCGCCCAGAAGCTCGAAGGCGGTCACTACGCGAACGACAAGTACGTCGCGTGGTTCATCGGACTGGCGCCACTCGACGCGCCGCGCGTCGCGATCGCGGTCGGCATCGACGAGCCACACGGCGCTCACACGGGCGGCGCCGTCGCGGCGCCCGTGTTCGCGCGGATCGCCAGCGCGCTGCTGACGCAGCTCGGCATCCCGACCGAGCCGTTGCTCGTGCCCACGCCGACCACGCGAATCGCCGGCGCCACGCCGCCCGTCCCGCACGACGAGCAGCCACAACGAGAATCGAGCGCGACCCACGGCGCGACGATCGCGGGCCCGAGCGACGACGGCCTCGGCGACTCCCTCGCTCCCGAAGACGGGCACCTGCTCGTCCCCGATCTGCACGGACTGACCGTGGCCGAGGTGAAGCGCGTCGTCTCCCGCGCCCCCGTCGAACTCGAGGTGTTCGGTCATGGTCGCGCCGTCGCGCAAGAACCCGATCCCGGGACGATCCTCTCGGACGGGCGCACCCGGCTGCGGGTGCGCTTCGTCGAGCCCGGCGGAGAGGGCTGATGCGCCTGGCCGCGTTGCTAGCGGGCCTGCCGGCCGAACGGAGCGCCCTGCGCATCGAGGGCGAGAACGCCGACGATACGCCGATTCGCGGCATCGCGATCGACTCCCGCGCGGTCGTGCCCGGCGACCTCTTCGTCGCGTTGCGCGGATCCCTGGTCGACGGTCACGAGCATCTGCAGCAGGCAATCGACCTGGGTGCCGCTGCCGTCGTCGTCGAGCGCATCCCGACCAACATCGACCTGCGCGGGCGCCCCGCCGTCGCGGTACGCGATGCACGGCAGAGCCTCGCGCCGCTCGCTGCGCTCTTCTTCGGCCACCCGTCGGCAGAGTTGTCGCTGATCGGAGTCACCGGGACCAATGGAAAGACCAGCACCACCTACCTGCTCGAAGCGATTCTCGCGGCCGCGGGGCGTCGCACCGGCCTGATCGGGACGGTCGATGTGCGCTACGCCGGCGAGCATCTTCGCGCGGTGAACACGACGCCCGAGAGCCTCGAGCTCCAGCGTCTGCTGCGCGCGATGCGAACCCGCGGGATCGATGCCGTCGCGATGGAGGTTTCGTCACATGCGCTCGCGATCGGACGCACCGACGGTTGTCGCTTCGAGGCGGCCGCGTTCACCAACGTCACGCAGGACCACCTCGACTTCCACGAAACGATGGAAGCCTATCGCTTTGCGAAGACGCGACTGTTCCGCGAACACCTGCGACCGGGCGCCGCGGCGGTGGTGAATCTCGATGATCCCGCGGCTGCCGAGTTCCTGGCAGCCGCGCGCGACGGCGGTGGCCGCCCGATTTGCGTGTCGCGCAAACCCGGACCCGGCGTCGACGTGGCGGCGCTCGACGCACACGTCGATCTCGACGGTACGCGCGTGCGGCTGCAGCTGCCCGGCGGCCCGCTCGAGCTCGCGCTCCCGCTGCTCGGCGACTTCAACATCGAGAATCTGCTGGTCGCGGTCGGTGTCGCAGTCGGCCTCGAGATTTCCACTTCGGCGATCGCAACGGGCGTCGAGTCCTGCCCGCAGGTGCCGGGCCGCGTCGAGCGGGTCGATGCCGGCCTGCCCGAGACGCCGACCGTTCTCGTCGACTACGCGCATACACCCGATGCCGTCGACAAGCTGCTGCGCACGGTACGCCCGATGGCGCGTGGACGACTGATCACCGTGTTCGGCTGTGGCGGTGATCGCGACCGCACCAAGCGTGCGCCGATGGCCGAAGCGGTCGCGCGCTGGAGCGACCGCGCCATCGCGACCAGTGACAACCCGCGCAGCGAAGACCCCGAGGCGATCCTCGCCGACGTCGAACTCGGCCTGCGCCGGCTGCAGCGCGTCGAACCCGAAGGTCTCGATCACACCGACGCGTCTTTTACGCGTCTGGTCGATCGGCGCGCGGCGATCCAGCTCGCGCTCGGAATTGCGCGCGGGGCCGACACCGTCGTGATTGCTGGCAAGGGCCACGAGGACTACCAGATCATCGGACGCGAGCGACTTCCGTTCGACGACCGCATCGAGGCGCGCCGAGCGCTCGCCGACAGGCTTCGGCCGCGATGACCAGGGGAAGCGCACAGTGAGTGCCCGGCTCTGCATTGCCGATATCGTCCGCTGGAGTGGCGGCACGTTGGTCGCGGGCGACGCACAACGCGAGTGCCGCGGCGTCAGCATCGACTCGCGCCGCGTCGAACCGGGTTCGCTGTTCATCGCGATTCGCGGTCCGAACCACGATGCACACGCGTTTCTGTCGGACGCAGCGAACGCCAGTGCGGCGTGTCTGCTCGTCGAGACCGACGCCGCGATCTCCGACGCCGTGCGCACCCGCTGTGCGATCGTCGCGGTCCGCGACACGACCCGCGCGCTCGGATTGCTCGCGGCGGGCCATCGCGCGACTTTCACCGGCCCCGTGGTCGCGATCACTGGCAGCAACGGCAAGACCACCACCAAGGAGATGTGCGCGGCGATTCTCTCGGTGCGCGCTCCCTGCCTCAAGACCGAGGGCAACCTCAACAATCACTACGGGCTCCCGCTCACGTTGTTGCGGCGCGATGAATCGCAGCGTGCCGCGGTGGTCGAGATCGGCATGAATCACGCCGGAGAGACGGCGCCGCTCGCGGCGATCGCCAGGCCGACGGTCGGCGTCATCACCAACGTCGGAACCGCACACATCGAGAATCTGGGCTCGCAGGACGCCATTGCGCGCGAGAAGGGAGCGCTCTTCGAGGCGCTCGGCGAGGACGCCGTCGCGGTCGCGAACTTCGACGATCCGCGCGTCGTCGCGCAGCTCGCGCGCACCAAGGCGCGTGTGCTCACCTTCGGGCGCGAGGCCGGTGCCGACGTGCGAGCCGAACACGTCGTCGCACTCGGCGAGCGCGGCTGTACCTTCGAAGTGATCGCGCCCGCGGGACGCGCAGCGGTGCGTGTCGCCGGCATCGGACAGATCCTCGTGCTGAATGCCCTGGCCGCAGCCAGCGCGGCGCTCGCCGCGGGCGCGACGCTCGACGACGTCGGCGCCGGCCTCGAAGACTACCGGCCTCTCGGTGGTCGTCTGGAGCCGGTGGCGCTTCCGCGCAACGTGATCCTGCTGAACGACACCTACAACGCCAACCCGCAGTCGATGGAAGTCGCGTTGCGCTCACTCGCTGAACTCAAGGGTTCGAGTCGCGGTCTCGCGGTACTCGGCGACATGGGCGAACTCGGCGACACCGCACGCGACGCGCACCGCGAAGCGGGCCGTCGCGCGGCCGAACTGGGCATCGAGTTCGTGTTCGCGCTCGGCCAGCACGCGGGCGATGTCGTGGCGGGCGCCATCGCGGGGGGCCTGCCGTCCGAGCGCGCGATCGCAGGAATCGACCACGACGATCTCGCGGGCCGGGTGCGCGCCGTGCTGCGCGGCAGCGACTGGGTGCTGGTGAAGGGTTCGCGCTCGATGAAGATGGAGCGCGTCGTGCAGGCGCTGTCGCAGAACGGATCCGCACGCGCCGACGAGGCGGGCCACTAGATGCTCTACCACCTGCTCTACTCGATGTCGTCGGAGGTCCCCGGGCTCAACGTGGTCCGCTACGTCACGTTCCGCACCGCAGCAGCCTCGCTCACGGCGCTCTTCATCGCGTTCCTGGTCGGGCCGGCGTTGATCCGCGCGCTGGCGAAACTGCGAGCGGGTCAACCGATTCGTGAAGTGGGACCGGCGCACCAGTCGAAGGCGGGCACGCCGACGATGGGCGGCCTGTTGATCCTGCTCTCGCTGCTGATCTCGGTCCTGCTCTGGGCGAATCTGGAGAATCGCCTGGTCTGGATCGTCGTCGGCGTGACAGTTCTCTACGGCGTACTCGGCTTCATCGACGACTACCAGAAGGTGACGAAGAAGCGGAACGAGGCCGGCCTCAGCGCACGCGCCAAGCTGGCTGCGCAACTGCTGATCGCGCTGGCCGTGGCGCTCGCGATCTACACCGACCCCGCCTTCGACGCCGAACTCGCCGTGCCGTTCTTCAAGGACTTCACGCCGCGCATCGGAGTCCTCTACGTGCCGCTCGCGGTGGTGATGATCGCGGGCTTCAGCAACGGAGTGAACCTGACCGACGGGCTCGACGGTCTGGCGATCGGCCCGGTGATGATCGCGGCGGGCACCTTCCTGTTGCTCTCGTACTCGTCGGGCAACGCGAAGATCGCGGACTACCTCGCGATCAAGTTCGTCGCCGGCAGCGATCAGCTGCCGATCTTCTGCGGCGCGCTGCTCGGCGGCGGGCTCGCGTTCCTGTGGTTCAACGCGTACCCCGCCAAACTCTTCATGGGCGACGTTGGGTCGCTGGCACTCGGCGGCGCGCTCGGCACGATCGCGGTGCTGATCCGGCAGGAGATCCTGCTCATCGTCGTCGGCGGAGTCTTCGTGATCGAGACGCTCTCGGTCGCGATCCAGGTGGCGTGGTTCAAGATGACCGGCAATCGCGTGTTCCTGATGGCGCCGATCCACCATCACTTCGAGAAACTGGGCTGGCACGAGCAGACGATCGTGATCCGCTTCTGGATCATCTCCGCGATCCTCGGTCTCGTCGCCCTTTCCTCGCTGAAGCTGCGCTGATGCACGACGTCACCGGACAGCGCGTGTTGGTGCTCGGCCTCGGTCGCTCGGGGCGCAGTGCAGCCCGCTTCCTGGCTGCGCGCGGTGCGGACGTCGTCGCGGCCGACGAGCGTGCTTCCGAGATGATCGAGGAAATCGAGACGCTTCGTGGCCTCGTGAAACTCCGACTCGGCGAGCCATTCCCGGACCCGGCCGCGTTCGATCTGGTGGTGCCGAGCCCGGGCGTGCCGGCTGCGCGCTTCGCATCCGCTCGGCGCGCGCTCGGCGACGTCGAGATCGCGTTCCGCTCGCTCGCCGTGCCGTTGATCGCGATCACCGGCACGAACGGCAAGACGACGACCACCGAACTGTGTGTGCGCATGCTGGTCGCCGCGGGCCTGCGCGCCGAGGCGGCCGGCAACATCGGGCGCCCCGCTCTCGAACTGGTGGGACGCCCGCTCGACGTCGCGGTGCTCGAAGTCTCGTCGTTCCAGCTCGAAAGCGTCGACGCGTTCCGGCCGCGCGCCGCGGTGATCCTGAACGTCACGCCAGATCATCTCGATCGGCACGGCGACTTCGCGGGCTACGTCGCTGCCAAGGCACGCATCGTCGCGCAACAATCGCGCGACGATGTGGCGATCGCCTGCGCCGACGACCCGGCGGCGCGCGGCATCGCCGAGCAGGGTCGCGGCCATGCCTGGTTGTTCTCGGCGCGAAACCCGGTCGATCGCGGCATGTTCTGGGATGCCGGATGCGCGGTGCTTCGCGACGGCGCGGAGACGCAGCGGATCGCGCTCGGCGCGCTCGCGGGCGCGGCGGCAGCGCCGCCGGTGGAAGACGTGCTCGCGGCGCTGCTCGCGTGCCGGGCCGTCGGTGCCGACGTCGCAAAGGCGGCGACCGCGCT
>JANLTC010000186.1:0-6193 GCA_031362725.1 Deltaproteobacteria bacterium | reverse complement strand
CTCGGGGCTCGCTGCGCGCGACCCGCTCGTTCGGCAGCGTGAGCGCCGCGTTGACGACGAAGCGCAGCGCGCTCGCGTCGAGCTGACTCCACACTGCGTGCTGTACATCGGCCGGGCGCCGATCAGCCAGCCGCTCCGCAGCTGGTTTCGAACCGATCGCGACGAGTGCACGCTGCGGGCTCTCCGGATCGCGGGCCGCGACCTCGGCGCAAAGCCGCGCGATTTCGGTGAGACCGGCCTCGGGCGGAACGCCAACGCTCGGAAGCGACGCCAGTCGTCGTCGAGCACTGCACGCGCTTCGTCGACCGAATCCACGAGGAATGCGTCGATGCCCAGCCGCAGCAGGAGCATGGTCGCTTGGTCCAGTGACCCCGCCCCGTCCCAAATCAACAGTCTTCGCTTCATTCGGGAGAAGATCGGTAGGGCACCGGCCCGGCTTGACGACGGAAAGCCCTGTCCCCGCGCGGAGCCGTTACGACTCCTGCCGCTCGTCTCGATCGGCGGCGTTCAGGTTGGCGCGACTCTGCGACGTCTGCGGATCGGCCGAGCCGCCGAACACCCGCGGGAGACGGTTGTGCCACGCGTCCACCGTCGAGGCGACGATGCTGACGGGGAGTCGCGTCTACGGCAGTGCGAACACGTAGAGCGTCGGTGTGCCGGGGTTGCCCCGAACGAATTGGAGCCCCGGAGGTCCCGACGCGACGGCGACGTACTGTTTGCCACCGATTGCGTAGGTCACGATGCCGCCGCCGATTCCGCCGCCCGTATTGAAGCGGTAGAGCCGCTTCCCGCTCGCCGCATCGAGCGCGATGAAATCGCCGGTCGTCTCGCCGGCGAAGACGAGTTTGCCCGACGTCGTCGTGACGGCTGCGACCACGGGTTCGCTCGACGCGTAGCGCCAGCGCGTCTCGCCGGTCGCCGCGTCGAGAGCCGTGATCCACCCGCGCGCTGTGGGATCGAGCTGGTACGCCCCGCCAAGGTACATACGGCCGGGGATGAAGCGGATCTCCTCCGCCGACCAGAACGTCGCGCACCAGTCGACCGCACCCACGTAGAGCAGCCGCGTCGCCGGGTTGTACGCGGGTCCATTCCACTCGACACCACCCAGCAGCCCCGGGCAAGCGTGCGTGCCGGCCGCGGTGATCGGCGCATCGACGTTCTCGAGGGTCGTGACGGGCGTCGCGTACACGACGTCGTGGCGATCGCGATCGAGCGTGCGCAGGATGCCATCCTTGCCCGCGGTGACGACGAGGTTTCGCAGCTTCCCGTCGATCTTCAGCGAAAGCAGGGGGCTCACCTGCGTCAGGTCCCAATCGTGCGAGTCATTCGGGACTGTCTGCTTGTGCCAGCGCAGCGCGCCGGTGCGCACGTCGAGCGCCACGAGCGAGTTGGTGTAGAGGTTGTCGCCGGGGCGCAGCGCGGCAGGAAGGTCTGGCGCGGGATTCGTGACGGCCACGTAGAGCTCGCCCTTCGCGGGGTCGAGCGAGAGCGGGGTCCAGATCGCGCCGCCGCCAACCTTGATTCCCGCGCGCTGTCCCCAGCTCTCTCCACCGGGGGTGTCGGCGCCGGGTACCGTCTTGAAGATCCAGACGGGCGAGCCGTCGGTGAGCTTGAACGCGCCGACCCAGCCCGAAACCGCGTTCTCGCTGCCGGCCGGACCGATCACGATCAGGTCGTCGTAGATCAGCGGCGGCATCGTGAACGTCTCGCCTTGCGACGAGTCCGCGACGCGGCGCGCCCAGACGAGTTCGCCGGTCTCGGCATTGAGCGCCACCAGGTAGCCATCGCTCGTGCCGCGCACGACCCAGCCATCCTTGATCGCGACACCACGGTTGTTCTGCCAGCCCGCCGGGCCTTTGAACTCCCACATGTGACGCCACTTCACGCGACACGTTCTCGCGTCGAGCGCGATCGTGCGGGTGGCGGTGGTCACGTACATTACGCCCTGGTACACGATCGGTCCGGACTGCGACGTGGACATTTCGCCGAGCTGCAGCGCGCACACGACCTGCAAGTGCCCGACGTTCGCGGGCGTGATCTGATCGAGCGCGACGAAGCGCGCGCCGGCGTAGTCGTGGTTGTGGTAGAGCCAATCGCGGGTCGACTCCGCCGCTGCATCGAGCTCTCGCTGGGTCGGGCCACCGCCGCTGGGAACGGCTTCGGGGCGGCCCTGCACGAACTCGGGAGGCGGCTCGGCAGCGCCGGCGTGCGCCGCTCCCGGGGTCAGATCCAGCATGGCCGTTTTCAGCCGCGGGGCACCAAGCGAGAGCGACGTCTCGCCAGCCGGCAAGCCGTTGCGCTGGAGCAGATACGCGAGCACGGCCGCGTGATCATCAGGCGGTGTCTCCTTCGCGTGGCCGGGCGGCATCGTCGACGACACGAAGAAGGCGAGATCATCGACGCTGAAGGACTTGCCCATCGCGCGCGCATAGACGCTGTCCCTGCCCCAGTTTCCGGCGAACGGCGCACCGACCAGCGGCTGCGCCGTCGCGCCTTCCAGGCTCGCGCCGTGACACGAGGCACAGCGCTCGGCATAGATCGCCGCGCCTCGCTCGGCCTGCGCCACCGTGAAGACGCCGGCAGGGCCCGACAGACTCCGGCAGCCGACCGCGGGGACAGCGATTGCGGCGAGCAGAACTGCCGCAGCCAGATCGAGTCGGCGATGGCGGGGCAGCAAAGAGCGGGATCGAAGCGTGAAGCGCGATGTGCGCATGTAGACCTCTGATAGGGCGCGCATCATACACGCAAGCGCGAAGCGCTGCGGTTGGAATCAACCCGCGCCGTAGCTCCACGTGCAGACCTGAGGTGATAGGATGGCCGCGTTGCCCACAGGGAGGCTGCCATGAGTCGACCCGGGATCGAGATCATCCTGATGCGCCAGCTCGCGAGCTACCTCGCGGTGCCGATCCTGATCGTCGATGAAAAGCGCGACCTGCTCTTCTTCAACGAATCGGCGGAGCCGATCCTCGGGCGCCGCTTCGACGAGACCGGGAAGATCCACCGCGGCGAGTGGACTGCCTCGTTCCGGCCGACCGACGCGAACGGGCTCCTGCTTCCGCCCGAGGAGCAGCCGCTCACACGCGCCATCGACCGCGGCGAGCCGTCGTATCGCCGCTCGTGGATGACCGGGCTCGATGGCGTCGCGCGTGTCATCGAGGGCCTCGCCTTCCCGATCGCGACGCGCGAATCGGGACTGCTGGGTGCGGCCGGCATCTTCTGGGAGGTGCGCGAGCGCGCCGCGGTTCCGCCTCCGCTGGCGCAGGCAGCGAGCGGGCCCTCGCGCTCCCGTCACGCCGTCGAGGTGATCCTGCTGCGCAGGCTCGCCGACCGGCTGCTGATGCCGATCCTCGTCACGGATGCCGAAGGCCGCGTGCTGTTCTACAACGCGGCGGCCGAGCCGCTGATCGGGCGCCCTTTCGCGGAACTGGGTCCAGTCCAGCTGCGCGACTGGAATGACGAGTTCCAACCGACCGACGAAGACGGCTCCCGCATCGTGGTGGAAGATCACCCGCTGAGCATCGCGCGTCTTCAGCAGCAGCCTTGCTACCGGCGCTTCCTGTACCAGGGCCTCGATGGTGTGAAGCGGCGCGTCGACGCGGCTGCGTTCCCGCTGTTGGGTCTCTGCAACCGTCACCTGGGCGCCGTCGGAATCTTCTGGGAGGGATCGCGATGAGGGTCACGCTCTGGGGAACGCGTGGGTCGCTGCCGTCGCCGGGCCCGGAAACGACGCGATACGGTGGCAACACCTCGTGCGTCGAAGTGCGCGCCGCGGATGGCAGCCTGCTCGTACTCGATGCCGGGACCGGGATCCGCCGCCTCGGCGACGCGATCGCCGACCAGATCGAGCGCGTCGACCTGCTGCTGACGCACCTCCACATGGATCACATCCAGGGCCTCGGATTCTTCGAGCCGCTATTCCGCCCCAAGATCGAGGTCCACATCTGGGGGCCGTCCTCCACCACGATGGATCTGCGCACGCGGCTGTCCCGTTACCTCTCGCCGCCACTCTTTCCGGTACGTCTGCGCGATCTTCCCCGCCATCCGGAGCTGCACGACGTGGTGTCGATCGGCGCGTTCCGCATCGGTCCGTTCTCGATTCAAGCGGAACTGGTCTGCCATCCCGGGCCCACCGTGGGTTACCGAATCGACGCCGACGGTGTGTCGATCGCATACCTCCCCGACCACGAGCCCGCGCTCGGCCAGAGTGAATTCCCGGGCGACCTCGACTACCTGCCCGGCCTCGGGCTCGCGGAGGGCGTGGATCTGCTGATCCACGACGCGATGTACACCGCCGAGGAGTACCCGCGGTATGTGGGCTGGGGACACAGCTCGCTGCCGCAAGCGCTCGCGTTTGCCGGCGCTGCCGCGGTGAAGCGACTCGTCACGTTCCACCACGACCCGAGCCACGGCGACGAACAACTGGAACGCCTGTTCGCGGAGGCGACCGCGTCGCCACTGCCGTTCGAGCTGATTCGCGGCGTCGAAGGCGCGGCCTTCGAACTCTCCGCCGCCGCGACGGGCTGAGACGGAACTCGACCCGCGCGGCGCGACTACAGGTCGAAGTCGATCACGCCCGTCGCTTCTTGCTCCATCCGCTCGAGCACGGACGCATCCTCGAACACCGGGATGTTTTCGGCCGCGAAGAGCGCGCGCGTGCGATCGGTGACGGCACCGACGCGCACCAGCGCCGGCATCATCAGGTCCTTGAACGAGTGCACCTGGCCGGGCGGCCTTTCGACCTTGATGCCCGCCTGCTGCGCTTCGATCAGACTCTTCACGAAGTCAGCCGGATCGATGCCCGATTCGGTGAGCACCGTGACGAAGCCCGGATCACGGCGGCGCTTGCCGCGGCCGTCGACGCCACCCTGGTTGTCCACCATCGCCTTGATCGCCTCGAACGCGAAATCCGCCATGTCCTCGCGCTCGTCCGGGTGCATGCCGCGGATCGTCTCACCGACGTAGACGTTGCCGAAGGCCACGTGGCGCGCCTCGTCGCGCAGCACGTTCTCGGTGAGCTTGCGCAGCAACTCGCAGGTGGTCTGCTTGCGCATGTTGTGGAACGCGGCGAGCGCGAGGCCCTCGACGACCATGTTCATGCCGATCGCGATCTTCACCCAGTGGTCGGCCGTGAGCGTCACGTCGATCAGATCTTTCAAGCCGGGCGACATCGGGTAGACGATCGCGAGCTTGTCGACGTAGCGTTGATACGCCTCGACGTGTCGCGCCTCGTCCATCGTCTGCGTCGCAGCGTAGAGCTTCGCCTCGTAGTCGGGCACCGCGTGGGTCAGCGCCGCGGCCGTCATCAGCGCGCCCTGCTCGCCGTGCAGGAACTGCGAGAGCGTGTGCGCGGCGACGTGCGCGGTGAAGGTCTCGCGCTGCGACTTCGAGAGCTTCTGCAGCACCGGCAGCGCCTGGAACCCGAACTGCGCCTCGTCGATGATCGGCTTGCTCGGATCGATCGCGAGGTCCCAGGGCAGATCGCGCTCCGCGTTCCACTGTTGTTCCTTGGCCTTCGCGTACAGGTTCCGGAGCTTCTCGACGCCGATCGCGTAATCGAAGTTCCAGCAGATCTCCATCGGCGCGGTGAGGACGTCTGTGGTGGGCGTGGGCTGGCGGCGCTCGAGAATGGTCATGCTGATTGGCTCCCGACCGAACGGTCGAGCGGCACGCTATCACGGATCGGGGGGCAGACGAATCCCGGGGCTGGTTTCGCGAGCCGCTCCATCCTTTAGAGTCCGGCTCCTCGGCGTCGCGCGACCGGCCCGGCCGGCCCCGTTCACCCTCATCTCCGGAGTCTCACCGTGGGCCACATCCTCCAGAATCTCCCCGTCGGTCAGAGGGTAGGAATCGCCTTCTCGGGCGGCCTCGACACGAGTGCGGCGCTGCACTGGATGCGCGAGGGCGGCGCCGTGCCTTACGCCTACACCGCGAACCTGGGCCAACCCGACGAGCCCGACTACGAAGACATCCCGCGCCGCGCGCTGCTCTACGGTGCCGAGAAGGCGCGCCTCATCGACTGCCGCGCGCCGCTGGTCGCCGAAGGTCTCGCCGCGCTGCAAGCGAGCGCGTTCCACATCTCGACGGCGGGCGTCACCTACTTCAACACCACGCCGCTCGGGCGTGCGGTCACGGGCACCTTGCTCGTCGTCGCGATGAAGGAAGACGACGTCCACATCTGGGGCGATGGCAGCAC
>JANLTC010000144.1:0-8743 GCA_031362725.1 Deltaproteobacteria bacterium | reverse complement strand
GGCGCGGTGGGTGCGGGCGGCGCGGCTCTAGGGACCGGAGCGGGCGCGCGGTCGCCGCGCCCGCCAGAACGCACTGGCGTTCGCGCGCCGCGCCGGTCGTTGAGGGTCGCGTCTCGGATCCCGCTGGCACCGGTATCATCGCGCGCGATGCACCACGCCCACCGCTCGCACTCCGCTGCGCTCGCGATGTTCCTCTGCGCCACTGCGATTGCGCCCGCCGCCGCCGCACGGGACGTCGACAGCCCGCTCTCGCCGCTGCTCGAGGTGCAGATCGTGGGCCGTGAACTCCTTGCAATCGATTCCGAGAACGGCGGCCAGCGCAGTGAGCGACTCGAACGCGGCGAGGCCGTGCTCTACACACGCTCGCAGGGGCGCGTCGGCGTGGTCGTCACCGATCGCCGGATGCTCGCGATCTCGACGGGCTCGGGCTCGTTCCAGGTTGCGCGCTACCGCAAAGGCGAGGGGCCGCCGCCGGACGTATCGATCGGCGACCGCGTCGCGCTCGCGATGATGCCGTCGCGCGCGGTCGGTTTCGACGGCAACAGCCACAACATCATCGAGTCGACGATCGGCCCGCGCGAGACCGTGCTCGATACCGCGGTGGGTCCGAACGTCGCGATCGTCGTGACCGATCGCCGCGCGCTCGGCCTCTCCTCCGCTCGCGGTGGATTCTTCGAGGTGCGACTGCGCGTCGGCGAGCAGTTCCAGTCGGTCTCCGCGTTCGCCAATCACGCTTCGCTCCAGACCTCGCAGCGGCTGCTGATCTTCCGTGGGCCCGATGCGGCCTGGGAAGAGCGGCGGCTGCCGATCAACTGACGACGGCGGCTACGACTTTGCGTCGTGGAAGATCACCCCGAGTGTAAAGCGCTCGCCGCGCGTGACCGTCGCGACCCCGTGTCGCATCGCGGCGCGGTGGAAGCCGCGCGCGCCGCGCCGGGGGCGATCGGCGGTGGCGAAGAGTACCGCGTCACCGCGTTGCAACAGCAGCGCTTCTCCGACGGATTGCTGGCGCGGACGCTGCTCGACGAGCAGGAATGCGCCGCCGTCGTAGTCGCGTCCCGGTTGCGACAAGAAGACCGCGAGCTGCAGCGGAAACACCAGCGGCCCGTAGAGATCGCGGTGCAGGCAGTTGTAGCCGCCCGCCGTGTAGTGCAGTAGCAGCGGCGTCGGCAGCGGTTGTCCGCCCGCCGCGCAGAGCTTGCGGAGCGCGGGTAGCGACGCCGGCCACTTCGGGGGTCGGCGCAGTGCGGACTCCATCGCGTTGGCGATCGGCGCGAGAGCCCGGTACGCCTCCGTGCGTAGCGCTGCGACGAGCGATGGCAGCGGGTCCGCAAAGTACTTGTACTCGCCTTCGCCGAAGCCGTGGCGCGCCATATCGACCGTCTTGCGGAAGCGCTTCGCCTTGCCGTAGAGCGCGATCTGCGCGTCGCACTCGGCGTCGCTGAGAAGCCGGGGCAGCGTCGCGAAGCCGCGCTCGAAGAGCGACACCTCGATGCCGGGCCAGTCGAAGCCAGCGAGCCGTGTGCGGATCGTCGCGCGAACGTCCCCCGTCAAGCGCCCCCTCCTCCGCTGCCGCCCGATCCCGTCTGTGCGCGCGCGTCGAGCAGCCGCGCGAGCGCTTCCGCGGGCAGGCCGCCGCGCGCGAGCGCAATCTCGCGCACCGTGCGACCCGTCGCCGCGGCTTCCTTCGCGATCTCCGCAGCGCGGTCGTAGCCGATCGCGGGAACCAGTGCCGTCGCGAGCGCGAGGCTCTGCTCCACCCACGTCGCGGCACGCTCGCGATCGACCTCGATTCCGCGCAGACAGCGAAGCTCGAACGCGTGCGAAACGTTCGCGAGCAGACGGATCGACTCCAGCAGGTTGCGCGCGATCAGCGGAATCATCGCATTCAGCTCGAGCTGCCCGGTCATTCCGCCGAGCGCCACCGCGGCGTCGTTGCCGACCACCTGCGCCGCCACCTGGATCACCGACTCACACAGAACAGGGTTCACCTTGCCCGGCATGATCGACGAGCCGGGCTGCACGGCCGGCAGCACGAGTTCGCCGAGCCCGCAGCGCGGGCCCGACGCCAGCAGACGAATGTCGTTCGCGATCTTGAACAGCGCGACCGCCGTTCCGCGCGTCGCCGCGCTCGCCGCGACCGCCGCGTCGCGCGCGCCCTGCGCCTCGAAGTGATCGATCGCTTCGCGGAACGCGAGGCCCGTGTCGCGCGAAACGATCTCGATCGCGCGAGCGGCGAAGCCCGGCGGGCAATTGATTCCCGTCCCGACCGCGGTGCCGCCGAGCGCCAACTCGGCGAGCCCGTCGCCGGCGACCTCGAGACGCACGATCGCCGACTCGAGCTGGCGCGCCCAGCCCGCGAACTCCTGCCCGACGCGCACCGGCGTTGCGTCCATCAAGTGTGTGCGCCCGATTTTCAGCACGTCGTCGAAGTGGGCCGCCTTCCCGCGCAGCGTCACCGCGACGCACCGCAGAGCCGGCACGAGATCGTGTGTGATCGCCTCACGCGCGGCGACGTGCAGTGCCGACGGCATCACGTCGTTCGACGACTGGCTCGCATTCGCGTGATCGTTTGGATGCACGCGCGTTGCGCCAGCGCCGAGCAGCTGTTCCGCGCGCCGCGCGATCACCTCGTTCGCGTTCATGTTCGTCGAGGTGCCCGAGCCGGTCTGGAACACGTCGACCACGAACTGCGCATCGAGATCCCCCATCGCCACCTCGCGTGCCGCGGCCTCGATCGCGCGCGCAAGCGAAGCGTCGAGCACGCCAAGCTCGGCATTGGTCGCAGCGGCTGCCGCCTTCAGCAGTCCCAGCGCCCGCACGAAGCGGCGCGGAAAGCGCTCGCCGCTCACCGGGAAGTTCGCGACCGCACGCGCCGTCGAGGCGCCCCACAGTGCGTCCGCAGGCACCGCCATCTCGCCGAGCGCATCGCGCTCGATTCGTGTCACCGGGCCATCGCCTCGAGATTCCATCGCCACCTCCCGGGACCCCTGCGCGATTGATCCGCCGGAGCCCACCGTGATAGGATGCCCCCCGCTTCAACCAAGAGGGAGTCCCATGGCGAATCTGAAGGGCACCAAGACCCACACGAATCTGAAGAACGCGTTCGCAGGCGAATCGCAAGCAAACCGCCGCTACCTGTACTTTGCGCGCCAGGCCGACATCGAGGGCTACCCGGACGTCGGCGGCCTGTTCCGCGACACCGCCGAAGCCGAGACCGGCCACGCGCACGGCCACCTCGACTATCTGAAGCAAGCCGGCGACCCGGCCACCGACAAGCCGATCGGCTCGACCGACAAGAACCTCGTCGCAGCCGTCGCGGGCGAGACCTACGAGTACACCGAGATGTATCCCGGCATGGCGAGGTCCGCGCGAGACGAAGGCTTCGGCGACATCGCCGAATGGTTCGAAACTCTCGCCAAAGCCGAGAAGTCCCACGCCGGCCGCTTTCAGAAAGCCCTCGACGGCCTCGAACCTCTCTGATTCCACTACGACGCAACTCGGCGGAGGGTCGGACAGGGGTCCGCGCGCAGTTCCGCAGGCATCGACGAGGTAGCCGACCGCAGTACCCGCACGGTACGGGGCGATGCCGAGGATGTTCGAGCACGGACCCCTGTCCGACCCTCCGCCCGGCAACCAAGCACCGCGAAGCGAGGATCCGTGAAGGTCCACCTCCCCGAGACGCCCACCGCCGACTGGAGCTACCAGGACCGCGACTACTGGGATCCATCCAAGCTCGAGACCGAGCTGCGCCGCGTCGCCGACATCTGCCATCAGTGTCGCCGCTGTCTCCCGCTCTGCCCATCCTTTCCCACGCTCTTCGACCTGATCGACGCGACGGATCGCGAAGTCGCCGGCGTCGACAACGCCGGTCTCGATCGCGTCAACGAACTCTGCTTCCACTGCAAGCTCTGTTACAACCACTGCCCGTACACACCGCCTCATGAGTGGGACGTCGACTTCCCCGCACTGATGCGCCGCCAGCAACTGGTGCGCACCAAACGCGATGGCGTCTCGATCGCGCGCAAACTCACCACGAAGACCGATCTGATCGGCAAGCTCGGCAGCACGGCTCCCGCGCTGATGAACTTCGCGAACACCAACAGACTCTCGCGCGTGCTGATGGAGAAGACCGTCGGCATCCATCGCGACTGGGTGCAGCCGACCTACTCCTCCGAGACGCTGTCGCGCTGGTTCGAGAAGCGCGGCGGAGCGCGCGTCGCCGGCGGAAACGGCCACGCGGTGCTCTTCGCCACCTGCTCGGTCAACTACAGCGACGCCGAGGTCGGTCGCGCCGCGATCGAAGTGCTGGAACGCAGCGACGTCCGGGTCAGCCTGCACGCCGAGCGTTGCTGCGGCATGCCGTACACCGACGTCGGCAACCTCGACGCACTGCGCCGCCACGCCGAGCGCAACGTCGCCGATCTGCTCGCTCACGTCGAAGCCGGCGCGCAGATCATCGTCCCCGGTCCGTCGTGCTCGCTGCTCTTCAAGAACGAGTACCCGAAGCTGCTCGGCAGCGATGCGGCCCGCAAAGTCGCGGCCGCCACGCGCGATCTGATGGAGTACGTCGCGCAGCTCGGCAAGGACAAGAAGTGGAACCGCGACTTCCACGTGGCGCTCGGCAAGGTCGCTTACCACGCGCCCTGCCATCTGCGCCACCAGAACGTCGGCTTCCCGGCGCGCGCGGTGCTGACGGCGGCCGGGGCCGAGGTCGAACTCGTCGATGCCTGTTCGGGCGTCGATGGCACCTGGGGCATGCAGGCGCGCTTCCACGACGCTTCGCTGCAAGTCGCCAAGAAGATGATCGAACGCATCACCGCCAGCGAACCCGATGAGATCGCCACCGACTGTCCGCTCTCCGCGCTGCGCATCGAAGAAGCACTCGGCCGCAAGGCGCTGCATCCGATCGTGCTGGTGCGGCGCGCCTATGGAGACGACCCGGCATGAGGCCGCTCGCGCTCGGCGAGGTCGTCGACATCGACGCGTACGAGCCGCTGCGCGACGCCTATCGCGCCCGGGTCTTCGTCGCGAAGCGCGCGCGACGGATGGCGGTCGGGGATCGCGTGATGCTGCTCTTCGAGAATCGCGAAACCGTGCGCTTCCAGGTCCAGGAGATGCTGCGCGTCGAGCGCATCCGCGCGCCCGAGAAAGTCCAACACGAGCTAGACGTCTACAACGAGCTGTTGCCGCAGGGCGCCGAACTCTCCGCAACGCTGATGATCGAGATCACCGAGCCCGGCGCGATCCGCGCGGAGCTCGACCGCATGCTCGGCATCGACGCGTGCGTGTTCTTGGTGCTGGGCGATGGCGCGAATGCGATCCGCGTGACGGCGCGCTTCGACACCGCGCAACTCGAAGAAGAGCGCATCTCGGCGGTGCACTACCTGCGCTTCCCGCTCTCGCCCGAAGCGAGCGCGCGCCTGCGCGATCCGGCGATCGCCGCGCAGATTGCGATCGACCACGAGCACTACCGCGTCGCTGCGACGCTCCCGCACGCTCTGCGCGCGAGTCTCGTCGCCGATCTGGACGCGGACCCGGCGCCGTTGCTCGTGCCCGCGCCGGGCAGCGCCGTCACGCAGTCGCGCGTGCGCGTGCGCAAGTCCGAACAGCCGCTCGGTCGCGGTCACGTCGTCGTCGAAGCGGTCGCCGAACGGGCATCGTGGTTCGACGCCGATCCCGCCCTCGAAGCCGAAGTCCTCGCCGAGCTGAAACGCTGCGCGCGCGAAGTCGCAGCGGCGCACGGCAGCTGTCGCGTCTGCTGCGACGTCAGCGCACCCGGACTGCGCTGGAACGTGTTCGCCCCGGAATAACCTGACGCCCGGCGTCAGGTTATTTGGTGCGGCGGGCGCGGACGAACTCGAAGACGATCGGCAGCACTGAGATCACGATGATCGCGACGATCACGACGTGGAAGTTGCGCTGGATCGTCGGGATCTGCCCGAAGAAGTAACCGGCGAGCAGGAACGACAGCACCCACGCCACCGCGCCGGTGATGTTGTAGAGCGCAAAGCGGCTGTACGTCATCGAGCCGACGCCAGCGACGAAGGGCGCGAAGGTCCGCACGATCGGCACGAAGCGCGCGAGAATGATCGCCTTGCCGCCGTACTTCTCGTAGAACTCGTGCGTGCGCTGCAAGTGCTGCTTGCTTAGCCAGCGCGAATCCTCCCGGCTGAACACCTTGGGCCCCATGTACGCGCCGACCGCGTAGTTGACGGCGTCTCCGAGCACGGCGGCGGCGATCAGCAGCGGCGCCACCAGCGCGAGGTGCACGCCCGAGTCCGGCAAGGACGACAACGCACCGACCGCGAACAGCAGAGAGTCGCCCGGCAGGAACGGCGTCACCACGAGGCCCGTCTCGCAGAACACGATCGCGAAGAGCAGGAAGTAGAGCCACGGTCCGAGCGCCTGCGACCAATCGCCGAGATGGCGGTCGAGATGCAGGAACACGTCGATCGCAGACCGGATCTCTTCCACGCGGACCTCCCGAAGGCCGGTCACGGGTAGCCGATCCGCCTTCACCGAACAAACCCTCCCGCTATGCTGCGGGCCTTCCTGGATGGCGAGGGCGTGATGGCTTCCTTCGAGTTTCAACCGATCTTCGAGCTGGGCCACGACGACGAGACGCCGTACCGCAAGTTGACGGGCGACTTCGTCGGCAGCGCAAAGTTTGGCGACACCAGCGTGCTGACGATCGAGCCCGAAGGTCTCACGCGGCTCGCCGCGCAGGCCGTGCGCGACGTCTCCCACCTGTTCCGCACCTCGCATCTGCAGCAGATGCGCAACGTGATCGACGACCCCGAAGCCAGCGACAACGACCGCTTCGTCGCGCTGCAGATGCTGAAGAACGCGAACGTCGCGGCGGGCATGATCCTGCCGTCGTGCCAGGACACCGGCACCGCGATCGTGGTCGGCAAGAAGGGCCAGTACGTCGTCACGCTCGGCGACGACGAAGGCGCACTCGCGCGCGGCATCTACGACACCTACACGACGACGAACCTGCGCTACTCGCAGATGGCGCCGCTCACGATGTACGAAGAGGTCAATACCAAGACCAACCTGCCGGCGCAGATCGAGCTCTACGCCACCAGCGGCGACGAATACCACTTCCTCTTCGTCACCAAGGGCGGCGGCTCCGCCAACAAGAGCCTGCTCTTCCAGGAAACGCGTGCGATCCTGAATCCCGCTTCATTGATGAAGTTCCTCGAAGAGAAGATCCGCTCGCTCGGCACCGCGGCCTGCCCGCCCTATCACCTCGCGATCGTGATCGGGGGTCCGTCGGCCGAGTTCACGCTGAAGACCGTGAAGCTCGCGAGCTGTCGCTACCTCGACTCGCTCCCGACGACGGGCAACGCGATGGGCCGCGCATTCCGCGACCTCGAAGTGGAACAGCAGGTGCTCGCGCTGTCGCGCACGCTCGGCATCGGCGCCCAGTTCGGCGGCAAGTACTTCTGTCACGACGTGCGCGTGATCCGCTTGCCGCGTCACGGCGCGTCGCTGCCGGTGGGTATCGGCGTCTCGTGCTCGGCCGATCGGCAAGCGCTCGCGAAGATCACCCGCGACGGCATCTTCCTCGAACAGCTCGAAACCAACCCCGCGCGATTCATGCCCGAGCCGAGCAAGATCGAGCTATCGAGCGACGTCGTTGCGATCGATCTGAATCAGCCGATGGCCGAGATCCGCCGCTTGCTGTCGCGCCATCCGATCAAGACGCGCCTTGCGCTCAGCGGCACGATCGTCGTCGCGCGCGACATCGCCCACGCAAAGCTGAAAGACCGCCTCGACGCCGGCCAAGGGTTGCCGTCCTACTTCAAGGACCACGTCGTCTACTACGCCGGTCCCGCGAAGACCCCGGAAGGCTACGCATCTGGGTCGTTCGGCCCGACCACCGCAGGCCGCATGGACACCTACGTCGATCTCTTCATGCAGCACGGCGGCAGCTTCGTGACGCTCGCGAAGGGCAATCGCTCCCGGCAGGTCACCGACGCCTGCAAGAAACACGGTGGCTTCTACCTCGGATCGATCGGCGGCCCCGCGGCAATCCTCGCGGTCGAGTCGATCGTGAAGGTCGAAGTCCTCGACTACCCCGAACTGGGTATGGAAGCGGTGTGGAAGATCGAAGTCGAAGACTTCCCCGCGTTCGTCGTCGTCGACGACAAGGGCAACGACTTCTTCTCGCCGCAGAGCAACGTCAAGGGATCGTGAATCGGGTCGCGACTACTGAATCCGAGACCTTCCCCCGAAACCTTCCTCATACGTGTGGAAGTGATCCACCGTCGTCTCCGGCCAACGCCAGCAGTAGTACCCGCTGCCGTTGTCGAAATCGACGAGCCATACGCCCTTCACTTCCGCGCCGAGCGCTTCCATCTCGCGCTGCCAGTGCTCGATCAGCCGCTGGATCTTCGCGTCGACCTTCGCCTGCTCGGCGGGCGGCGCGCCCTCGCGCGCGAGCACCAACTTCTCGGCCTCGAGGACCGCGCGCTCGGTGCGCGTGCGCACGTCGGCGAGCACCGCCCGAGCGCCTTCGAGCGTCCACTCCCGCCTCGCTGCGACGT
This sequence comes from Deltaproteobacteria bacterium, assembly GCA_031362725.1. Lineage (GTDB taxonomy): Bacteria > Myxococcota_A > UBA9160 > UBA9160 > PR03 > PR03. Next base: position 188 of record JANLTC010000144.1, on the reverse strand, counting down.
CTCCCACTGCAACTCCTCCGAATCCGCCGGGCGAGGCTACCAACTCGGCGTCCGCATCGCCTCGCCCTTGACGCTGCGGAACCGGTCCGTTTGGCTCCGCCGCGATGAACCTCCCGCTCGTGCTCGGAAGTGGCTCGCCGCGTCGCCGCGACTTGCTGACGCGCGCCGGCATCGCGTTCGAAGTGCTG
>JANLTC010000034.1:0-11974 GCA_031362725.1 Deltaproteobacteria bacterium | reverse complement strand
GGGGCCGGCATCTTCCATCTCTACACGCACGCCTTCTTCAAGGCGCTGCTCTTCCTCGGCGCCTGCGGCAAGTCGGCGCAGATTCCGCTCTACACCTGGCTGCCCGACGCGATGGCCGGCCCGACGCCGGTTTCGGCGCTGATCCATGCCGCGACGATGGTGACCGCAGGCGTCTACATGGTGTGCAGGATGTCGTTCCTGTACGTCGAGGCTCCCGGCGCATCCGCGGTGATCGCCTGGACCGGCGCGGCGACGGCACTGTTTGCGGCCACGATGGCGATCGCGCAGACCGACATCAAGAAAGTTCTCGCGTACTCGACCGTCTCGCAGTTGGGATACATGTTCATGGCGGCCGGCTGCGGCGCCTACGGCGCCGCGATCTTCCACGTCGGCACGCACGCGTTCTTCAAGGCGCTGCTCTTCCTCGGCTCCGGCGCGGTGATCATGGCGATGCACCACGAACAGGACACCGACAAGATGGGCGGGCTTCGCCATTTTCTGCCGGTGACACACGCGGTTTTCCTGGTCGCGGTGCTCGCGATCAGCGGCTTCCCGCCGTTCTCCGGCTTCTTTTCGAAGGACGAGATCCTGCTGTCGGCGTTCGCCGCGCACGACATCCCGGGCCACCAGTGGATCTGGGCGATCGGCGTCGTCACCGCAGCGCTCACCGCGTTCTACATGTGGCGGCTCCACTTCCGGACCTTCTTTGGCGAGAGCCGCGCCCATCACGACCCGAAGCATCCGATCCACGAGCCGGGCTGGGTCGTGCTCGGTCCGCTCGTCGTGCTGGCGGTGTTCGCGTTCGGCTCGGGATTCCTCGGGCTGCCGCAGATCTACGGCAACTGGCTCGGCGTGCCCGATTCGAACGCGCTCGCGAACTTCCTGCACGGCGTGTTGCCGCACCCCGAGCACGAGGTCGCCGAGTCGACGGAACTCGGTCTCGCGCTGCTCGCGATCGGCGCCGCATCGCTCGGCACGCTCGTCGCAGCGTGGATGTACGTTTGGAGCCCTGGCGTCGCGGTGCGGATTCGCGGCGCGCTCGGCCCGGTATTCCGGCTCGTCGAGAACAAATACTACGTCGACGAGATCTACGACGCGCTGATCGTGCGCCCGCTGGTCGCCGTCTCGGACAAAGTGCTGTTCCGCATCGTCGATGCCGGCATCATCGACGGCATCGGCGCCGACGGCAGCGCGGCCGCGGTGCGCGGCCTCGCCGCGCACGTGCTCAAGTACGGCCAGTCGGGTCTCACGCAGGGTTACCTGATCACGATGGTCGTGGGCGCGCTCGCGATCGTCGTATGGATGCTGCGCTAGTGCGCCCGGTAGCAGTGCGCGCATGCTGATCTGGCTCGACGCGCACGTGCTCACCGTCGTGACGTTTCTGCCGCTCTTCGCAGGCCTGCTGTTGTTGTTGTTGCGCGGGCTGCCCGAGCAGGTGTGGAAGGTTGCAGCCGTCGGCGCGACGACGCTGACGTTCTTGATCTCGCTGCGGCTCTGGTTCGGATACGACCCGACGCGCAGTGGCTATCAGTTCGTCGAGTACGCGACCTGGCTGCCGAGCTGGGGCGTTCACTACTACGTCGGCATCGACGGCATGAGCCTGCTGTTGGTGATGCTCACCACCTTCTTGATGCCGCTGGTCTTGATCGGCGCGTGGAACGACCCGAAGCGCCAGGTGAAGAGCTTCGTGTTCTTCAACCTGTTCCTCGAGACCGGCATGATCGGCGCCTTCCTCGCGCTGAACCTGTTCCAGTTCTACTTGTTCTGGGAAATCATGCTGATCCCGATGTATTTCATCATCGGGATCTGGGGCGGCCAGCGGCGCATCTACGCGGCGCTCAAGTTCTTCCTGTTCACGATGGTCGGCTCGCTGCTGATGCTGGTGGCAATCCTGGTGCTGTACTCGCTGCACCAGCAACAGTTCGGCGTCGCGAACTTCGATCTGGTACGCCGCGCCTCGGGCGGCACGGCGGCGCTGCTCGACACCACCATCCCGCTCGCCGGTCAGGCGGTGTGGTGGAAGACGCAGCCGTGGCTGTTCGCGGCGTTCGCGCTGGCCTTCGGCATCAAGGTGCCGATGGTGCCGTTCCACACCTGGCTTCCCGATGCGCATACCGAAGCGCCGACGGCCGGCTCGGTGGTACTCGCCGGCGTGCTGCTGAAGATGGGCACCTATGGTTTCGTGCGCTTCGCGTTGCCGCTGTTCCCGGTCGCCGCGGAGCAAGCGGTGCCGGTGATTTTCGGACTCGCGCTCGTCGGTGTTCTCTACGGCGCGCTGGTTGCGATGGTGCAGACGGACCTGAAGAAGCTCGTCGCGTATTCGTCCGTTGCGCATCTGGGCTTCGTGATGCTCGGCATCTTCGCGCTGAACGAAGAAGGTCTCGAAGGCGCGATCCTGCAGATGGTCAACCACGGCCTCTCGACCGGCGCACTGTTCCAGCTGGTCGGCATGATCTACGAGCGACGGCATACGCGTGCGATCGCCGCGTTCGGCGGCATCGCCCGGCCGATGCCGGTCTTCGCGCTGCTCTTCGGGATCGTCGCGATGTCGAGCATCGGGCTACCGGGGCTCAATGGTTTCGTCGGCGAGTTCCTGATCCTGGTGGGCACCTTCCTCGCGAGTCCGTTTGTCGGTGCGATCGCGTCCTTCGGCGTGGTACTGGCAGCGGCGTATCTGCTTTGGGCGTACCGGCGCGTGTTCTTCGGTCCGATCGAGGAGCCCGAGAATCGCTCGCTGATCGACCTGTCGTTCCGCGAGATGTTCGTCGTGCTCGCGATGCTCGTCCCGATCGTTTGGATCGGCATCTATCCGAGCCCGTTCCTGCGCCGCCTCGACGCGTCGGTAGGCGAGTTGTTGCACCAGATGGAGCAGAAGAAGGCAGCCTCCCTGGAGGCCCGACCGCAGGACCTCGTCGCCGCGTTCCAGACGCGCGCGGAGGCGCTGCGATGACCGCCCCGCGACTCGATCTCGCCGCGATCGCGCCGATCGCGTTCACCGGCCTCGGCGCGCTCACCGTGCTGCTCGGCGAAGTGTGGCTGTCGCGCCGCAAGACCTTTCTCGGACGTGAAGTCACCGAGGTCTGGATCGGCACGGTGCTGGCGATGCTCTCGGCCGTATTCCTGGGTCTCGCGATCTACGCGGCCGGCGCCACCTTCGCGGGCGGCGCGAGCATCACCTTCGACATCGACAACCCGATGTTGCGCCTCGACACACTCGCCGCCTACGCGACTGCGCTGATCGGCGTCGCGTCGTTCCTGGTCTGCTGGCTGTCGATCACGTATCTCGCCGAACTGCGCATCAACCATGGCGAGTACTACGCGCTGCTGCTGCTCTCGACCGCCGGGATGTTCCTGCTGGTCGGTTCCGTCGATCTGTTGGCACTGTTCCTCGGCCTCGAATTGATGAGCATTCCGCTCTACGTGCTGGCCGGCTTCGATCGCCGCAACCTGCGCAGCAACGAATCGTCGTTCAAGTACTTCCTGGTCGGTTCGTTCGCGAGCGCGCTCCTTCTCTACGGGATCGCGCTGGTCTATGGCGTCACCGGCGCGCTCGACTACGAGGGCATCCGCAACGGCTTCCCGCCCGGCAATGCGCTCGGCACGATCGGCCTCGCGCTGGTGGTCATCGGCTTTGCGTTCAAGGTGGCAGCGGTGCCGTTCCATCAGTGGGCGCCCGACACGTACGAGGGCGCGCCGACGTCGGTCACCGCGTACATGTCGATCACCGTGAAGGTCGCGGCGTTCGTCGCGCTGCTGCGACTGGTCACGCATGCGTTCGCGCCGGTCGCGGCGGGACTCGGCGATCTGTTCTGGGCGCTCGCGGCCGCGACGATCGTCGTCGGCAACGTGATGGCGGTGATCCAGAACAACCTGAAGCGACTGCTGGCGTACTCGAGCATCGCGCATGCCGGCTACATCCTGATCGGCTTCGCGACCGGCGGGGTCGAAAGCTACGGCGCCGTGCTCTTCTATCTCTTCGTCTACGTCTTCACGAATCTCGGCGCGTTCGCGGTACTGGTGGCGCTCTCCGAGTCCGGCCACGACTGCGACACTTTCGGGGATCTCGCCGGCCTCGCGCGTCAGCGGCCAGGCCTAGCCGCGTTGCTGACGATCTTCGCGCTGTCGCTGGCGGGCATCCCAGGGACGGCCGGATTCGTCGCGAAGTTCGTGCTGTTCAAGGCCGCCGTCGCGTCCGGCCAGACCGTACTCGCGATCATCGGCGTGCTCGGCAGCGTCGTGTCCGTCTATTACTACCTGCGGCTGCCGGTGCTGATGTACATGACCGAGCCGACGTCGCAGACGCCGCGGCGCCAGGCCTCTACCGGCGAACTGCTCGTGCTCACGTTCTGCGTCGCCATCGTGCTGTTCCTCGGTTTCTTCCCGAGCCATGCGCCGGGTTGGTTCAGTGGCATCCGCGCGCTCGATTGGGCGCGCCAGTCGGTCGCGCTGCTGCACTGATCTGCTGGGTTCAGAGGGCCGCCACCGCCAGCGCGACGAAGCTGATGGCGGTGCGCATCCAATGCCAGGCGGACCAGCGCGCCAACTCCGCTGCGACCTCGGCAGCCGGGATGCTCGCCGCTGCGAAGCGCTCGTTCGCGCGCTTGAAATAGAGCGGGAAGCTCGCCACGACCACGACCATCGACACCGCCGCGACGAGTGCGTCCGCGCGACCCGGATGGCCAGTCGCGAGCGCCAGGATCGCCGCCGCTAGCGCGACGATCGCCGTCGCCGCCGTCAGCCGACCGAAGTAGCTGAGCAAGCGCCGGTCGTTCGCCGCGTACCACTTGAAGAACTCCGCCGGCGACAGCGACTGCCAGTACGGTACGAGCACCATCCCCTCCGTCAGCATCGCTCCCGCGAACACGCCCAACAACAAGACCGAAGTCTTCATCAGCGAGGCACAAACGAAGCTCATCGAATCCTCACTCCGGTGTCACAGCGGGCGCCATCACCAGCGAATCGATCAGGCGCGCGAACTGCACGCCGGCCAGTGCGAGCAGCGAGAGCAGGCCGACGAGGTAGTTGCCAGGCGCGGCGGCTTCGGACCCACCGAAGAGGTTGAATAGCGCGAGCGCCATCGGGCCGAACACGAGGCCGCTGTTCAGCACCCGGATGAAGAGCCCGAGCCGGATGCCCGCGGCGCTCACCGCGGTGTAGTCGCGCAGGATGCGCAGCGTCAGCCAGATCGTCGCGAGCAGCAGTGCGCCACTCGCGACGCGCCAGACCGCCGCTTCGGGCAGGCCGTAGCGGAACGGGATGAACGGAAACAGCGCCAGCGCGACGACCAGCAGGCTGCACACCACCATCGTGCGCAGCCGGTTGCCGTCGATGTGCAGCCCGTCGCGACTCGCGCGCGAGCCGAAGAGCGCAACGAGACTGGCGAAGCCCGCGAACGTGACGGCCACTTCGGCGCTCGTCAGCAGCAGATCGCGATCCAGCACGGGCATGATCCTCCGTCGGTGTTGCGGGGTCGACCTCGACGGCGTCGCCGGTCCGTCGACGTCAGCCCGCGAACTCCGCGAGCCGCCGCCGCTGCGCGCCGCTGGCGTCGAAGTTCGCCGGATCGAGCCACCGCTCGAATCGGGAACGCAGCGCCGGCCACTCGCAGTCGACGATCGAGAGCCATGCGGTGTCGCGATTGCGGCCTTTCGTCACGATCGCTTGCCGGAACGTGCCCTCGAAGCGAAAGCCGAGGCGCCTCGCGGCCGCAATCGACGGCGCATTCAGGCTGTCGCACTTCCACTCGTAGCGGCGGTAGCCGAGTTCATCGAAGGCGCGCCGCATCATCAGGAACATCGCCTCCGTCGCGGACGGCGTTCGCTGGAGCACCAACGCGTAGCTGAGATGGCCGACCTCGATCGTGCCCATCGCGGGATCGATGCGCAGATAGCTCGCGACACCGACCGGCTGCTCCGTCGCGAGATCGACGATCGCGAAGAACAGCGGATCGTCGTGCATCTGCATCTTCTCGACGAAGCCGGCGTACGCCTTCGCCGACTCGAACGGCCCGTACGGGAGATACGTCCAGTTGCGACCGTCGCGATCCGCTGTGTACGCGTCGTGCAGAGCGGTGGCGTGCTTCGATGCGTCGAGCGTCTCGAGCCGGCAGAGGCGGCCCAGCATCGGCGAACGCGGCGGTCGCGGGCGTTCGATCCAGTTCGGAACGGGCTCGCCGATCGGCTGCCCGAAGTGATTCGTTCGCTGCGTCATCGGATCGCGGCACGGTAGGCTGGGCAGTAGCGCGATGCCACACGGCGCGCGTCAGCGCTCTGCGCCGAGATCCGCCGCAATCGCCTCCGCCATGGCGGTCGCCATCAGCTTGTTCCCGAGTGCGCCGACGTGACCGATGTTGTCGACGTAGATTGGCTGCTGCACATCGGCATAGATCTGCGTCAGGTCGTGGTAGCGGACACCGCGCGCGCGGAGCTCCGCGCCGCGCGCGCGCAGCAGGGGGTAGCCGCGCGTCACGTACGGCGCGAATGCCTCGCCGCCGCGGATCGCCACCGCGGCTTCTTCGGCGTCGATGGGTTTGCTGCCGGGCAAATGCTGATTTGGCTGCAGGAAGTGGAAGAAGAGCGTGCCGCGCGCCTCGGCAAGCGCGCGCATCTCGAGCGAGCACTCGAACCAGAACGAGACCAGCTCGCGCACGAGCTTGTCGTCGTCACCGCGCCACGGCGGCCCGGTGGCCGCGAAGTCCTTGCCTTCCGTCGCGCGCTCGGTATCGAGCGCGGCGCGCTGCGCCTCGAGCTGCCCCTCGAGTGCGCGGTCGTAGAGCGACCAGACGAGCTGCACGAAATGGCTGTGTCGCAACGGAGAGCGCAAGACGCGCTGCGTCCATTGCTCACGGCGCTGCTTCAGCAGACCGACGATGCCGATCCGCTCGCGCATGCCGGTCGCCAGGTCGAGATTCGCCACGTACTGGTTCCAGTGGGCGGGATAGAACGGGAAGACTCCGGCGGGAATCAGCTCGAAGGGTGGCCACACGACCTCATTGAAGCCGTCGAGCAGGATTGCGACGTCGAAGTGGACGCCGAGGGCCTGGAGGTACGCGAGCGCGACCAGGAGCTGCGGCTGCTTCCAGCCCATGTGCGCGGCGGTGAGCGCGACCAGCTTCTTGCCGGCGAAGCGAGGCAGCTTCTGGAGATCGTCGAGGATCGCTCGTGCCCCGCCCCAAGCCGCGAAGTAGGCCGCGACGGAGCCGCCGAAGATCCCAATCACGACGGTGTCGGGGCTCGCCTCGCGGATGAGCGGCCCGCCGTTCGGAAAGCCGAGCGCGTCGAGCGAAGGGGGACCCGCGAGCGTCACGTTCGACGGGGGCACGGTGTACCCGAGGTAGGGATGGATCGACTCGCCCGTGACCATCCCGGACGTGGAGTGGTCGATGCGGGCTTGTGCCTGGCCGCGAGCTCCCGGGTCGAGGCCGGCTGCGGCGAGCTGCAGACGCACGCCGAGCGCCGGCGCCAGCGCGAGAAGCCCGAACGAGCCCAACTCCACGATGCCGATCGCAATCGCAACCCACAGGATTCGGCTGAGCCAGCGCAGCATGACTGGATCCTTCTACCTCGGCGTGTTCGTGAAGCGCAAGCTCCAGCGCGAGCCGGCGGGTCGCAGCATGACATCGGCGCCAGCCACTCCATCCGGACGACGCTGCTGGTACTACGAGCGTTCGTCTTGCTGGCGGATCGCGGGTCAAGGCCTGCGCCACGCACGTGCCGATCGTCCGCCCGCGGTCAGTGTCAGTGAGGCCACCCGGCCATCCGCAGCGCGCTCGAATTCGACGGTACGGCCGCTCAGCGTGCGATAGAAGAAGCGGGTCTCGGACTCCGCTACCAGTTCGTAGGGAAGCCGGTCCGCGACGCGGGCGACCAGGTGGTCGTCCTGTTCCTCGATTTCGATCGGCGGTCCCGCTTCGAAGTCGTAGACCCCGGCGAACTCGCCCAGCCGCGCAGCGTCGAGCGTGATGCTGCCCCGCAGGCTGCGCACGATGAACTGATGCTCGACCCAGATGCTGTTGAGCATCAGGTGATCGGCACAGAGCCGGTCGTTCGCCTCGAGAATCTCCTGCCGGTTCAGGAAGTCGCCGCAACGCAGTTCGGCGTTTCGAAAGCTCCCGTAGAGCGTGGTGGCCGGAACCAGGAACGCGAGCGCGGCGGCGGCGAACACGATCGCGCGGGCCGCTCGCGTCGCGGTTGCCGTGAGACCCGCACGGTTGGCCAGCACGCCCGCAGCACCCGCCACGGCGGTGACGCCCGCTGCGGCGAGCAGGAAGAAGACGGGCAGCGACGAGATCACGAAGCGCAGGTCGAAGTACTTCGAGAACGGCTTCACCGCGAAGAGCAGCAGCGGGCCCGTCGCCCAGCCGAGCAGCACCAGCGCGCGCACGTCTCGCCATGCAGCGACGCGCATGGCGCCGATCGCGAAGGCGGCTGCGTAGAGCAATGTCGTAGTACCGCTGCCACTTCCCCAGCGCTGCGCGACCGCGTGGAAGAAGCGCGGCGTGAGCGCCAGCACGTGACTCGGCACCGCGTCGTCCGATGCCAGGAACCCGGCGAGATTGCGGAGCTGCGGAACGTAGGCGAGCGCGACCGCCAGGAGCGCAACAGCGAGTGCCACGGCGCGGCGTCGCGCCGCATCGTCGCCGCGCATCGCCTGCAGCGCGAGCAGCGCTGCGACGCCCGCGGCCACCGCGACGTGGATCAGCGCGAGGTGATAGGTGTAGAGCGCCGCAACCGCGCTCACCGCGAATGCGGCGAGCCACGCGTTGCGCCGCCCCGCGAGCCACACCAGCAGCGCCGCGTACTGCGCGAGCGTCAGCACGAGCCCCATCATGTAGGGCCGCGCTTCCTGCGAGAAGTCGACGTGGTAGAGCGAGATGCAGACCAGGAACGCCGCCAAGAGCCCTGTCCAGCGCTCGAAGAGCAGCATGCCGACGACACCAACGAGCGCGATCGAGACGAGTCCCGCAAGTGCCGACGGCAGACGCAGCCGGAACGGCGTCTCGCTGCCGTGCGCGACCGACCAGGGCGCCAGATACGCGAGCGGCGGATGCAGGTATTTGTCCGCGCTCCCGGTGCGCCAGAGTGCGCCGAGATCTGGTGATTCTCGGACGACGCGCGCCGTCGATTGCTCGTCGAGCCAGAGCGGGCGTCGATCGAGCGTCTCGAAGCGCCAGAGGATCGAGAGCGCCGCCACCGCGATGGCGAGGATCCACCACGTCCAGCGCTGCGCCGACTCCACGCGCCGCGCTAACGCAGCGCTGCGCGGCGCACACGCGGGGCGAACGCAGGCAGCATCGAAGTGGACATCGCGACCTCGCGCAGAGCGGCGACCGGCGAAGATAACCCCGACGCGGTGCGGAGAGCTACGCGTACTTTCGTCGGGAAGGCGCCGCCGCAGTTGCGCAAGCTATGGTCCCGCCGCCGTATGACACCCGAGCACCCGCGGAGACTCGCTGCGATCGCGCTTGTCTCGGCGGCGGTGATCCTGCTGCAGGTCGCGGTGACGCGCATCCTCAGTGTCGTCGTCTGGTACCACTGGGCGTTCTTCGCGATCTCGCTGGCGATGCTCGGGGTCGGCGCGCCCGGCGTGTGGTTCTCATTCGTGCGCGATCGCGAGCGTTGGTTGCGGCCGATGCTGCTGGCTGCCGCGCTGCTCGTGCCGGCGGGTGTGGTCGCGATCGTGTCTGCGGTGCATCTGTTCCCGCACGCGGCGATCCTGTTCTGCCTGGCGGCGCTGCTGCCCGCGATGCTCGCGCTCGGTGCCGCGGTGTGCGTGCTGCTGCTCGAAGCGCGCGGGCCCGCGATCGGCCGGATCTACGCGTTCGACCTGCTCGGCGCCTGCGTGGGTGCGCTCGCCGTGGTGCCGCTGCTCGACGCGGTGCCGACGCCTGCACTCGCGGGTGCGCTCGGGCTGCTGCCGCTCGCGGCCTACGCGCTGCTCGGTGGCGCGCGTGCGCCAGCGGGCGGTGTCGCGCTGCTGCTGCTCGGTGCGCTCGCGTGGGGGACGCCCTTCGAAGTGCGTCATTCCAAGGTGTACGACGAGACGCGCACGCGCACCAAACCGATCTACGAGCGCTGGACCTCGACCGCACGCATCACGATCTTCGACAACATCTTCTTCTTCAAGGATCCGAGCGCCGTCTTCGGCTGGGGGATGGGAAGCCGCGCGCCGAGCGTGCCGATTCCGAAGCAGTACTGGATCGAGCAGGACGGCTCGGCCGGCACCCCGCTCACGAACTTCGACGGCGACGCGAGCCACTACGAATACTTGTTCCACGACGTCACGACGGTCGGCTATCAGCTGCGTCCGCCGCAGCGCGTCGCGATCGTCGGATCCGGCGGCGGGCGCGACATCCTGACCGCACGCCTCGCGGGTGCGAGCGAGATCGACGCGATCGAACTCAATGGCGCGATCGTCGACGCGCTGCGAGGCCCCTTCGCGGAGTTCTCGGGCCACGTCTACGACCTGCCGGGCGTGCACGCGATCGTCGGCGAGGGACGCAGCGTGCTGACGCGCAGTGCCGGCAACTACGACCTGATCCAGATCTCGCTGATCGACAGCTGGGCCGCGACGACTGCGGGCGCCTACTCGCTATCGGAGAGCAACCTCTACACCATCGAGGCGTATCGCCTGTATTGGTCGCGGCTCAGCGAGCGCGGCCAGGTGTCGACGAGTCGCTGGGCCGCGAACTCGGCGGGCGTCGGCGTCGGCGGCGCGGAATTGCCGCGGCTGATCCTGCTGGTGCAGGCCGCGCTGCGCGCCGAAGGCGTCGCGAATCCCGAGAAACACCTCGCGGTGGTGCAAGGCGGCCGCGTCGCGACGGTGCTGATGTCGCGGATCCCTTTCGAGGGAGAGGAGATGGCGCGCCTGCGCGAAGTGGCGACGGCGCGCGGCTTCGATCTCTTGCTGCCCGAATCGAGCACACCCGCGCGATCGCAGTGGTTGCAGGAAGTGATGGAGAAGGGCGCCGGCGCACTGCGCGACCAGGGCCTGCGCCTCGATCCGCCGACCGACGACAAGCCGTTCTTCTTCCAGGTCGTCTCGCCGTTCCAGGCCTTGCCCGAGCGCGTCATCAAGCAGATCGGTACCAACGGCGAGGGCGTAGCGGCGCTGCGCGCGCTGGTCATCGCGATGACGCTCGTCGCGATCACGCTCTTCTTCGCGCCGTTCGCGCTCGGCCAGCGCTTGCCGCGCGGACCGGAGTTCTGGCGCGGCAGCGCGTACTTCATCGCGATCGGGCTGGCGTTCCTGTTCGTCGAAGTCGCGTGGGTGCAGCGATTGATCCTCTACGTCGGTCACCCGAGTCACGCGACGACGGTGGGGCTCGCAGCGCTGCTGCTGGGCGCCGGAATCGGCGCATCGCTCTCGCAACGTCTGGGTGTGTTGCGCGGCGCGCGCCTCGGCTTGCTGCTGCCCGTCGCCGTCGCAGGCATCAACGCGTCGCTCGCGCCAGTCTTCGAGGCGACGCTCGGCTGGCCGCTCACCGCGCGCGTCGCAACGAGCGCCGCGCTGCTGGTCCCCGCCGGCGTGCTGATGGGCTTCCCGTTCCCGCTCGGCATGATGCGCTTCGGCGACCCCGCGCGGCCCTGGTACTGGGCGCTGAATGGCGCCGCCGGCGTACTCGCGAGCACGCTGTCGCTCGCGCTGTCGATGGAAATCGGCTTCTCGCGCGTCGCGGCGCTCGGCGCGGCGCTCTACGCGGTTGCGTGGTGGCTGCTCGGCGGAGCTTCGAAGGACGCTACGCCTGCACCTCGACCGTCGCCTCCAGCCGCGACGCGCCCTTCAGTGAGTTGCTGATCAGGCACGATTGCTCCGCGCGCTCGAGCAGGCGGTGCGCCTGCTCCTCGTTCGCGCCGGCCGGCAGCTGCAGCGATGCGCGCACCAGGAAGCCGGTGAAGAGCGTCGCGCGCTCGACGCGATCGAGCGTGCCCTCCACCTCGCAGCGCAGTGAGACGAACGAGAGCTTCGACGCGCG
>JANLTC010000030.1:0-1706 GCA_031362725.1 Deltaproteobacteria bacterium | reverse complement strand
GTAGCTCATCGCCTTGGCCCCGCCGGTCTTGGCCAGCACCATCGTGATCGCCGCCGTCAGCGTCGTCTTGCCATGGTCGACGTGGCCGATCGTGCCGATGTTGCAGTGCGGCTTGTTCCGCTCGAATTTTGCCTTGGCCATCGTGGCGCTCCGTATCTTTCTCTAAGTCTGTTTCAATGTGGTTCTGGACTGAACGTCGGTCAGCTCAGCAAGCAAAGCGCCATGTCTCAAGCGCGAAGCTTGGCCAGGAGCTCCTGGCTGACCGCCCGGGGGACTTCTTCGTAGTGGCTGAACTGCATCGTGAAGTTCGCGCGGCCCTGCGAGAAGGACCGGAGCGTGCTCACGTAGCCGAACATGTTGGCGAGCGGCACCATCGCGTTGATGACGGTGGCGTTGCCGCGCATGTCCTGACCCTGGATCATGCCGCGCCGCGAGTTGAGATCGCCGATCACTGAACCGACGTAATCTTCCGGCGACACGACCTCGACCTTCATGATCGGTTCGAGCAAGCGCGGATCACCCTTTTCCTTCAGTTCGCGGAACGCCGCACGGGCGGCGATTTCGAACGCGAGGACGCTGGAGTCCACGTCGTGGAAGGCGCCGTCGACGAGCGTCGCCTTCACGTCGATGATCGGGAAGCCGGCCAGCAGGCCGTTTTCCTTTTCAGACGTCAAACCCTTCACGACGCCCGGGACGAATTCCTTCGGCACGGCGCCGCCGACGATGTCGTTCTCGAACACGAAGCCCGATCCCGGTTCACCCGGCACGAACTCGATCTTGATGCGCGCGAACTGGCCGGTGCCGCCCGTCTGCTTCTTGTGCGTGTAGTCGATGGTCGCGGCGCGACCGAGCTTTTCGCGGTACGCCACCTGCGGCGCGCCGACGTTGGCTTCAACCTTGTAGGTCCGGCGCAGGATGTCGATCTTGATGTCGAGGTGAAGCTCGCCCATCCCCTTGAGGATGGTCTGGCCGGTCTCGTGATCGGTCGACACGCGGAAGGACGGATCTTCCGCGACAAGCTTGGCCAGCGCCACGCCCAGCTTTTCCTGGTCGGCCTTGGACTTCGGCTCGACGGCCATTTCGATGACCGGCTCGGGGAATTCCATCCGCTCCAGGATCACCGGCTTGGCCGGATCGCACAGCGTGTCGCCCGTGCGCGTGTCCTTCAGGGACGTCAGCGCGACGATGTCGCCGGCGAACGCTTCCTTGATGTCCTCGCGGTTGTTGGCGTGCATCAGCAGCATGCGGCCGACGCGCTCCTTCTTGTCGCGCGTCGAGTTGAGCCGGCCGTCGCCGGTGTTCAGCTTGCCGGAATAGATGCGGCAGAACGTGATCGTGCCGACGAACGGGTCGTCCATGATCTTGAACGCGAGCATGGAGAAGGGCTCGTCATCCGAGGAGATGCGGGTGATTTCGGCTTCGGTCTTGAAGTCGATGCCCTTGATCGGCGGGCGATCGAGCGGGCTCGGCAGGTAGTCGACGACGGCGTCGAGCAGCGGCTGCACACCCTTGTTCTTGAACGCGGAGCCGCACAGCACCGGATACCAGGTTCCGTGCAGCACGGCCTTGCGGATCATGCGCTTCAGAGTCGCTTCGTCGGGCTCCTCGCCTTCGAGGAATTTCTCGAGCACCGCGTCGTCCATTTCGACGGCGGCTTCCACGAGGGCGGCGCGGTATTCCTTGCACTGCTCGAGCATGTCGGCAGG
>JANLTC010000028.1:0-2955 GCA_031362725.1 Deltaproteobacteria bacterium | reverse complement strand
GGCCGAAACAATCCGCAGGCGCCCCGGTGCAACGGCCGCGGAGCTGGGACGCCCGCCGCCGAGGACGTTTCGGACGAGTCCCCCGCCCGCGCGACGCGTAGCAACGATCCAAGTACGGCGGCGCGGCAGGCAGCGGTCCAGCGCGGGTCAGGCTGCTAGCGACCGGTCGCCAGACACGCGTGAAACGCTTGCGCCGGCTCATTCGACGCATCGAGCGTCTCGACCGTCAGTTCCACCGCGCCCCTCGCGAACGCGTCGAGCCGCACATAGCCGGACTCCGCCGCGGCGAAGAGCGTGCCGTCGATCGCGTAGGCCCACGTGAGGTTCGGCGCCGATCCCGCGCCGCTGACGATTTCGAAACGTGCCCCGCCGCCGCCTTCGATCACCTGCAGGTTGTGATCATGGCCCGCGGCGTAGACCAGCGGCGGCGCGCCCGCGAGTCCGCGCTCGATCGACTCGATCATCTGCTGATAGGGCGCAGACGAAATGTCCTCGGAACTCGCGCCGAGCATTCGCGTGAATTGGCGGATCGAGCCGAGCACGGGAACCGGAATCCACAGCGAGCGTTTCAGTTCGCGGAACGGGAAGAGGTGTTCCTTCCAGCCAAAGCGTCCGCCGTGCGGGCCGCCACTGCGCAGTGGATGGTGCGCGAGGACGATCGCGTGGCGGTCGCCAGCATCGCGAAGCGTCGCGGCGAGCGCGCTCTCGATCGCGGCCTCGCCCGTCTCTGCGCAGCCCGACGCGGCGTCGCTCGGGCGCGCATGCTCTTGCAGCCACCACTGGGTGTCGAGAAAGACGAGATTCATCCGCGCGCCGAGCGATGCCGACACCGGACCGGGGCAGCCGCTGGGCGGTACTTCCACGGCGCCGCGCGCGGCGACGAAACGGGTCTCGCGCTTCACCGCTTCCCAGCCTTCGGCGCCGCCGTTGTCCCAGTCGTGGTTGCCGGGCACGAGGTAGCCGCGCGCGCCCGAGCTGCGAACGACGGCGAGTTGTGCATCGAGGCGCCGCTCGTCTTCGGCGCGTTCCGCGTGGTCGGCAGCACGCAGCCCGGCCGGATAGACGTTGTCGCCGAGGAACACGATCGCGACGCGCTCGGCGCCGAGCGCGCGCACGCGCTCGGCGGATTCCGCGGCGAGTGCGTCGAGCAGCGGTTCGCGCGGCAGGCGCGGCGCGCCGGCGTCGCCGATCAGGAACAGCGTTGCGTCTAAAGGGCCCTGAGCCGCGCAGGTCTCGGGCGTCTGCGCATCGCGCGGCGCGGACCAGGGTCGCGTCGCGAATGCCATCACCACGAGCCATACGAGCAGCACTGTGCGCGGGATCGTGAGTCGCGATCGTTTCCCGGGTTTCTTCACGTGCTGCGCACGATACGCGCCCGGGTGCGGGTCCGGTAGGATGCGGGCGGGGCCTTATGGATCTCGCCGCTCGCTTTCGCTCGCTACGCGGGATTGGCCCTATGGATCTCGCCGCTCGCTGTCGCTCGCTACGCGGGATTGGTTGGATCGGAGTGAGGAGATTGTTCGTGGGTAGCTTCGGGCGGCGCTTTTTTGCGAGGGTGAAGTGAGCCGCGCGCCGTTCTCCGATCTCCGCGTGCTCGACTTCTCGCAAGTGCTCGCGGGGCCGTACACGACGCGCATCCTCGCCGAACTCGGCGCCGACGTGATCAAGGTCGAGGCGCCGAGTGGCGACCTCACGCGCGTGATCGCGCCGAAGCATGACCGCGGTCAGTCGGGTCTCTACACCTGGGCGAATCTCGGCAAGCGGAACGTCTGCATCGACTTGTCGAAGCCGGAGGGCAGGGCGCTCGCGCTCGATCTGGTGCGCGTCTGCCACGTCGTCGTCGAGAACTTCCGGCCCGGCGTTGCGGATCGCCTCGGCATCGGGTGGGACGCCGTGCACGCGGCGAATCCGCGCGCCGTCATGATCTCGGTGAACGGCTTCGGCAGTGACTCGTCGTGGCGCGATCACGGCGCCTTCGCGCCGACCATGCACGCCGCGACGGGCCTGATCGAGTACCAGGCGAGGAAGGGGGGAGGCCCGATGGTCAACCTCCCCGACGCCCGTGCCGACCTTACGACGTCGCTGCACGCCACCATCGGGCTGCTGGCCGCGCTCCGTTCCGCAGAGCAGACCGGCGAGGGCCAGCGTGTCGAGATCGCGATGTTCGACGCGGTCTTGGGCACCTACTCCGAGACTCCGTTCGAGCTGATGGATCCGCCCGAGATCCGCGAGGAGCCCGCTCCGTATGACGGCGGTGCGAACGGTTTCGTCGCGGTCGCGGGTCCGCCGCAGCACGTCTGGGCGGTGATCGCGAAGGCCTTTGCGATCAGCGATCCCGCGCCGCCCGGCGTCGACGTCCCGACCAAGGCGAGGCTGCGGCATGCGGCAATCGAGCGCTGTAGGGCGGCGCAGCCGAGCCGCGATGCGCTCATTGCGGCGCTCGACGGCGCGCGCATCCCGTGTGCGCCGGTCGTCACGCTGCGCGAAGCGCTGACCGGCGACTTCGCGCGCGAACGCGGAATCCTGCGCGACGTCGATGATCGCCGCGGCGGTACGCGCAAGATGCCGCGGCTGCCGTACCGCTTCTCGAGCTCCGAAGTCGGCTGGCGACGGCCCGCGCCGCGGCGCGGCGAACACAACGCCGAGGTGCTGCGCGAAGTCCTCGGCTTCGACGACGCGCGGGTGCACGCGCTGCTCGCCGCCGGCGTGCTGCGCGACGACGACTCATGAGGCTCGCCGCTCGCTGTTGGCTCGCTACGCGGGAGGCGGCCTTGTGAAGCTCGCCGCTCGCCGTTGGCTCGCTACGCGGGAGGCGGCCTCATGGATGTCGCCGCTCGCTGTTGGCTCGCTACGCGGGATCTAGAAGTGGAGTTCAGTGCGCAGGAAGTGGAGGATCGCGTCCGCGATCTCGCCGTGCGCGGCCGCGTTCGGATGTTCGTCCCAGCGGCTCGCGAC
>JANLTC010000399.1:0-2296 GCA_031362725.1 Deltaproteobacteria bacterium | reverse complement strand
TGCTTGACGCCTGCCTCGCGCAGGACAAGCACAGCCGCGTCGCCTGTGAAACCTACGTGAAGAGCAATATCGCCATCGTCGGCGGTGAGATCACCACCAAGGCCAAGCTCAACTACGACGCCATCGTCCGCCAGGCGGTGCGCGAGATCGGCTATGTGAACGACGACGACATCTTCCATGCCGACAAACTTTTCGTGATGAACATCATCACCGCGCAGTCTCCGGACATCGCCCAGGGCGTGGACGCGAAGGCCGCGGAAGGCAAGGACACCGCCGAGCAGGGCGCGGGCGACCAGGGCCTGATGTTCGGTTACGCCAGCAACGAAACGCCGGAACTGATGCCGGCCCCGATCATGTTCGCGCATCGCCTCGGCCGCAAGCTGACGCAGTTGCGCAAGGCCGGCGCGGCCGCGTGGTTGCGCCCCGACGCAAAGTCGCAGGTCTCGGTGATCTACGAGGACGGCAAGCCAGTCGGCATTTCAAACGTCGTCATCTCGACGCAGCACGCCGCCGACGCCGCCCACAGCACGATCGAAAAGTTCTGCATCGAAGAAGTCGTTCGGAAGGTGCTGCCGGCGAAGCTCCTCACCAACAAGACCGAATTCCTGATCAACCCGACCGGCCGCTTCGTCGTCGGCGGACCGCAAGGCGATACCGGCCTTACCGGCCGCAAGATCATCGTCGACAGCTACGGCGGCATGGGCCGTCACGGCGGTGGCGCGTTCTCGGGCAAGGATCCAACGAAGGTCGATCGCAGCGCCGCCTACATGGGCCGCTGGGTGGCGAAGAACGTGGTCGCGGCGAAGCTCGCCGCCAAGTGCGAAGTGCAGTTTGCGTACGCGATTGGTCACCCCGATCCGGTCAGCGTGCACGTCGAGACGTTCGGGACGGCGACGGTGCCGGACGCGAAGATCATTCGCGCCGTCAACCGCGTGTTCGACTTCCAGCCGGCGGCGATCATCGACCAGCTGAACCTGCGCCGTCCGATCTACTCGAAGACGACCAACTACGGCCACTTCGGCAAGACCGACCCGGACATCACCTGGGAACGCACCGACAAAGCCGCCGCCCTCAAGCGGGTGGTGAAGTAACCTCACGTTTCACGTCACACGAAATACGCCTATGTCCAAAGTCCAACTCACCCCCTCCCGCAAAGCCACGGCCAAGTCCGACAACGCCAAACTCGCCACCAACGGCAACGGCAAAGCCGACTTCTTCGTCAAGGATCTCTCCCTGGCCGAATGGGGCCGCAAGACCATCGAGATCGCCCAGCACGAAATGCCCGGCCTCATGGCCATTCGCAAAAAGTACGGCCCGCCCAAGCCGCTCAACGGCGTGCGCATCACCGGCTCGCTGCACATGACCATCGAGACTGCCGTGCTCATCGAGACCCTCGTCGAGCTCGGCGCGTCCGTCCGCTGGGCGAGCTGCAACATCTTCTCCACCCAGGACCACGCCGCCGCCGCCATCGCCAAGGCCGGCATCCCGGTCTTCGCCTTCAAGGGCGAGACGCTCGAGGAATACTGGAAGCTCACCCTCGACGCCCTCACCTTCCCCGGCATGAAAGGCCCTCAGCTCATCGTCGATGATGGCGGCGACGCCACGCTGCTCCTCCACAAGGGCTACGAGATGGAGAACGGCGACAACTGGATCAACTCCCCCAGCGACAACCACGAGATCGCCGTCATCAAGAACCTCCTCAAGAAATGCGGCCGCGAACGCCCCGGCTGGTTCCACAACGTCGTCAAGGACTGGCGCGGCGTCAGCGAGGAGACCACCACCGGCGTCCATCGCCTCTACCAGATGCTCGAGGCGAAGAAACTTCTCGTCCCCTGCATCAACGTCAACGACTCCGTCACCAAGTCGAAGTTCGACAACCTCTACGGCTGCCGCGAATCGCTCGCCGACGGCATCAAGCGCGCCACCGACGTGATGATCGCCGGCAAGGTCGCCGTCGTCTGCGGCTATGGCGACGTCGGCAAGGGCAGTGCCCACAGCCTGCGCGGCTTTGGCGCGCGCGTCATCGTCACCGAGATTGATCCCATCAACGCCCTGCAGGCCGCGATGGAAGGCTTTGAAGTCACCACCGTCGAGGATACCCTCGGCCGCGGAGACATCTACGTGACCACCACCGGCAACAAGGACGTCATCACCCTCGAGCACATGCTCAAGATGAAAGACCAGGCCATCGTCTGCAACATCGGCCACTTCGACAACGAGATCCAAGTGGACCGCCTCAACACCCATAAAGGCGTGAAGAGGACCAACGTGAAGCCTCAATACGACGCCTACGTTC
>JANLTC010000397.1:0-4539 GCA_031362725.1 Deltaproteobacteria bacterium | reverse complement strand
CGCGCGTCGTGCGGAATGCCTCGGGCGCGGTCGGGACGAGGCCGCGCACGTACGCGCCGTTCCACGGCATGTAGCTCCCGATCGCATCGTGCCCCGGATAGTAGAGCGAGGGGATCGGGAGATACGGCAGGATCGCTTCGCCGGTCGTCGCCGGGTGCGCCGCGATGACTGCGGCATCGAGGTCGAGCGTGCCCAGGAACTTCGCAGCATCGAGCGAGCCGGAAAACGGCTCGTCGTAGTCGAGCCCGCTGTGCTGGATGCCCGCTTTCAGATGCGAAAGCGCCGAGAACGAGAAGATCAAAAGCAACGCGGCGCGCTTTGGCGCGCGGCGCGAAGCGTCGCGCTCGGCGAGCCAGAGCGCGGCCACCATCGCGAGCCAGAGAAAGCCGGCATGCCGCAAGAACGGCGTGTAGATCGCGAGGAAGAACGCGACGAGGGAGACCGCGCTCCACAACGCGAACGCGAACACCGCCCGCTTTCGCCGCAACGAGTAGACGATCGCGACCAGCGCGACGCCGCCGAGGCAGCCGCCCGGGAAGCGCGAGAACGACGGGAAGAAGGCGTCGCGCAGCGCCGAGAGCATCACGCGGGACACCTGGAACTCGCGCAGCGCGGTCTGCGGATCATCGGGGGGAATCAGCAAGACGATCGCGACGAGGCCCCCCGCGATCGCAAGCGCCATCCCCGCGACGACCGCGCGCGGCAGCCGCGGTGCGCCGGGCCGCCGCGATTGCCAGGTCGCGAGCAGCCAGTAGAGACCGAGCCCGGCCGCGAGCACGAGACTGTGCGCGTTCGTGTTCGCGAGCAGCGCGAGCAGCAAGCCGATCCATAGCGGCCGCTTCCGACGCGCACAGAACGCGGCGCACACCGCCATCAACAGCGTGAACGAGAGCCCATAGCTCCGCGCCACGACGCCGTACTCATGGAGCGGCAGGACACCGAATGGGAACAGCAGCTTCAGCAGCAGCGGCAGCCGTGCGTAGCGCAGGAAGATCGCGACGCCGACGGAGACGATCGCGACGTTGAGGTAGACGATGCTCGCGTACGGCAAACCCGAACGCGCCAGCGGCAACACCAACAGGTGCCACAATCCAGGCGTTCCCGAGTGCTTCAGGAAGCTCACCCAGGCGGACGCTGGCGCGTCGCGTGCCATCAACCAGACGTCCGCCTCGTCGCGCCAGGGCTCGTGCTGCGCGGCGACCACGAGCAGCAGGGTCAGCTGGGCGAGCCAGACCGCGGCGAGCAGCAGTCGCTCGGCGCGCGCCGTCGGCAGGGCTCCCACAGCCTCGTCTCGATCGCCGCGCCGCGCGCGGCCGCGCGCAGCATCGACGCGGGCAAACGGGGTGCGTCGCCGCACACCCAAAGCTCGGTGAAGCGCTTGAAGGGATCGTCGCGCTGTCTGCGCATTCGTCGCGGGCCGCGCAACAGGCCCATCCGGTCGCCGCGCATGCCGAGCGCCAGCAGTTCGCGCGGCGACTCGGGAGCCACCCACCAGATGCCGCCGCCGCCATCGAGCACGCCCCACGCTTCGTCGACGAGCGGTCGCGGCAACGCGCTGCCCCGCGCCGCGCCCGTCGCGAGCAATACCTGACGGCGCGCCGCCGGCCAGCGCGCGTGATAGCGCAGGCGATTCGCTTCGAGCACCGCACGGCGCTCGGGTCGCAGCGAGAACGAGCCATGACTCTCGTGGTGGAGCACCGCGTCCGGATGCACGCCGAGCCAGCACCCGGTCCGCAGGATGCGGCGCGAGAGGTCGGTGTCTTCGAAATAGCCGAGCCCGAATGCGGGGTCGAAGCCACCGGCCGCATCGAAGACACTGCGACGGATCAGGAACGCGTAACCGGAGAGATGGCTCGTCACGACGCAGGCGGCGCGCTTCGCGTAGCGCGCGAGGTCGTAGCGACGATATGTGTTGCCGGCGGGATTCAGCGCCGCGAGCTTCGGATCGGCCGCCAGTGCGGCGACGAGCGGCGCGAGGAAATCGCTGCGCGCCTCGATGTCCGAGTTCAGCTGCAGCACGAGCGGCGCACGACAACTCGCGATGCCGAGGTTCACGCTGCCGCCGTAGCCGAGATTCTCATCGGTGCGCACGACGCGCAGCTTCGGGTGCCGGAGCGATCCGAGCATCGCGACGGTTTCTGCGCCGGATGCGTCGTCCACGACGACGATCTCACCGAGCTGCTCGCCGACGTGCGCGAGCACCGAGTCGATGCAGCGACGCACCAGCTCGGGCGCGTTGTGCACGGGCACCACGGCGTCGACGGATCCTGAACCGGCGCTGGAAATCGCGACGCCCCCTCGATCGCAAATCGCGAGGCTACCGGTCGGCAACGACCGGGCAACCCTCTTGACCTCGAGCCGCTTCGCCGCGTAGGGTGTAAGCAGCCATCGAGGAGATCGCGATGCCCTACGCCGAAGGTCGCCGCTACTGCGATGCCGACTCGCACCTGATGGAGCTACACGACTGGCTGCCGCGCTACGCCGATCCCGGCATTCGGGAGCGGATCCGTCCGCTTCACCTCGGCGGCGCAGGCGGCTTGGCCGAGCAGGCCGTGCGCGACGCCGCTGCGCGTCGCGGCGATCCGGCGGCCGCGGCCGCGCTCGAGGCCGAGCTGATGCGTGCGAAGGGCTGGGGCGCGCTCGGCGCGTTCGACCCGCGCGAGCGCAGTCGCGCGCTCGATCTGCTGGGCTTCGCGCAGCAGCTGGTGTTCAGCACCTTCGCGCCGACGCAGTTCCTTGGCGACGACCTCGATCTGCTCTACGGCGGCACGCGCGCGCACAACCGCGCGATCGCCGACTTCTGTTCCGATGACGAGCGCATGATCGCGGTCGCGTTCGTGCCGTGGGCCGATCCGGAGCGCACCCGGCGCGAAGCCGAGGAAGCGATCCGGCTCGGCTGTGGCGCGATCCTGGTGCCGTCGCATCCGCCGCGCGATCGCTCGCCGTTCCATCCCGATTACCACCCCTTCTGGGCGACACTCGAAGACGCGAATGTTCCGTTCATGCTGCACGTCGGCGGCGGCGGTCGCCCGCTGCGGCCGTCGTTCCACGCGAACGGCAAAGCGAAGACGACCGACTTCCTCGGCGGCGGCGAGAACATCCGCGCCAAGGACTACATGGCGCTGCACAACCCGCCCGAGATCTTCTTGTCGTGCATGGTGCTCGACGGTGTCTTCGACGCATTTCCGCGACTGCGCGGCGGCTGCATCGAACAAGGGGCGATGTGGGTGATTCCGTGGCTCGCACGGCTCGACCAGGCGCAGCAGATGTTCCAGAAGACGGAACCCGCACTGCGCGAACTGTCGCAGCGCCCGTCCGAAGTGGTGCGCGGGCATCTGTGGTTCACGCCGTTCGCGACCGAGCCGGTCGGCTGGATGATCGAGAACGCCGGCTCCGAGCTGTTCCTGTTCTCTTCCGACTATCCGCACCCGGAGGGCGGCCGCGACCCCTTGAGACGCTTCGAGGCGTCGCTCGCGATCGCCGATGAGGACACCAAAGAGCGATTCTACGCCCGGAATTTTGCAGCGATGATGGGTTCCTGAGCGACGCCGCAGACCGCGCCATCCGAGTTGCCGCTGCGCTGCGCGCGCATGCGCCGGACGCGTCGCAGATGGCTGACACCCGCTTCCGCACTTGGGTCACGAACACCCAGAGATGGCAGCCGCGTTGGCTGCTCTTCCTCGGGAGAACAGCTGGATGTCGAAAATGCGGCCCTCGAACTGGGCATCTCTCACGCTCGCTGTTGCCGTCACACTCGCCGCGGGTCAGGCGCGCGCCACGACTGTGTCGTTCGGAGACTCCGTCCGGTACTGGTCCCACTACGGGAATGGAACCGTCGACGACACGCGCGACACGATCGGAACCCCCGATCTGCTCGGCGGCACCGCCACCTTCAGCGACTCGACCGGCCTGCTGACCAACATCAGCATCGACTACACCGGCCATTTCTCGCCGGTCGCATCCGGGAACGCCCGCGTGATTCCGGGCGACTTGTTCCTGGACGTCGGCGGTGACGGTCATTGGGACTACGTGATGAAGCTCGTCGCGGGCGCGCAGACTCCGGTTGCGAACTACGCGTCGCTGTCGATCCTCGATGTCAGCGCGAGCGCGAGCCCGTCGTACCTGTTCACCGGTAGCGACAATACCGGCTACTGGGCCGGCTACGGCATCCGCGACCGCCATCCCTACGCATGGAATGGTGGCGGCACGCAGATCGGCACCGGCAGCCTCGCGGGCTTCGACCAGCTGGCCTCGGGTGGCACGCTCGGTTTCGGCCTCGGCAACGGCCTTTCGATCAACGGCAACGTGACGATCGGCTTCGCGCCGAGCTGCGCGAACGACGTGCTGTTCGCGAACGTCTCGGCTCCCGTTCCGGAGCCGTCGGCCGCGCTGATCTTCGGCATCGGCCTGGTCGCCGTGACGCGCGGACGGCGAGCGCTGCGCCGCGCGGCTTGATGAGCCTCGCCGCTCGCCGTTGGCTCGCTACGCGGGAGCGTCCTTATGATCTCGCCGCTCGCCGTTGGCTCGCTACGCGGGACC
>JANLTC010000390.1:0-5265 GCA_031362725.1 Deltaproteobacteria bacterium | reverse complement strand
GGTGGAGCGCCGCGCCGGCCGGCGTCTGCGCCCACGCGACGCGCTCGTCCACAGCGCCGAGACGCGCGGTGGTGACACCGCTGATCGCCGCCGCTTCGTAGACGGCCGAGAACTGTTCGAGCGCGAGCGTGCCCCAGGCGTTCGCGGTCGTGGTCGGCCACGCGCCGCGCCGCTGCAACGCGACGAGCGAACGCATGAGGCGCGGCACCTCGCCGTGCCAGCTCGGGGTGCGCATCGCCGCCAGCACGAGGCGCGCCGCGTTGACGTCGCTGGTCGCGAGCAGCCAGTCCATCACACCGCCGCGACTGGTCGCGAAGCCGAGCGTCGTGCCCTGCACATCGAGGCGCGCGCGCAGCAGGCTGTCGGCCTCGGCGCGGCGTGCGTCGCGCTGCGGAATCGCCGGCACGCGGTCGAGCACGGAGATCCAGTCGAGCAGCCCCGCGTTCGGGAGCAGCATCGGTTCGATCGCGATGCCACCGAGCAGCGCGGGCGTTGCGCGACCGTGGCGCGCCAGCGCTTCGAGTGCCGCGAGCTTGCGCAGCGGCAGATCGGCCGCCGCCACGAACTCGCGACGCGTGACGCCGCCTTCGACGAATCTCGTCAGCGCGCCGAGCATCCGCTCGCGCGGCGCCGCCGGCACCGCGAACTTCGCCTCGTCGGCGATTGCGAGCAGATAGGCGGTGAGCACTTCGCTGCCGGGACCGTTGCCCGGGAAGAAGCGCGCAAAGCCATCGCCGTCCAGATAGGTTGGCAGCACGTCGGTGACGGCGCGCCACCGCTCGGCGTCGCGTAGCGCGACGGCGATGCTGACGCGCTGCTCGAGGCAGTCGTAGGGGTACTCGCGCATCGCACGCTCGATGCCGTCGCGACCGTCGGCAAGGCGCGGCCGCAGTGCCACTTCGATGCCGCCCCGGCCCGGCAGCGCGCCGACCGGCCGCTCGATGTCGATGCGCTCGCTTGGCGCCACTTGCGCGAGCGTTGCTTGCAGCACGCGCACCGGAACCGCCGGCAGCACGCGCTGCGCAAGCCTCAGCTGATCGCGGATGCCGGCGGCGCTCTCGACGTCGACCTCCCAGTCGAGCGACGCGATGCCGGCGGGCACATCGATGTCCCAGTGCAGCTCGCGCGCTTCGCCGGCCGCGAGCGAAACCTCGATCGGTGCGGGGCCCTGCGCGAGACCCGCAACGCGCGCGCGAAGCGTCACCTGCTGCGCAAGGTCGGTGGTGTTGCGCAGCGTGAAGCCGGCCGCGAAGCGATCGCCCTCGCGCACCAACTGCGGCAACCCCGACAGGATCATCAACTCCTGCGTGGTGCGGATCGACGCTTCGCCCGTACCGAAGCGCGCGTCGCCGCCGGTCGCGATCGCGGCGATCCGGAAGCTCGTCAGCGAATCGTTCAGCGGAATCTCGACGCTGGCGTTTCCCTCCGCGTCGAGTGGAACGCGGGCGCGCCACAGCAACAGCGTGTCGAAGAGCTCGCGCGTCGTCTGCTTGCCGCCGCCGCCGCCGCTCGGCACGGCCTTGCGGCCGAAGTGGCGCTTGCCGACCACCTGCATCGACGCGGTCGCGTTCTGCACCGCGTAGGGACGCCGACCCATCATGGCGTCGAGCAGCGCCCAGCTCTTGTTGGGCCACAGCTCGAGCAGGCCCTCGTCCACCGCGGCGATCGCCACTTCCGAGCCGGGCGGCGGCGCGGCGCCGTCCGGGGTTCGCACCGCGACGCGCACCTGCGCCGTCTCGCGCACCCGGTAGCTCGGATGGGCAGGATCGACGCGCACGGTGAGTTCGCCCGCGCGCAGCCCGACGCGGATCTCGGCCATGCCGAGCCGATAGGCGGGCTTCGCGAGATCGACGATACCGGTGGGCGCCGGCTCGGCTTCGCGGCCGCGCACCACGAGCACCGAGACATAGACGTTCGGCGCAAAGCTCCCCGAGACGGGCACCTCGACCACCGGATCGCGGCCCGAGAGCCGTGTCACGAACGCGTCGGCGACGCCCTCGCGTTCGACCGAGACGAGCGCGGTCGCTTCGCGGAACGGCATGCGCACCTGCAGCCGGGCGGTCTCACCCGGCTCGTAGCGGGGCATCTCGGGGACCACGTCGATGCGATCGCCTTCGCCCTGCGCAAACCAATCGTCGCCGGCGCCGGCAACGTAGACCGTCGTATGCGTCGTCGCCTCGCGGTAGTGCCAGTCGGTGCTGCGCGCGACGAGTACGAGTTCGCCGCGCGCGGGCGGCGGTCCTTCGCACTCGAAACGACCCTGCCGGTCGGTGCGATTCGTGCAGAAGGCGCCGAGCTTGCGCACTTCCTCGACGTGTTCGTACGCATAGAAGCCACCCACCATGCGCTGGCGCGCGGCGTAGGTGCGACGCTCGTAGGCGTCGACTGCGACGCCCGCGAGTGGCAGCGGCTTGCCCTCGAGATCGACGACCGCGCCCTGCACGCGCAACCTTGCGCCCGCGGCCGGGGAACTCGATGCGCGCAGCCCGACGACGCGCGACGACGGCCAGATCGGGACCGTGCGCGAACTCGTCTGCACCTCGCCGCTCGGGTCGCGAAACTCGAGTTCGGCTTGCACATCGAGCGGGCGATCTGCGTGCGGCAGGCCCGCGACCTCCGCGCGCGCGGTGCCAGCCGCATCGAGCGTGAGGGACTGCGACGCGACCGGGCCGTTGCTGTCGCTGCCTGCTGGATTGCGCCAGACGCCGCCGCGTGATCCGTCCTCACCCCACAGCCATTCGTGTTCCGAGTCCGGTTCGGATTCGCCGAAGCGGCTGCGGCGGACGCCCTCGACGACGCTGCCGCGCGCAAACGCGAAGCCTTCGAAGCCGGCGAAGTCGACGTCGTCGCGCTGACGGATCTGGGTGCGCAGCGTCACCGGCAGCGACGACGCGCCGCCGCCCGACAGATATTGCACCGCGAGATCGAGCGGGAACCCGGTCTCGGCAACCAACGCGTCGCGGGGCGGGGAGAGCACGCCGCGCATCAGAGGCACGCGGAACTCCTCGACGCGGAACGCACCCGAACTCTCGCCGTAACCCTGGCCGTCGCGCGGGACGAGCCGGACCGTGTAGGTGCCGAGCTTCGCCTGCTGCGGGATCGCCCATTCATTGGCGGCGCTGCCGTTCGCGTCCCACGCGAGCGGCAGCTCGAAGCGGTCGTCGCTGCCCAGGTGTGCAATCTCGAGTTTCTCGGGACGCTCGCCGGGCGCCACCTGCGCGAAGCCGGCGAGCACCGGCCGCCGCAGGATGTGCTTCATGTGCACGGTGTCGCCGGCGCGCAACAGCGTGCGGTCGAAGATCGTGTGCGCATCGGTCGGATCCGGACGCCACTCGGTCGGAAAACCAAAACGCCACGACTCGATTCCTTCGCTCCAACTCGTGTGCACGATCCCGAGCCGATCGCCGCTCTTCGCAACGACCAGCAGTCCCGAGGCGTAGTCGCTCCAGCCTTCCAGCTTGCAGTTGGGAGCAGCGTCGGGCACCGGCAGACCCGTCAAACGCGCGATGCCGTTCGCATCGCTCGTCGCCTGTGCGAGGATCGTGCCGTCGCAGTCGGCAACGCTCACCGCAGCGCCCGCCACGGGCTCGGCGCCATCGAGCGTGGTGACCCAGACCAGTGACGACTCGCGGCCCCATTTGAAATGCGCCGCGAGGTTCGTCACGAACGCGCCCGCCGCGACGTACATCGGTGCCGGCGGATCCTGCAGAGCCGTGCCGAGCAAGCGGCTCTCGATCTCGACGACGTGCAGGCCATCACCCGTGAGCGGGATGCCGACGACCTCGGCATCGTCGCCGTCCTGTGCCGCCGGAAGCGCCAGCGTCTGCGGCGACGCGGCGAGGCCCGGCGTCGCGAAGATCGAGATCGTGTCGTCGACCTGCGCGAGCGCGTGCAGCCAGCCGAGGATCGCGCGCGGCTCGTCGCCCGTGACGCGTGCGCTCTTCGCGGCGATGCTGCCGGTGATGGCGAGTCCGCGCAGTGTCGCGTCGGCACCGACGTGGCGCAGCGCGACCGGCAGCACCGGACTCGCCGCTTCGAGGATGCCGAAGCGCGCCGAGAACTTCGCGAGCGGCGGATAGCGGTCGGTCGCGATCTCGCGGGAGGTCTGGCTCGCTTCGAGCGCGCGCCCGGCGTCGTCGCGCAGTTCGGGCGGAATCTCCAGCTGGAACTTCGCGCGCGGCGGGAACGGCGCAGCAAACAGCAGCGAGTCGACGAGTGGGTCGCCGTCGGTCGGGTCGCCGCGCTGGACGGACCAGCTCCGCGCCTCGGGACCCGCCGGCACTTCGCGCAGCAGGATCTTCGACGCGACGTCCCAGGGCACCGCCGAGGAGAACGACAGCCGGATCGGGCGGAGCGGCACGCAGCCCGCCTTCTCGTTCTCGCGATCGCACGAAAGGCGCGCGTGGAACGCGGGCCGTACCTCGAACTCGAAGGTCTGTTCGTTCTCCGTCGCGACACCGCTGGTCGTCGCGATGCCGGCGCCCCACGTCAGCACCAGCTTCGCGCCGGGCGCGAAGCGCTGGCGCGCTTCGAGCAGCAGCAGGCGTGCGTCGTCGCGCGGCCAATCGAGGCTCGCGAAGATCGCGTCGCGATCGCCGCCCAGCGCGATGCGCAGCCCGATCGGATCGGGCAGGCCGGCGACGCGCACGACTGCGTGCTGCTCCACCGATTCGCGCGTCGCTGGCGCATCGAGCTTCACCGCGAAACGCTGGTCTTCGCTGATGCTGCCCGCGAACGGAACGATCTCGAGCACGGCCGGTCCGCCGGTCGAGAATGCAAACTCGCGCGGGCCGTCGAGCGCGGCGCCTGCCAGCGTGCGGATCTTCTGCTGCAACGTAAAGCGACAGCGCACGCCGGCCGGCAGGTCCGCGTCGAATGTGAAGACCCATGTGCGCGCATCCGCCCAGCGCGCGCTGCCCTTCGCCGCGCAATCGATCGCGAACGGATCGGCGGCGCTGCGGGGATCGCCGAGCGGCACCATCGGCGCGGAGAAATGCGCGCTGACCTGACGGACCTGCTTGGTCGTGCCTTGCGGCGAGAACGAGTCCACTCGCGCAGCGCTGGCGGGCGTCGCGGCTGCGAGTGCAACCGCGAACGCCGCCAGCCACGAACGGAACGGACGGATGGGCAATCCCCGCTTCGGGTCAGCCGGTCGCGTTCAGCGTGTTTAGCACATCGCCCGCGGCCAAACGCAGCATCGCCGCGGCGATGATATCCCCGGAAACGTGGAACATGAAAACGGGGGTGGGTCCGACGCCGTCCACG
>JANLTC010000378.1:0-1761 GCA_031362725.1 Deltaproteobacteria bacterium | reverse complement strand
GGGCGCGGGGGCGTGACGTTCGTCCAGAACGTCCTCGGCGGCGGGTGTCGCAGCTTCGCGTCGGCGCTTCGAGGCGCCTGCGGATTGTTCTGGCCGAACGCCACGCCCCCGCTCCTGCCATTCGTTGCGGAACCTCAGCTTCCGAGAACGCGCGCCGAGCGCGGGCGGGGGACTCGGCCGAAACAATCCGGAGGCGGTCGCCTGCCCGCGCCGCGGAGCCGGCCATGATCGCCCGCCGAGGACGTTTCGGACGAGTCCCCCGCCCGCGCGGTTCTACGCGTTCGTCTTGACCAGCAACGCGGGCATCAACACCAACTCGGCCGCCAGGCAGAATCCCACCGTCACGGCGAACAGCACGCCGAACTCGCGCAACGTCGCGAAACTCGAGAGCGCGATCACCGCGAAGCCCGTCGAGAGCATGATCGCTGCGGTGGCGATCGGGGCGCCGACGCGCAGGCCCGTCACGCGTGCCGCATCGGCGGCCGAGAGACCGGCGCTTCGCTCGCGGCGGTAGCGGACCAGGAAGTGCACCGTGTCGTCGATCGCGATGCCGAGCGCCACCGCGCCGATCAAGCTGGTCGGTAGCGAGAGCGAAGCGGCGCCGAGACCCAGCAGCGCGAAGTACATCGCGACCGGCAGCAGGTTCGGAATCATTGCGATCACGCCGAGTCGCCAGGATCGCAGCGCCAACGTGACGAGCGCGAAGATCACGGCCGCCGCGGCCGCGACCGACAGGAACTGGCCGCTGGCGATGCCGTCGGCGCTGCGCGCGAGCAGGATCACGTTGCCCGTCGTCTCGCCGTGCAGGCCCGGCGGCAGCACCTCGCGCAACAACGCGTCGAGGCGCGCGACCAGCTGGCGGACCGCAGCCGATCCGACCTCGCCGGTGCGCACGATCAGATTCGCGCGCGACTGGTTCACGTTGCCGAAGCGCGCCATGTCGTCCTTCGGCCCGAGCTGGAACAGCTCCGTCACGGCCGCGCGATCGTCCGGAATGCGTTCTTGCGCCGGATCATCGTTCTCGATCGCGCGGTTCATCACGCGCAGCATGTCGGTGACCGCGGCCGTTCGCGAAACACCCGGGATCGCGTCGGCGCGCGCCTTCAGTGTCTCGATCACGTGCAGCGCCGCGGGTTCGCGAAACGTTCCGGGACCGTCGCCGGACAGCACGACATAGATCGGGATCGCGCCTGCGAGGCGCTGATTCACCGCATCGAAGTCGCGCCGCACCGGGGAGTCTGCGTCGAAGAACGACAGGTAGTCGGTGTCGATCACGATGTTGGGAATCGCGTAGGCGCAAACGCCGGCCGCAACGATACCGGCGACGATGCAGCGATCAGCATGGCGCGCGCTCGCAGCGGAGATCCGCGCGAGTCCCTGATTCAACACGAGCACGAAGCGCTCGCTTGAGCGCGCGAGCGACGCGGGCAGCGCCGAGCCTTCGCGGCGCGGCGGCAACAGCGCGAGCGTCGCCGGCAGCGCCGAGAGTGCGAGGAAGGTCACGCAGCCCACCCCGAGCACCGCGAATGCGCCGAACTCCTGGATCGCCGGGACGTTGGAGAGGCACAGCGCGGCGAATCCGATCTCGGTCGTCGCCGCGGCGATCGCCATCGGCAACGCTTCGTGCGCGATACAGCGCGCCGTGATCTCGCGGGCGTCGCCGGGCCCGGCGCGCTCGTAAATGAAGCCGGCCAGCATGTGGATTCCGAATACCCTGCCGATCGCGATCAGTTACGGACCCCGCAACGAGGACCGGATAGT
>JANLTC010000356.1:0-11298 GCA_031362725.1 Deltaproteobacteria bacterium | reverse complement strand
TGGCGCTCGGTCTGTGCATCCGCTTCGCATACAAGTGGGTCGGTGGTTTCGATGCGGCCGACTGGAGCCTTGCGGGCGTGCCCACCGAGGCGACCGATGCAGACGATCTGCACGCGCACCCGGGCGCCGCAGGTGCGATGGGCTGAGAGGCTGAGAAGAAATCTTCCGCCTCGTTCTCTGACATGAGAGAATGCCGGGCGGGGGTGATTCATGAGTGACACAGCACGGGTGCTGCGGCCGAACCGAGCGCAGCTAGAGCTTCGACCGACGGATCTGGAGAGCTTGCTGGCGGAGGATCATCGAGCCCGCGCGGTGTGGGAGTTCGTGTGCGGGCTGGATCTGTCGCCGTGGTACGAGTCGATCCGATCGGTCGAGGGCGAGGCGGGACGACCGGCGATCGACCCCGCGATCCTTCTGTCGCTGTGGATCTACGCGACGCTGGAAGGCGTGGGGAGCGCGCGTGCGGTGGCGCGCCTGTGCGAGCAGCACGACGCGTATCGCTGGATCTGTGGCGGCGTATCGGTGAGCTACCGGACGCTGGCAGCTTTCCGGGTGTTGCACGAGGAGAAGCTCGACGCGCTGCTGACGGAGAGCGTGGTATAGCTCGTGGATGCGAAGCTCGTGCGGCTCGACCGGATCGCGCAGGACGGGATGCGGGTGCGGGCGTCGGCGGGGGCGTCTTCGTTTCGGCGCCGCACGCGGCTGCGGGAGCTCGAGCGCGAGGTGCGACAGCGGGTGGCGTCGCTGCGACGCGAACTCGAAGACGATCCGGCGGCTTCCTCGCGGCGGGTGAAGGCGGCACGCGAGCAAGCGGCGCGCGACCGACGCGAGCGGGTGCAGAAGGCGCTCGCGAAGGTGCGCCAGCTCGGACGCGAGAAGCCCGCGGAGAAGGACAAGGTGCGCGCCTCGACGACGGATCCCGAGGCGCGCGTGATGAAGATGGCCGACGGCGGCTTCCGCCCGGCGTACAACGTCCAGTTCGCAACTGAGGTCGAAAGCCAGGTCGTCGTGGGTGTCGAGGTAACGGATGCAGGCAGCGACATGCATCAGCTCGTACCGATGCTCGAACAGATCGAGAAGCGTCACGCGCACACGCCCCGCGAAGTGCTCGTCGATGGCGGGTACGGGAGCTTGGACGGGATCGAAGCGGCGGAGGATCGCGGCTGCCGAGTGTATGCGCCGCCGGTGAAGCCGCGCGACAGCGAACGCAATCCGTACCGGCCGCTACCGGGAGACAGCCTGCCCATCGCGCGTTGGCGAAGGCGGATGGGAACAGCGAGCGCGAAGCAGAAGTACAAGGACCGAGCCGCGACAGCCGAGTGCGTCAACGCCCAGGCCCGCAACCGCGGCTTGCTGCGGCTGCTGGTACGCGGCCGGAGGAAAGCACGATCCGTGCTGCTGCTCTACGCGCTGGCCCACAACGCGATGCGAAGCGTGGCGCTCAAGCAAGCCGCTGCCGAGGCGCCGGCGTGATCCCCGATCCCAGGCTGAACATCGCGTGCTGCACGCGCAGACAGCCCTTCGCAAGGCTCACCTGCGCTGGCCTGCACAGACAGAGCGGGCCGGACCCCGATCAATCAATCCCTCGATCGGGCGCGTTCATCCACGCCGATCGATTGATTCACAGGCTCTGAGGCGGCGAGGATCCTGGGCTTGACGAGCCGGCAGGTGCGTCGGCTCCATCGAGCCTATTAGCGGGACGGTGCCGGGGCCTTGGCATCGAAGCATCGGGGCCGACCCAGCAATCGGTGGCTGCCCGCCGCGCTGCGCTCGCCACCGTCCGCTCCCGGTACGAGGGATTCGGCCCGACGTTGGCCCACGAGAAGCTGACGGAGTTACACGGCGTGGAGTTGTCGGTCGAGGCGCTCCGGCACTGGATGATTGAGGATGCCTTGTGGAAAGGCCGGGGTCTTCCGCGTCAGCCAGAAGGAGCCCCGCGGCGGCGCTGGAGTCACGCAGTTCGGCCGCGCGCTCAGCAGCCCGAACATCGACATCGTTTGCGCGAACACGCCGGCGGCGAAGGGCCGCGCCCTGCGCGCTCACCTGACGCTGCAAGACCGTCTGGTGAAGGAGCTCCACCCGAGTGGGATCAGCGACCTCGCGGCCGCGAACGCCTTCGCGCCAGAGTTCAGGGCGGACTACAACCGCCGGTTCGCGTGCGCTCCGCGGAGCGAGCACGACGCCCACCGCCCCCTGCAGCCGTCCGACGACCTGGCGCGCGCCTTCAGCTGGTCGGAAATCCGCCTCGCCTCGAAGAGGCTGACCCGCAACTACGAGCGGGTGTTATATGTCCTGGACTCGAGCGATGCTGCCCGGGCTGCGCGCAGCAAAGCGGCCGGCATCGAGGAGCGGGATGACGGCTCGCTGCGCTTCTGGCACGGCGAGCACGGGTTGCTGGCAACGGCCTTCCCGAAGGAGCATCGCGTGCAGCAGGGAGAAGTCGTCGAGAACAAGCGGCTCTCGGTTGCGCTGGACTTCATCAAGGAGCAGCGGCGCGAGCGCACCGACGAAGAGGTCGCGAAGCTGTCCACGACCCGGCGCGACGCCCGTCTGCTACGCGCCGGAACGCCGCAGCGGCCCGAGGCAGGAGCCTCGGTCGAACCCCCGACCGTGAGACGCAAGGCCGACGCGGCGATGAAGGTGGACTCGGACGGGAAACCGGACATTTCTACTTTGGAGAAAACCGGACATCTGTACTTCGCGCCGACCAAGCCCCCTTGAACCGCTTATGCTCCGAACGGGCAGGGCGTGATCTCGACGCCGGTCTCGATGTGCGCACAGATCGTCGCGCCGTTTCCGCCGGCGGGTGGCATCTCGGTGGTCTCACAGAGTGGGAATCTGGTGTCGTCGTTCCTCAACTACGCGGTGCAGACCGGCGTCGGCATCGCGAAGGTGATCTCTTCGGGCAACTCCGCGCAGACCGGAATCGCCGAATACCTCGAATACTTTGCGGCGGACCCCGACACCCAGGTGGTCGTCGCGTATCTGGAAGGCGTGCCCGACGGGCGCCGGCTCATCGCCGCGATCCGCAGGCTCACCGCGCGCAAGCCGCTGGTGTTGGTGAACGGCGGCGTCGCATCGGGAGGGCCAACGCGCGGCGCTCTCGCACACCGGATCGCTCGCCACCGACGACCGCGTCTTCGACGGCGTGTGCCGCCAGTTCGGCGCGCTGCGCGCACCGAACGTCGAGGCGGCTTTCGAGTGGGCCGCGACGCTCGCGACGCAGCCGCCACCGCGAACCTGTTTCGCAGCGGTCCGTTCTTCGCGAGCGGTGGCGTCGAACGCATCAGCGAGTATCACGAGCGCCAGGACCGCCGCTTTGCCGAAGCGGCACGCGACGCGAGCGTGCGTCACGGCAAGCCGGCGTTGAGCGCCACCGAGTTGGTCCATACCGATCGCGCGTACGGCAATGCAGGCCCGCTCGCCGTGAAGGAGTTCGGACGCGTCTGCTATCCGAGCGCGCACCGCGCCGTCGAGGCGTTGCGCGTGCTGGTGGACCGGGCTCTGTGGATGCGCGGCACTTGAGAACCCGGCTCGGCACCGCGCTCGCGCTGGCGGCAATCGGGCTCTTCGTGTTCGCGCTGCGTTCGATCGGGATCGAGCAGGTCTTCCCAGCCGGTGCGCCGGCCGTGTTGACGATCGGTGACGGCGCCTACCATGCGCGACTCGCGAGCTGGTCCTTCGCGAACTTTCCGCGCTTTCTGTCGTTCGATTCCTACCTCGCGGGCCCGCTCGGCGGCGTCAATCCGTGGCCACCGCTCTTCGATCTCGTCGTCGCCGCGATCGCGCGCACGCTCAGCAGCCGGGTCGAGAGCGTCGAGATAGTGCTGGCCTGGATCGGGCCGATCTGTGGCGTCCTCTCGGGATTGCTGGTCTACGCGGCGGCGCGACACCTCGCCACGCGCGGCGCAGCGCTCGGCGCAGCGATGATCTACGCGAGTTTCCATTGGACGAACGAGTACGGCGCCATCGGCAACGGCGATCACCATGCGTTCGTCGCGACACTCGGCGCGGCATGGCTGGTTCTCGCACTCGCGTTCGTCGCGCCCGCGACGAAGCAGCTCGGCTTCGTCGCCGCGGCGATCGGCGCGGTGCGGGTCGCGATGATGCTCGGTTGGAACGGAAGTCTCCTCTACGTCGCAATCGCCGATGGCTGTGTCGGCGTCGCGTGTGTGGCGCTCGGAGATCGCCGCCGGCTGCTGCTGTTTGGATTCGGCGCGCTGGTGGGCGCCGCGGCGATTGCGCCGGTCGTGGTCGTCTCGGCGACACCGATCGAGGGCGCGTTCTCGTCGACGGCGCTCTCGTGGCTGCACGTCGCGCTCGGCGTCGCGGTGGCGGCCGGCGTGTTCGCGATCGCCGCACTCGAGTCGCTGTGGCCGGCGCGCAGCGTCCCCGTGCGGCTGCTGCGCGCGGTCGGGCTCGGCGTGCTCGCGTCGGCACTCGCGTTCGCGCTGCCGCTGGTTCGCGACGCCGCGCTCGCGGCGCATCGTTTCGTCACGATGCAGGACGCCGCCGGTGCCATCACCTATGAGCAGATGCCGCTCTTCCGGCTCCTCGGTCGCACGCCGTTCGCGCCGGCCTCGCTTCACTTCGGTTGGTACGCCTATCTGATTCCGCTCGCGCCGGCGCTGCCGTGGCTGCTGGTCTCGAACCCGCAACGCCGGCGCGGCGCCGTGCTGCTCTCGGCGTGGACGGCTCCACTCGCGCTGTTGGCGATCACCCAACTTCGGTATGGCAACGACCTCGCCGTGCCGCTCGCGGTTTGTTTCGCGATCGGGATCGACGCGCTCGCGGCGACGCTTCGCCCGCGGACGGGTCGGGTGGCGGCCGCCATGGCGCTGGCCGTCGGCCTGGGGATCGCGATGTGGCCCGCGGTCGCGCCGTTGCTGCGCCGCGCGCCCGCCACGCTCGCGTACCTGCGCACATCGGCACCGGTCGGTGACTCGCTGCTCGCGACGCCGACCGGGACACTGGTGCGTTTCGCATTGATGGTTCGTGACGCCACACCGGAGACGGCCGGCTTCCTCGATGCCTCGGCGCTGCCCGCGTGGGGCCTGCTCGCCAACCCCAACTTCGGCCACACGCTGCGCTACTACACGCGCCGCCCGGTCGCCGCCGACAACTTCTGGGATCGCTTCCCGAGCTTCGAACGCGCCACCAGCTTTGGTGACTTCGCGAACGAGACGGACGCCGTCGCTGCCGCGCGCGAGCTGCGCGTTCGTTACATCGTCACGGCCGCAGCGGGCGAGCGCGACGTCGAAACGGTGAACGGGCGCTTGCAGGCGGAGGACGGCATCGCTCGCGAGGGTCGCCCGCGTCTCGAGCAGTTCCGGCTGATCACGGAGGGGCCGCGCGGCGGACGTCCGATTTCCGATCTGTTCGGCGGTCGGCGCCTCGCAAACGTCACGCCCTACAAGCTCTTCGAAGTCGTAGCCGGCGCGCTGCTCGACGTCACGGCAGCGCCGGGAGCCCACGTCGAGGCGTCGGTCGGCGTGAAGACGTCGACCGGACGCCACTTCGTGTATCGCGCCGAAGCCGATGCGGACGAACGAGGGGCGGCGCGGCTGCGGGTTCCCTACGCGACGCGGACGACGGCGCCGACGCACCCGATCGGACCGTGGTCCGTTCGCGCCGGCGACGCGCATTGGAGTGTCGACGTCGACGACGCCCAGGTGGAGAGCGGCGCGACGATCTCCGTCGGTTCGTGAGGGCTGCGGGCTCGCTGCCCGCCGCGCTCAGCGCGTCGCACCGCCCGCGAACAGGCCGCCGAGCTGCGGGACTTGCGCGGCCGGCGACCAGCTCGCCATCCCCGCCGTCCACACGAGTGTGTCGCCGCGCAACGTGCCGGCGGCGGCGGCGCGCGACAGATCGTCGAGCGTGAAGGGGCCCGTCGCCTGGCCGCCCTGCACGATGTGCCACGCGGGCGGCGGCGGGGGCGGCGGCGGCGCTTGCGGCACCGCGGGCGTCTGTCCGGCTCCGCCGAGACGGCCGGCCATCGCCAGGCCCATTCCGACACCGATGCCGCCCGCGGCGATGCCGCCGGCGGGGTTTGCCGCCGCAACCTTCGTGGCGGCGCCGATCTGGTACTGCTGGTACGCCGCGAGGTCGTCGATCACGCGCATCGACGATCGCGCGTCGAGCGCCTTCTCGACTTCTTCGGGCACCGAAACGTTCACGATGAAGAGCGCCGGCACGTCGAGTCCGTACTCGTCGTCGACGCGCTCGACGACCATCTTGCGCAGCTTCTCGGCGAGATCGTGCTGGTTGGCGGCGAGGTCGACGACCGAGAGATCCGCCGTCGCAACCAGATCCGCGAAGGCCTGGCCGATGATCGAGCGCAGCAGCACGCCGACCTCATCGACTTCGAAGATCGAGTCGGTGCCGACGAGTTCCTGGAGCAGCGCCTTCGCGTCGACCGCGCGCAGCGTGAAGGTGCCGAAGGCGCGCACGCGGATCGGGCCGAAGTCCGGATCGCGGATCAGCACCGGGTTCGGCGTGCCCCACTTGAGGTCGGTGACCTGGCGTGTCGAGACGAAGTAGACCTCGGACTTGAACGGACTGTCGAAGCCGAACTTCCAGCCCGCGAGGGTCGAGAGCACCGGCAGGTTCTTCGTCTCGAGCGTGTATCGGCCCGGCGCGAACACGTCGGCGATCTTGCCCTGATGGACGAGTACCGCCGTCTGTCCGGGGCGCACGATCAGCTGCGCGCCGTGCTTGATCTGGTTGTGGTAGCGCGGGAAGCGCCACACGAGCGCGGCGTGCGAGTCGTCGACCCACTCGACGATGTCGATCAGTTCTGCGCGGAGTTTTTCGAAGAGTCCCATCGTTCTTCTCCTTCGCTCGTGGCTGCTGCGATCAGCGCAGCAGATCCACGAGAAGTCCCAACAGCGAGCGGCTGCCGGTTACGGAGCCGCCCCAGCTTTCGTTGCGTTCGCGTTGCACGCGTTCCTTCTCGAGCATGTGCTCGACGGCGGCCATCGCCTTGAACTGCTCCGCGGTCATGCGCGGACCCTCCGAGAGGCCCGGTACTGCGGAGGGCGCGGCGTCGCGCAGGCCGCCGCTCGCGATGAAGGCTGCGATCTGCTCGAGTTCGTCGGCGTCGAGCCAGGTGCCGTGCGACCCGCACCAGTCGACGATCACGCCCGAGCGCTTGCCGTAGTTCTTGCGGTACATGCGCGCGTGGCAGGCAGGGCAGTCGCGGTAGCGAAAGTTGCGGTCTACGGATCGTCGCATCGTCGCGGGTGTCGCGACGCCCATCGCGGTGCGCTGGCGCGCCGCCTCGATCGCGCGCTGCACCAGCGATTCGAAGCGGTCGCCGGCAACCCAGAGACCGTTGCACTTGCCGCACTCGCGCACCCAAACGCCGCCGACGCCGCGCACTGCGAGTTCGTCCTCGCCTCCGCAAGCGGGACACGCGATCGGGGCGTCCTGCTCATGGACCAGCGCCTCGGGGCGGAACTCGACGCCACAGGTCACGC
This sequence comes from Deltaproteobacteria bacterium, assembly GCA_031362725.1. Classification (GTDB taxonomy): domain Bacteria; phylum Myxococcota_A; class UBA9160; order UBA9160; family PR03; genus PR03. The sequence continues at coordinate 3,820 of JANLTC010000356.1, read as the reverse complement.
AGAACTTGGCGGTTTCGGCGTTGCGCGCAAAGCACTCCGGGCAGATCAGTGAAAGTACGTCGGCGTGCACGACGGCGGCGCTGCAGTAGTCGCAGCGCTGTGCCTGCTCGGGAAGCAGCGCGCCGCACGCCGCGCAGCGCTCGACGGCGGCGTCTACGGCCGCTTGCGCCTCGTTGCGGATGTTCGCGCCGCAGCGGCAGTCGAAGAACGGCTCGGCCACGTCGGTGACGTCGTACTGGGTGTGGCAATCGCGGCACGCAACGAGTCGCACGCCCGCGCAAATCGGCCAGACGCACCAGACTCTTGAGCCTTGCGTCTGGGTGCTGGATGCGCCGGCTACTCGCGGGAGAGGTAGGTGGTCTCTTCGAGGGCTGCTTCGTAGCGCTGGAGCAGGTGCTGCGATTCTTCGGGGGTCAGGTCGCCGCGCTCCTGCGCAATGTCGATCGCGGTCTGCACGCGGCCGACCAACTCGCGGGTGTCGTACTCGACGTAGTCGAGCACGTCGCGAACCTTGTCGGCTTCGACGACGTGCTCGATGTGGGTCTTGCCGTCGTCGTCGACGCGCACGTGCACGGCGTGGGTGTCGCCGAAGAGGTTGTGCAGGTCGCCGAGGATCTCCTGGTAGGCGCCCACCATGAAGACGCCGATGACGTACGGCTGACCGTTCAGCGTGTGCAGCTCGAGCGTGTCGCGCACGTCGTGCTGGTCGATGAAGAGGCCGATCTTGCCGTCGCTGTCGCAGGTGAGGTCGACGAAGATGCCGCGCCGCGTCGGCTCCTGTTCGAGCCGGTGGATCGGCATCACCGGGAAGAGCTGCTTGAAGCCCCAGTGATCGGGCATCGACTGGAACATCGAGAAGTTCCCAAAATAAGTGTCGGCCAGCGTCTTCTCGAGGTCCTCGAGATCTTCGGGCACCTGCGGCAGTTCGCGCACGATGCGCAGCAGCTTCTCGCAGCCGGCCTGGAACAGTTTCTCGACACGGGCGCGCGCGCGCATGTCTAGATAGCCGAGCGCGAACAGCGTGCCGGCCTCCTCCTTCAACTGCGTGAGATCGTGCCAGCCTTCGAGCGGGTTCTTGCGCGACAGACCATTCCAGGTTTCCCAGAGGTCCTGCACCACGCGCGGGTCGTCCTCGTTCGTCGCCTCGGGCGTCTCGGCGATGCGCAGCTCGGAGACGCCGAGCACGTCGAAGATCAGCACCGAGTGGTGGGCGACCATCGCGCGACCCGCTTCCGTGATGATGTCCGGGTGCGGCACGTCGGTTTCGTCGCAGGCCTCCTGGATCGACGACACCACGTCGTTCGCGTATTCCTGGATCGAGTAGTTCATCGACGAGTGGAAGTTGGTCTGCGAGCCGTCGTAGTCGACGCCGAGACCGCCGCCGACGTCCAGCATGTGCGGGCGCGCACCCATCGCGTGCAGGCCGACGAAGATCCGGCTCGCCTCGCGAAAGGCTTCCTTATGGGCGCGGATCGCGGTGATCTGCGAGCCGATGTGGAAGTGCAGCAGCTCGAGGCAGTCGAGCATCTTCTCGGCGCGCAGCCGGTCGACCGCCTCGACGATCTCCGCCGCCGACAAGCCGAACTTCGCGCGCTCGCCGCTCGAGTCGGCCCATTTGCCGGCGCTCTTCGTGGTGAGCCGCGCACGCACGCCGAGATGCGGGCGGATACCGAGTTCGCGCGAGACGCGGATTGCGAGGTCGAGTTCCTGGAAGCGGTCGATCACGATGATCGGCGTGCGTCCGAGCCGCTGCGCGAGAAGCGCGGTCTCGATGTAGGCGCGGTCCTTGTAGCCGTTGCAGACGAGCAGCGCGCCCGGGGTGTCGAGCAGCGCGAGTGCGATCAGCAACTCCGGCTTCGAGCCGGCTTCGAGACCGATCCGGTGCGGCGCGCCGTAGCGGACGATCTCCTCCACGACGTGGCGCTGCTGGTTCACCTTGATCGGATAGACGCCGCGGAAGCGCCCGCCGTAGGAATAGTCGCCAATCGCCTTCGCGAAGGACTTGGCGAGCCCCTTCACGCGACTCGACACGATGTCCGAGAAGCGCACGAGCAGCGGCAATCGCAAGCCGCGCGCCTGCAGCGACGGCAACAGCTCGTAGAGATCGACCGCAGCACCCTCGGGTCCGCGCGGCGTCACCTGGACGTGACCCTTCTCGTTGATTCCGAAGTACCCAGCGCCCCAGTTGGCGGTCTGGTAGAGCTCGGCACTGTCTTTGAGCGACCAACTACGCATGGAGGGCAGCTCCCGATCGAAGCGGCAGGATCGCCGTGGAGAGAAGGCGACAGGCGTCAGGAGCGACGCTCGGCGTTGAATAGCGTTTTCTCGCGACAGCGAAAGCACTCCGCGCGCATCTGCCAACTCGCCTGACTCGTGTTCGGCTCGCCAGCGTCCGCTGGCAAGCGCAATCATCAAGACGTCTCCGCAAACCTGCCAACTCGCCTGACTCGTGTTGGCGCGCGGCCGTCCGGCCGCGGCGCGGAATCATCAAGCCGGCTCGTCTCGCTCCGCACCCGTTGCGAGATCGCGCACCTTCACGACGTCGCGTGCCGCTTCGTCGGGACCGAGCATCCAGACCGAGCGTGCGCCGGACTTGTCGGCGTCGGCGAACACGCGCTTCGGGCGCGTCTCGCCGAGTACCAGCTCGACCGCGTGACCTTGCGCGCGCAGTCGTTCGGCGACGCGAATTGCCGCGCTGCGCTGCGCCTCGCCGAGCGCACAGACGACGTCGTCGAGATCGCGCGCCAGCGCCGGCAGCAGGCCGTGATCGGCGAGCAGTTCGGTGACGACGACGTCGCCGAAGCCGAAGCCGACTGCCGGCAGCTTCGGCCCGCCGAGCGTTTCGAGCAGCCGGTCGTAGCGACCGCCGCCACACACCGCGCGCAGCTTGCGCTCGGCGTCGTGGGCTTCGAACACGACGCCCGTGTAGTAGGCGAGCCCGCGCACGACCGACGCGTCGAAGTCGACGTATTGCGCGATCCCGTAGGCATCGAGCAGTTCGAAGAGTCGGCGCAGGTCTGCGATCGCGGGCGAATCCGACGGCGCCGCGGCGGCGGCGTCGTCGAGGCTGCGCGTGCCGAGCAGCGCCACGACGTCGCGCGCTTCGGCCGGCGCGAGCTGCACGGCGCCCGCCGCATCACAGAGTTGATCGACGACCGCATCCGCGCCGATCTTGTCGAGCTTGTCGATCACGATGCAGAGCGGCGCGAAGGCGTTGGGCCGCGTCCGCAGCACGCCCGCGCGCAGTGTCTCCTCGAGCAGCGCGCGGTTGTTCACCTGCATGCGCACCTGCCCGCTGCCGAGACCGACCCGCGCGAGCAGCGCAAAGATCGCCGCGATCAGCTCCGCTTCGGCGCCGACGCCCGGCTCGCCCCACACGTCCATGTTCCACTGGAAGTGCTCGCGCTTGCGGCCGCGCGTCATGCGCTCGTAGCGCCAGTTCTGGGTGACGGTGAACCAGCGCAGCGGCATTCGCAGCGCGCCCGCGCGCGCCATCACCATGCGCGCAATCGACGGTGTCATCTCGGGGCGCAGCGCGAGGTGACGGTCGTGGATCACGAAGTGGTAGAGCTGCTCGACGATCTCCTCGCCGGCCTTGCGTGTGAACAGCTCCGCATGCTCGACGACCGGAGCATCGACTTCCTCGAAGCCCATGCGTCGCGCCACCTCGCGAAAATGCTCGAAGAGCCAGGTTCGCAGCCGCATCTCTTCCGGGTAGAAGTCACGCGTGCCGCGCGGCGCCTGGAGGGCAGGAGGCTTCGCCATTTCCGCTTCTTACCACCCGCAAACTGCAACCGCCCCTTGACCCGTGTTCGGCTCG
>JANLTC010000253.1:0-41297 GCA_031362725.1 Deltaproteobacteria bacterium | reverse complement strand
GCTCGCTACGCGGGACTAGCTAGCTCGCAGTCTGCGGGTTCACGACCACGGACGGCTGCACGAAGATCAGCAGTTCCTTGCGGCGGTCACGCGTCCCGTGGTTCCTGAACGCGTTGCCAAGGATCGGCAGCTTCCACAGGTAGGGCACGCGCGATTCCTTCTCCGCGGTGTCGATGATGAAGATGCCACCGAGCACGAGCGTCTGGCCGTCCTTCACCAGCGACTCGGTCTTCGCCTGGTTCTTGGCGAACGCCGGCGAGCCAGTCGGCGTCTCGACGCTGCTGTCTGGCGCGTTGCGGGTCACCTCGATCGCCATGATGATGCTGCGGTCGGCCGTGATGTGCGGCGTGACCTTCAGCGACAATACAGCGTCGATGAACTCGAGCTGGGCGTCACCGTTCTCGAAGGTTTGGAACGGAATCGACACGCCCTGTTCGATCATCGCCTCGCGATTGTCGAGCGTGACGACGCGCGGGCTCGAGATCACCTTGCCTTCGCCGTTGAGCTCAGCCGCCGCCAGCCGGACGTCCACGTTGAAGCGGTCGTCGAGCAGGAAGGCGCCGAGGTTCACGAGACCGGTCGGCGTCAGCGCGATCGGGTTGCTGACGACCACGTTGTTGGCGCCGTTGTACGGGAAGGCCCCCGTCTTCTTGGTGATCGGCTTGATGCCTCCGATCGTGAAATCCTCTTCGGCCGTGTCGGGCTGCGAACCCGCGCCCCACTCGAGACCGATCTCCTGCGAGAAGTCGAGACTGGCTTCGACGACGCGCGCCTCGATCATCACCTGCGGCGTCTGGGTGTCGATCGCCTTGATCAGCGCGGTGGACTCGTCGATGACCGACGAGATGTCCTTGATGATCACGGTGTTCGTGCGCTCATCGGTGTCGACGGTGCCGCGCGGCGTGAGCAGGCGCTTCACCAGCTTCTGCACCTCCTTGACGTTGGCGTAGTTCACCGGCTGTAGCTTCACGACCAGGTCTTCGAGCTTCTCCTTGGCGCGCCGCTCCTGGAGCCGCGCCTCGTCCTCGGACTTCAGCGTGTCGCCCGGCGCGATGCGCAGAACGTTGCCGACGCGCACGAAGCCGAGGCCCTTGGTCAGCAGGATCACGTCGAGCGCCTGGTCCCAGGGCACGTCGACCAGACGGATCGTGACGTTGCCGGCGACCTCGTCGCCCGCGATGATGTTGAGGTCCGACACGTCTGCGATCAGACGCAGCACGTCGCGGATGTCGACGTCCTTGAAGTCGAGCGAGATGCGGCGACCCGCGTACTCCTTGCCGTCGAGCAGACCGCCTTCTTCGAGTACGGCGATCGTATCGGCGCTCGGATCGGTTGCCGCGGGCGACTGCGTTGCCGCTTTCGCGGGCGGCGTTGCGGCTTGCTTCGCCGCCGCCACAGCCTTGGTAGCCGCCGCCGCAGGTTCGATCGCGTGAGCGACCGCAACGGGCTCGGCCTTCACCGGCTCGCTCGCCGGGGCGGGCGCTGCGGGTGCCTGCTGCTGCGCCGCGACCGGCGCAGTCGCGACCTTCGTGGTCGGTGCCGGCTCCGTTGCAACCGCTGCGCTCGCAACCGGCGCGGGCGCTGCGCCCTGTGCCACCGCGACCGCCTGGTCGACCAACGGACCGCCACCGAGCGCGACGACGATTCCGTCGGCGACCGGCAGCACGCGGCGCTGATCGAATGCCTTCGCATTCGCCGCGTCGAGCACGACGCGCATCTTGTCCCCGTGCGCACCGACGCGAACGCGCTCCAACTGAGGCGAGTCGACTTTCGTCACCGCTGCAGCGGTGCTCGACGACACGCCTGAGAGATCGATCACGAGTCGCGCCGGGCTACCCGCCATCACCGAAGACTCCACCGCAGCGACGGCGCCATTCGTGCGCAGTCGCAGCACGGTGCCATCGGCGGAACCCTGCGGTTCCACCGCGAGCAGCTTCGTCGCCACTGCGTTCGGGGTTGCGGGCGTCGCCGTATCGATCGGACCCGCAGACACGGCCGCGAGTGTTTCCGGCGCATCGCCATCTTCGCTGGCGATCGGCTTCGACGCGTGCGCGCCAGCCGGGCTCAACTTGAGGAGTAGGCGATCTCCGTCCGGGGTGATCTCGAAGTCGGCATCGGCCGCGAGGATGACCTCGAGACGCGTAGCCGTCTTCCCGGGCGCTGCCTGGAACTCCGCGAGCGACACCTCCTCGACGAGACCGTCGAAGACCGTCTTCTGGGACTCCGCGGCGCCGATCGAGACGCCTGCGAGGTCGACGACGATGCGGCGAGGCCGCTCCGCGCGTGACGCCTCGTAGGCCGCCTTCGCCATTCCGTCCAAAGCGATCACCCGCGTGTCGCCGTTGCGTTCTACTGCAAGTCGCGAGAGCGACTTCGCAAACGCGATCGGCGAAGTTGCGGTTACCGCCCACAGTCCGAGGAAGGTCCCCGTGACCGCAACGATGCTACCGAGTCGTGCGCGATTGGTGCCGAACATCGAGCCTCACCCTCCCTGGGCCTTGGAGCGAACCCGCATCTCGATTTCCTTGCTGGTCGCCTCGCCGAGATAATCGACATAGGTCTCACGAACCAACATGGTCGTATCGCCGATGCGAATCACTTGACCGTCGTTCTTTCCGATCGTGGTGCCTTCCTGGACCACGTAGCCGCGACCCGAGGGGTCGGTGACGAGCGCCCGCGGACGCTGCGTTCCCCACACCACGGCCACCACCGAGAGCTGCGACAGATCGAACTGCTCGAGCGGTCCGCGCTCGTGCTTGGTGAGCCGCAGCGCCTCGTCGAGAACGAACGAGCGGAACGGATCGCGCTTGTTCGTCGCGTCGTAGCCATAGCCGGTGCCGCTGGCGACCAGGCCGGAACCGTCTTGCGACTGTTCCTTCCCGGCGGCGGGCGCCGCCTTGCCCTGTGCGACAGCCGTCGGCTTGCCATCTCTTTCCTGCCGCTTGATCAGCTCGGCGCGTTTCTGCTCGTAGTCCTGCACGGAAGGCGCGTTCGTGGCGCCCTTCTCGCAGCCGACGACGAGCGACAGCGCCGCCAACGTCGATGCCAGCATCTTCCGCTTCACGATTTCCCTCCGCGCGGCGCCGCGGCCGGTGCCGCCTTCTTCGCGTCGACAGGTGACACCGACGCGACGTCGTTCTCGAGGAAGCGGAAGGTCGTCGCCTCCCCGTGTACCTTGAGTCGTGTGAGGCCCTGGTCCTCGCCCGCAATCTGCATCTCGAGCTGGCTCACGTTCACGATACGGGGCAGCTTCGATACCTTGTCGAAGAAGCGCGCAATGTCGTGGTAGTCACCGCTGAACTCGACCTCGATCGGGACCTCGGCATAGAAGTCCTTTGCGATCTCATCGCGGGGTCGGAACGCCTTGAACTCGAGACCTGCGTCCTTGCCGAGACTCGACACATCCGTGAGAAGGCCCGGCAACTCCTTCGAGTCGGGCAGCTGCCGCAGCGCCTGCTTCAGGCGCTTTTCCATCTCGGCGATCTCCTGCTCGAAGGCAGAGAGATTCGAGACGATTGCGCGCACCTCGGAGACCTTGCGCTCGAGATCGCGCTCCTTGGCCTCCGCGACGACGCGCTCGGCAGCGGCGGGGCGATAGAAGAACCAACCGTACGATCCCAGCACCCCGAGCACGAAGAGCGGAATCGCGGCCATCCGATACGGCTTCGGCAGCTTGGCGAACTTGTCGAGGTGGCCCTGGATCCGATCGAGTCCGATGTCGAGCGCCATCGTTAGCTCTCCTTCCCGGCGGCCGGCTTGGCGGCGCGTGCCGCGGGCGACTTCGCGCCCGGCTTGGGCTTCAGCGCTGCTGCGGGCCGGTGGAGCGGCGCCGGCGCGTCGGGCGACTCGAGCTGGGCCACGATCCGGAACGTGTTGAGCTTGAGCGCATCGATCGTCTTCAGCTCCGTCTCTTTGAGCTCGACGTTCGCGAAGTACGCCGAGTCGTTGAGCGACGTGAGGAAGAGCGCCACCAGTTCGTTGTCGAGGCTCATGCCCTTGAGTTCGATCTGGCCACCATTCGCCGAGAGCTCGGTCAACCAGACGCGCTCGGGCGTGCGGCTCGCGAGTTCGTCGAGGATGTGCACCGGACCCGAGCGCGAGCGCTCGAGACGCTGGATCACCTCGAGCTTCTGCTCGATCTCGCTCTTCTTGGCCTTGAAGCCCTCGACCTGTTCCTGCTGGGGCTTGAACTGCGCGAGCTGGGTCGTCAGCGCCGCGACCCGGCGGTTCGCGCTGGTGACGCCGCTGAGCACGAACTGATGGAAGCCCGCCGCGAGCACCAGCGAGCCCACGACACTGGCGCCGATCAGCACCAGCTGCTGGCGTACGTCCGCCTTGCGGCGCGCTTCACGGACCGGGAGTAGGTTGATCCGAATCACGGTTCGTCCACCCTCCGCATCGCCAGGCCGATCCCCACACTGAGTGAGGGTCCGACCTGATCGAGGAACTCAGCGTCGAAGCGGTTCGACGGCAACATCTTGGCGAGCGGGTTCATCAGCTCGACTTCGAGCCCGGTGCGCTCCTTGAAGGCGGCTTCGAGACCCGAGACGCGAGAAGAACCCCCAGCGAGATACACCCGCTGGATTCGCATGTCCGCCGCGGTCGCCGCGAAGAAATCGAGCGAGCGCGCGATCTCGCTCACCAGGTTGTTGGTGACGGCGCGCATCGCCTGTTCGACTTCCTGGGGAACGACTTCCTGGGACTCCAGCCCGCGCTCGCCGATCTTGATGCGCTCGGCTTCGTCGAAGCCCACCGACAGCGCACGCTGAATCTCAGCGGTGTACTGATTCCCTCCGGTCGCCACATCGCGCGTGAAGGCCGGCACACCGCCGGCCAACACGTTGATCGTCGAGGTCTGCGCACCGATGTTGACGATCGCGATCACCTCGTCGCTGGCGCCGTAGTTGGCCTCGAAAGCGTTCTCGACCGCGAAACCCGCCACGTCGATCACCGACGGCGTGAGGCCGGCTTCGCCGATCAGGTTCACGTAGTCGTCGATGAGATCCTTCTTGGCGGCGACCAGCAGCACCTCCATCGGGCGCTCGGCGTCGCCAGCCTGCAGGATCTCGAAGTCGAGATTCACCTCGTTCACATCGAACGGGATGTACTGCTCTGCTTCCCAGCGGATCGATTCTTCGAGTTCGGCGGCCGTCATGGCCGGCACGCTGATCTTCTTCACGATCACCGAGTGGCCCGATACGGCAGCCGCAGCGTTCTTCGCCCGCGAGCCGGACTTGTCGAGCGCCTCGCGGATCGCGTCGGCAATCGCGCTGGCGTTCAGGAACGCACCCTCGACGATCGCGTCGTGCGGCAACGCCGCGATGCCCAGGTGCAGCAACTCGAAGCCATCGCCACGCCGTGCCACTTCGACCGCTTTCACGGAAGAGGACCCGATGTCGAGGCCGATGACGGACTTCGAGCGAAGTCGAAGAAACGGAAGTTGCACTGACTCTCTCTCCCAGCCCGGCGCGCTAGGCGCGCGCGGCGACGTCTTCGGCGATCGAGTTCTCATTCGAGGAATCCACACGCCCGGCGGCGAACACCTCGTCCTTGTCGGAGATGCGCTTGCCGAGTGCGAGTAGAATCTTCCGCTTGGTGTCGAGGCGACACGGGCGGCCTGCTTCGACCCGGTCGACAGTGAGCGTCGACAACCCGGCTTTCCGGGCCAGCTCTGCCTTGCTCATCATCAGCGCCTCGCGGCAGCGCTGGACGTTGCTTCGCCCCACGCAGTCCTCCCTCGCCACACCCGACCGAAATCCCCACCCCGGTCGAGTACAGCGCGCCCGAGGTCATCTTTCGGTTCGCGACAGAACCGACTTGAGCGCGCAAGAGGCAGATCCCCCGCGCTGCGCACGGCGGTCTGCTCCCCTCATTCCGATGCGGGTGCCAACCGATACGCACGGCGTGGAGGCTTCTTGCCGCAGCGCGTTCTGATCGTGGATGACGACGAGGCGCTGCGCGAAAGCCTGGCGCTCGTGCTCGGCGCTGAAGGCTACGAGACGAGCCTCGCGTGTGACGGCGCCGATGCGCTCGCGCGGATCGAGGACACGATGCCCGACATCGTGCTCTGTGACTTGCGCATGCCCGGCATCGATGGCCTCGCGCTGCTACCCGAGCTTTCGCGACGGCGTCCCGACGCGACGCTGATTCTCATGTCCGCGTATGGCACGGAGGAGCTCGCGCTCGAAGCCATGCGTCGAGGCGCCTATGACTATCTCGCCAAGCCCTTCCAACCCTCGGAAGTGCTGCTCGCGATCCGCAAGGCACGAGAACGCGAACGCCTGCGACGCAAGACGGAGTTGCTCGCCCGCGACGTGGATCGAGTGATCGGCGAGCGTCCGATCGTCGCGGCGTCGCCGTCGATGATCGAGGTGCTCGAGCTGATCGAGCGCGCGGCGGAGTACAAGGCCACCGTGCTGCTCACCGGCGAGAGCGGCACCGGCAAGGAAGTGCTCGCGCGGGCGATCCACGCGCAGTCACCGCGTCGCGGCGAGTCGTTCGTCGCGGTGAACTGCGGCGCGATTCCCGAGACGCTGCTCGAAAGCGAACTCTTCGGCCATGCGAAAGGCGCCTTCACCGGCGCCGACCGGGCGCGCCGTGGCCTCTTCCTCGAAGCGGACGGCGGCACGCTCTTCCTCGACGAGGTGGGCGAGCTTCCCTTCGCGCTGCAAGTAAAACTGTTGCGCGTGCTCCAGGAAGAGGAGGTGCGCCCGCTCGGCGAATCGAAATCCCGCCAGGTGGACGTTCGCGTGCTCGCCGCGACCGCGCGGCAGCTCGAAGGCGAGGTCGCTGCCGGGCGCTTCCGCGAGGATCTCTTCTACCGGCTGAACGTGCTGCGCGTCGAGGTGCCGCCGCTGCGCGAACGGCGCGAGGACATCCCGCTGCTCGTCGATCACTTCCTCGCCTTGTTCCGCGACGCGCTCGCCAAGCCGGTGCGGGGGATCAGCGACGAGGCGCTGCAGAAGCTCTGCGCGTATCGCTGGCCGGGCAACGTGCGCGAACTGGAGAACGTGATCGAGCGCGCGATGATCCTGGTGCGCAGCGATCAGCTCTCGCTGCGTGAGCTGCCCGCCAACATCGTGCATCTCGAGCCGAGCGACGCCGACGTCGCGGCGGGGGATCTCTCGCTACGGAAAGCGCGACGTGCAGCGGAGAGCGAGATGATTCGCCGGGCGCTGCGGGAAACGGGTGGCAATCGCACCCACGCTGCGAAGCTGCTCGGCATCAGTCATCGCGCGCTGTTGTACAAGGTCAAGGAGTACGAGCTTCGGGAGTGAGCGCCGCGGGAGGGATTGCGGGGGGCATGGCTGCGGCTGGAGCGGACCGGCCCTTGTGGGGGTCGGCCGCTCAGCCGGTTGTCGGGTGCCTACGGCGTCGGAGAGGCGGGCGGCGGCGCTGAACTGTCGTTCTTCTCGATGACCTCGCGCACCGAGACCTCGAAGGTTTGCTTCGCTTCGCCACCGCGGCCATCGGTGACGACGACCTGGATCGGGTGTGTGCCTGCCTGCGCAGCGGTCGGCTTCCAGGTGATCTCGCCCAGCAGCGGATCGACCTTCGTGCCGTCGGGCGCGTTCTCCAGGCGGAACCTCAGATTGCGATCGCCGTCTGGGTCGCTGACTTCGACGCTGTAGTGGTAGACGCCGTCGCTGCCCATACCGGGCGGGGGCAGCGACGTGATCGTCGGAGCCGTGTTGCCGAGCACCAGGTTCGGTCCCAGGATCGGCGTGCTCTCATCCTCGCCGTCGGACGCGGTGACGCGAACGGTGAGGTGGTCGCCGCGCTTCAGGTCCTTGGTGTCGAAGCGATCGCGATCTCCGCCCTCCTTCCGGTCACCGACGCTCCACTCGTAGTGGAAGTCGATCTGGTCGCCGTCGGGATCGCTGCCATCCGCGATCGCCACGACGGTATCGCCGGGCTTGACCGCGTCGGCCGGTTCGAAACGCGCGCTCATGACGGTCGGTTTCTGGTTGCCGATGCGCACCTTCGCGCCGACCGGATCGCTGTCGGTGCGACCGTCGCTCGCGATCGCGGTGACGCTCAACTCGGACCCCTTGCGCAAGTCGGGCACCACGAGGGAGCCGTCTCGCGCTCCAGCGAGCACGTTGCCGTCGGCGCGCCACTCGAAGCGGATCTTGACGGGATCGCCTTCTGGATCGCTGGCGCTCGCGCGCGCCTGCACCAGCGTCCCCGGCTGCGGCCGGCTCGGTTCGAGCGTCACACCGGTGAGTTGCGGCGCCGTGTTGGCGTCGGCTTTCCTCGCCGTTGCGGCGCCCGCCGGAGCGTTCATCGATGCGCCCGTCGCTTCGGGCTTCTCGTCGCTGCACCCGATGACGAGGCCTGCGCCCGCAATCGCGAGCGCGAGCACCATCCCACCCTGATTCGCCATGATTCCCCTCCTCCGCCACGCGATCAGCGCGGCATCGCCCCCGTGAGCTTCAAGACGTGAAGCACTGGGTTCTGCGCATCCGATTCACTGCTCTCGAACCACACGGCGGCGTCGTCCTGGCTGGCGCCGCCTTCGGTGGTCGGCAGCGCTTCGAAGGCGATCGCATTGCCGTCCTTGTCCTCGAGCGCGGTGCTATCGCTCACGCTGTAGGTCTTGCCGCCAATCGTGACGAGGCTCTCCGCGGACTGTTTCGAGTCGATCACCGAGGTCCCCTGGTCGGCGCGTGCCGAGCCAGTGCCCACGATGAGGCCGAGCGCGATCGCGCCGGCAAAGAAACGGGTGAGTCGCTTCATGGTGTCGTCTCCTCGATGCGATCGGGGCGGGGACTCGTAGCCCCCGCCCGATCCGTTGAGCGATGCGCCGTCTGGCCGCCCGCCTACTCGGTTCTCTCTCGCCAGTAGAGCTGGCCCAGCTTCTCGGGATCGATCGGCGGACCGGAGCTGTTCTCGATCTCGCCATCCTGCTGCGTGATGATCACGCGCGTACCGGTCGGGCTCACCGTGATGCGCGGGTCGGTCGGCATACCGGCGCCCAGATCGAGACGACGCGAGTTCGCGTCGGTTCCGGTGAAGAAGCCGTCGCCGCAATCGACGCGGAACACGTAGAGCGTGGCATTGCCCGCCGTCGAACACGGGTCGGCCGCGGCCGCCGGCGTGTACGATGCGGCCAGCACCTGGTACGCGAACACGTCGACGTCGGTGACGAACTTCTCGCCGTCGCGGGCGCGGAAGTAGTAGCCGGTGAACCCTGTCTGCGACGCGCAGCTGCCGTCGTCGGTGGCGTTGTAGAGCGTGGACTCGTTCATGGACGTGTAGGGTCCGCCGCGCGTCAGCGGGTCCGCATCCGTCACCGCATAGAACCGGTTGTTCTCGGCGGTCGTGCTGGTCTCGCCAGCTCGCTTCAGATTGTTGCGTTCGCCGGTCGCGAAGCTGAGCCACAGCGTCCCGTTCTTGTACGTCGCGGCCGGCGGGAAGTAGATGCTCTTGTAGTAGTTCACCGCTCCGACCGTCACGCCGAGCGTGCTCGCCGTGGTCGCCTTGGCCTGGAAGAAATTGGTGAACTCCCAGTTGGGCTGGTCGACGCTGCCCGACGAGTTGATCGGGTCGGTGCCGTAGTTGTTGTGAACCGGGTCGTACGACACCACCCACTTCCAGAGGTTGCCGCCCAGGTCGCCGACGTAGATCACGTCGGCAAACTCGTCGCCGTCGAGATCGAGCACGGAGGGCGTCGACGGAATCGCGTAGCGCATCCCGCTCGTCGCATCCGTCGCCGCTGCGGCGAACTTCTTCTGCGCGAGGATCCCGCCGGTCTTCATGTCGATAATGAAGATCGAGCGACCTGCGGTGGCCGCGGCGTTGTAGTTGATCGGGTCGTTGGGATCGCCGCTCTTGTCGAAGCCGCCCGTCACGACAGCGACCCATCGCTCGTAGGCGACGCCGGCAATCACGACCTTCACCTTCGTGAGGATCGGCTGCCCCCACGTCTCGCCCATGAAGCTGGTGGTCGTAGTCGGCGCACCTTCCTTCGGGAACTCCCACATGTAGGCCGGGTAGGTCCCTGCGGCCGGATTGGTGACGTCGAGCGCGTAGTAGGCCCTGCCGCCCTGACGCAGACCGCCCGCGAGCACCGTCTTCCATTCACTGCCATCGGTGGCCTTCGCCGTCGACAGCTGTGTCGCGGTGCTGTGGATCCAGACGTCGGCCGCGACGGGCGAACCATCGACGTAGTAGTAGTCGCGTGCACCGGTGTCGATCGGCAGGTTGCGGATGTTGCGGCGCACCGGCCACGGCATGAAGCCGAACTGCTCGATGCCGGTGCCCCGATCGTAGCCGGGCCTCTGGCCGCTCGGCGGCGTCGAGATCCAGGTACCGCCGTCGAAGGCGTGCAGGAAGCCGTCGTTCGCACCCGCGTAGATGGTCTTCTTGCGCGTCGCACGGGCCAGTGCGAACGCCCCGTACGAGGTTTCCGAGATGAAGCCGCGCGGCTCACCGATGACCACCGGATTCGAGTGGAAGATGTCGCCGAGCAGCCACGGTCGCGGGACACAGGTGTTGGTCACGCCGGTTCCCATCTGGCAACCGCGCACGTTCTGGACGATCGCGTTCTTGAGCCCGACCACGGTCGTAGCGCCCGAAGGCACGTAGGCCGGGATGCTCGCAAGCGTGAGATCGTCGAGCGTGGTCGCCGGGTCGCCGAGCGCCGATGTCGCGAGGGTCTGGTCGAAGGGAGCGCGGATCTGCGTCGATCCGGACGGCACACTGGTGTAGAGAGCGCGCGCGTTCGGCGCGGGCACCAGGCTGCCGGCGTCCCAGTACGGCGGCGAGGTCGCCGAGATCGGGCCCGCCTTGCACTCGCCCGGCGGCATCGGACTCACCAGCGCGCAGGCGCCGGCCGAGTCGAGAATGTCGCCGGCCGCGGTGATCTTGAAGAGCTTCAGATGGCCTTCCCAGTACGGGTTGTTGTTCTGGGGCAGGAAGAGGCTCGTGTAGATGTTGCCGCCATCGGAGGTACGCGTCGCCGGTACGGTTGCGGCCGTGAACGATTGCGCCTTCTGCACGATGTCGCTGATCGCATCGACGATCGCATCGGCGAGGTCCTCGGCGTTGTTGCTGGCGTAGAAGCGGCCGTTGCCCTGCGCGGCGGTGCGGCTCAGCAAGTCGTTCGCCTGGGGCGTGGTCGTGAACCCGACGGTGTAGACGTCGATCACCTGGGTGCCCGCGCGATCGGGGCGGAAGTCGTTCTTCTGCATGAACCGGGCGATGTCGTCGAGGTAGAGCGCGCACTGCGTGCCGCCGTTGCAGTCGGTCCCGCCGACCTCCGTCTCGCCGTCGTTGTTGTAGTTGCCGATCAAGCCCGTGAAGCTGGCGAAACCCTGCGCCGTGTTGTCGCCGGAATTGGCGTTCGAAGCGAAGTTGTCTTTCGTCGGCTCACCGTCCGTGATGATCACGATGAAGGTCTTCTGGCAGTCGTACTGGATCGGATCGGCCGGGATCTGCGAAGCGGTCGACGTGGACGGACCGTAGTTCCCGGTGGGCGCGGTCCGGTAGGCGTAGCCGGGGAACGTCGCCCCGTTCACGCCATGCGGACGGTTCGTCGCGGTGCGGCTCATGAAGTACGTGTAGAGCTGGAAGAGCGTCTCGCCGAGCGGCGTCCAGGTCTCGCCCTCGAGCACGTTGATCGCCGCGTCGAGCTGCTGCTGATGCGTTCCCGTGAGCGAGCCCGAGGCGAGCGGAAGCGTATAGCTCGGCGTGTTGTAGTCGTTGACCGGGACGCGCACGTAGCCGCCGTTCGGATCATTCGAACCGCCCGAGAGACGGAACTCCGCCAGACCGAAGCGCACGGGGCTCACCTGGTTCACGTTGCAGATGACCTCGCGCAGCACGTCCTTCGCCGCCGTGATGCGCGCGCGGCGGTACTTGCTGTAGGTCGTGAAGCCCTGGGCCTGGAGACAACTCGAGTAGGTGCCATTCGCGAGCGTGGCGATCTCGGTGAGGCGCGGGTCACCGTTCGCCAGCGAGAAGACCCAGTTCAAGTATCCCCTGCTCACGCGGGTCGGGTTGCCCGCGGCCGTCACCTGCGGGTCGGAGTTCAGCGTCCGCGTCTTGCCGCACCGCGTCCACGTCTTGGTGGCCGTGCTGAACGAGTCGTCCGCCGTGAAGCCGGTGCAGCTGTAGGTCAACGCGGGATTGTAGTCGGGGTGCCAGACCAACTCGTTCATCGAGCCGGAGTTGTCGATCATCAGCAGCACGTTGGGCGGCACCGTCACCGAGAACAGCGCGGTGTCGTCTTCCGTGCGGGCAGCCTGCGTCGGCACGAGGAAGCCGACCGCGAGCGCGGCTGCGGCGACGGTGCGTCGAGTTCGTTTGATCATCTTCATCTCCTGGACCCCTCCGGAGTGACATCGGCGAGCGAACCGGGCCTAGTAGCCGCCCGGCATCTGATTGGTGGTGACGACTTCGAGGCGCGAGACCGCCCCGTCTCCCGTCTGTCCCGCCACGCGAATCTGCATCAGCGCAAACTTGTTCCAGTTCGCGCCGGTTCCCTGGCGCATGTTGGAACCACCCGCGCCCGACACCGTGAGCGTCCGGTTCAGCGACTGGATTGCATCCGTCGCCTTGGGATCGCCGTAGTACTGGGGCTGACCGTGCGGATAGGTGTAGTAGTCGCCGATCAGCACCGGCGACGCGGCGGTGGCGAAGTTCACGGTGTCCGTCGGCGAGAATACGTTCTGGCGGATCAGATCCTTGGCCGCGGAGACGCCGGCCTCGGCCGCGTAGAACGCTTCGCTCGATCGGTTCTGGAAGCCCGCGACCTGCTGGTCGCGCATCACTGTGTCGAGCGCCGAGATCCCGATGGCGCCGAGCAGCAGCATCACCAGCACGGTGATGATCAAGGCCGATCCAGATTCGCGACGACGCATGCTGTGGCTCCTCATAGGACGTGGGGCTGGACGCCGCGGTAACCGACGTTCCGCTGGCGGACGGTCGAGGTGAAGACGCGGCGGCGGAAGCCGTCGTTGCCACCGACCGCGCCGCGGTTCTCGGTGGATTGCACGAAGCCTTCCCCGTAGCTGGGATCGGTGTTGCGCGAGCGCACCACGATGTTGAAGCGGATCTCGCGCAGCTTGGAGTGGTCGTAGTTGCGCGACAGGTAGTCAGGGGACACGCCATCACCCGGATACTCGTTGGCAGCGGCTACGCCGTTCGCGTCCGCGTCGATGAAGTAGGCGACCTGGAGATCGTCGACGTCCGAGGCGAGGGTCACGCCGTTGCGGAGCAAGACCCTGCGCGGTTCGCCGCCGGCGTCGAGCGTGTTGTCGACTGCGTAGACGATCGCGGGAACCACGGCGAGCGTTCCCGTGTTCACCGCCAGGTGCGTGTCGAACGTGACGCGCAAGTGCGTCCCATCCGGAACGCTATCGACGATCCCGCACGCGGTGCCACGGCCGGGATTGGCGGGATCGAAGACGATGGCGCCGCCGCCCTCGCGGAAGTCGGCCTCGGGCGTTCCGTCGGTGTCGTTGTCGAAGTAGGCTTGTCCGTCGAGCGTGACCTTGTCGACGACCAGGTTCTGCAGCGTGTCGGCGGCGGCGTAGCCCGACGCGATCGTCGCGTAGAGTCCCGCGCTCGACAGGCCATCCGGGTTGATCGGCTCGGAGTCGGTGACGTAGAGCGTGTCGGGTGCGTTGGTGTTGTCGATACCGCACGCCGCCGTCCCTTCCGGAAGCATGAAGCTGGTGACGCGCAGGTCGCGCTCGAGCAGATACGAGATCGCGCGCAGGTTCTGCTGCGCCTCGGTGGTCTCGTCGACCACCGTGTACGCGTGATTCTGCACGACGAAGGTCTGCATTGCGCCGACGACGACGACCCCGAGGATCGCCACGGCGACCAACATCTCCACCAGCGTGAAACCGCTCTTGTGGTGACGCAGCATGGCTCAGCTCCGCGCGTCGTTGTGGCGCATCGTGCTGATCGTGTACGACCGATTTGGCCGGTTCGGCTCGTTCCACGTGACGCGCACGTCGATCGTCTTCAGGAAGGTGCCGACGTTCGCGATGCGCCACGTGAGCACGTAGCTCTGCTCGACCACGGGAGCACCGGTCGTGCTGACACTCCGGTTCTGGGCCAGGCCACCCGGGGGCGCCCAGCCGCCCGTCGGGGCGAGGTTGCCGTCCGTCCAGTCCATGCGCTGGAACGCCTCGATCTGCGTCCGCGCGAGCTCGGCTGCGTCGGTGGAGTGGCGGCCCGAGCTTCCTCCGCGCATGGCGTAGAGCTGTGCCGCCGAAACCGCGAGGAGACCCGTCGCGAGGATGCCCATCGCGACGACGACCTCGATCAGCGTGAAGCCTTCGCCGCGAACGCGAAGGAGAGGTCGAATCAGTTTGTCCATTGGCCCGCCCCCAGTTCAAAAGCGTGTACGCGCACCGCGCCGAGCGGTGACAACACGATCGCGTAGTCACGCCGGCCGTTGGTGAGGTAGATCGCGCCGCCGGCCGTCCCGACCGGATCGATATTGCAAGCCGTGTCGAAGGCGACCGGCAAGCCGTTGCCGAGGAACATCACCCAGGTGATGGGCGCCCCCGCTGCGGTCTTGAAGCTCGATCCGCTGCTGTGGTCGGCGATCCCAGTGTCGTCTGCCGGAGCCGTACCGCCCGACACCGCGGAGCCCCACGCGATGTCCCTTTGCGCGGCGACCGGGTTGCTGGTCTCGCCGACGTCGATCCTGCAATTCGATGCGCCCGCCGCGTCGTCGCGCAGCGTAAAGATCGGAAACGGGCCGCCCGTCGTGGGATCCGCGCCGAGCGCGGTGCCGGCCGGATCCGTTGAGGGCGGGTTGCCGGCGGCCGCGGCCGAGAAGAACACGATGTGCGGCGTGCCGCTTCGAATCGCCTCGGTACGCGCCAGCCGGAACGCGTCCGCTACCGAGCGCGCGGCCGCCTTTGCGCGAATGTTCAGGAAGAACCCGCTCACGGCAGGCGAGGCGGCGGCGGAGAGAATGCTGATCAGCACCACGACGATCATCAGCTCGACGAGCGTGAAGCCCGCCCTGCCGCTGTCGTGTGTCGCGATTCGATTGCGCATTGCGACTGGCTCATAGAGCAAGCCCCGTGCCGCACTCGCGCTCGACTCCAACTCACTGTCACACATCGGTTTTTTCCTGCGTTGCCGGTTTGCTGCCAACTCGTTCGCCCCGCATCTCTCTGCGTACTGCGAAGTTCTTTGCGGAGCTGCCAGCCACCGTGAGCCGAAGACAGAAGGCCGTGCGAAAGCCCTCCGGCGGCTCGACCAACTCGAGCGCGCCCGAAAGCTCTTCGGCCAGACGCAGCGAGTTCGCGAGCCCGAGCCCGGTCCCTTCGCCAGCCGGTTTGGTCGTGAAGAACGGGTCGAAGAGGCGCTCCGCATCCCCCGCGGCGATCCCGGATCCCTGGTCCGCGACCACGCACTCGACGGCGTCGGCTCTGCCTCGCAGCGCCGTCTCCGCGCGCGATTCGCCAATGCGCATCGCAAGGTGCGCGCCGCGCACCAGAACCTGCACCGCGCCCGTCCCCGGTTCGCAACTCGTGACGGCGTCGGCCGCATTCAGCAACAGATTGAGCAGGATCTGCGCAACGGCGCCGGGATCCGCGCTCGCCATCGGCGGTTCTGCCGCGCGGACCACTGCGAAGTCCACCGCGGCATAGCGCCGCTGCGCGCGAACCAGCGCGATGGTTTCCTCGGCGAGCGCCGCGACATCGACCGGAACGCATTCCATCCGCGGCGGACGGGAGAACTCGAGCAGCTGACGCAGGATGCGCCGCACCCGTTCGCCCTGCTGCGCGGCGCGCGCGAGATGACCCCGCGTGGCGTCTCCCATGCCCGTGTCGCGCTCAGCGACCCCGAGGAACGCGAGCATCGCCGCCAGCGGATTGCCGACCTCGTGCGCCACACCGGCGGCGAGTCGACCCACCGCCGCGAGGCGCTGCGCGCGGTCGAGACCGCCGCGCATGAGACGCAGTTCGGCGTTGACGTCGCGCAGCTCGGCCACCGCCTTTTCCAGCGCGGAGGTGCGGCGCTGCAACGCCTCGCTCATCGCGTTGAAGGCGACCGCCACCTCGGCCGCCTCGCGCGGCCCCTCGATCGGCAGCCGCTGCTCGAAACCGCCCTCGCCAAGCGCGCGCGTCGCGACGGCGAGGCGCTCGAGCGGCGCGATCACACGACGGCGAAGCAGCGAAGCGCCGAACGCGGTGAACACGACGACGTCGAGCACGAGCAGCGCCGCGACCAGCGCGAGCGGCGCGGCGCGCAGTCGCAGCGAAGCCTCGCTCGGAAGCCGTGCCACGACTACGTCGCCGCCGGGCATCGGGGTCGCGAAGCGGATCGCCTCCCAGGGTGCGCCCGGTCGCACCAGCGACGCGCCGCTGTCGCGCGCGTCGGCGGCGAGCCGGTCCGTCGTCGTGTCGATCGTTTCCTGGCTGGCGCCGACCGACTCGGCACGGCCGTTCGCGCCGACCCGCCACCATGCGGTGCCAGGTATCAGCGCTCGGTCCTGCTCGGGCAACGCGCGCGCTTCGGCCAGAAGCGCTCGCCCCAGCAGGTCGCGCAGGCGCGCCTCGTTGTGTTGGAGCAGCAAATACGCGAGCACGACTGTGGCCGCGAGCATCACCAGCCCGAAACTCGTCACCACCTCGGCGAGTAGCCCGCTGCGCACGCTTGTGCCCGACACGAAGTCGCGTTCCCGCTACGCGGGCTGGCCGGGGTCGTCGTCGAGGCCCAGCTTCTCGAGCCGGTAGCGGAAGGAACGGAACGAAATGCCGAGCGACTGCGCCGCGCGCTTCTTCACGCCCCGCGAGCGTTCCAGCGCACCGAGTAACAGCTCGCGTTCATAGTCTGCAACCAGGTTGTCGAGATCGAGATTGCCCACCGGAACCTTCACGCCCGGTCGCAGCTCTGGCTGCTGCCGCACGCTCGGCGGCAGCGCCTCGGCCTCGATCCACTCACCGCGTGACAGTGCGACGGCGCGTTCGATGCCGTTCTCCAGCTCCCGCACGTTTCCGGGCCAGGCGTGCGCGCGCAGGCACGCCATCGCTTCTGCAGAGAGCCCGCGCACCACCTTCCCGAGCTCGCGCCCGTACTTCTCGACGAAGTGATGGACGAGTAGCGGCAGGTCCTCGAGGCGATCGCGCAGCGGCGGCAACTCGATCTGAATCACGTTCAGTCGGTAGTAGAGATCCTCACGGAAGCGCCCCGCCGCAACCTCGTCTTCGAGGCGCCGATTGGTCGCGGCAAGGATCCGGACGTCCACACGGCGGTCCGAGGTGCCGCCGACGCGGCGGATCGACTTGTCCTGCAGCACGCGCAGCAGCTTCACCTGGAGCGGCAGCGTCAACTCGCCCACCTCGTCGAGGAATAGCGTGCCGGTGTCGGCCGTTTCGAAGAGGCCGGACTTGTTGCCGATGGCTCCAGTGAAGGCGCCCTTGACGTGACCGAAGAGCTCCGACTCGAGCAGGTTCTCGGGGATCGCAGCACAGTTGAGCGCCACGAACGGCGCCGAGGCGCGATCGCTCTCGGCATGGATCGCACGCGCCACCAGTTCCTTTCCGGTGCCGCTCTCGCCGGCGATCAGCACGTTGGTCTTGGTGGGCGCAATCCGCGTCACCATTTCGTAGACCTGTTGCATGCGCGTGCTGTTGCCGACCATCTGACGCTGCTGACGCTCGCTGCGCAGTTCGAGTCGGAGGCGCGCGTTCTCGCTGGTGAGGAGCTTCTTCTCGAGCGCCTTCTGCACCACGAGCTTGATCTCGTCGACCTTGAAGGGCTTGGTCAGGTAGTCGTACGCGCCCTCCTTCATCGCGGCGATCGCGGTCTCGGTGGTGGCGAACGCGGTGATCATCACGACGAGCGCGTCTGCATGCGCTTCGCGGATGCCGCGCAGCAGATCGAGTCCCGACTTGCCAGGCATCTGATGTCGGTGACGACCAGGTCGTAGTCATCGGAGTCGAGCGCGAGGAGCGCGCTGTCGACGTCGCCCGCGGTGGTGACGTCGTAGCCCTCCTTGCGCAACAGGATCTCCAGGAATTCGCGCATGCTGCGCTCGTCGTCGACGACGAGGATGCGCGCGCTGCTGCTCATCGCGCCCCCTCCGCGGCTGGTAGCAACACGCAGAAGCAGGTGCCGCGACCGACGGCGCTCTCGACCTTCACGTGGCCCCCGTTTCCTTCCACGATGCGGTGTACCGTCGCGAGCCCGAGGCCCGAACCCTCCTTCTTCGTGGTGAAGAAGGGATCGAAGATGCGTTCGAGGACGTCCTCGGCGATTCCCGTGCCGGTGTCGGCGACCCGGATCTCGACCCAGGGCGGCCCCTCCGCGTTCCCGTTTCGGCGTTCCCCGGAGGTGTCTTGAGGCACAGCGCAGCGCGCGAGAATCTCGAGGCGGCCGCCCTCCGGCATCGCCTGCACCGCGTTCAGGAACAGGTTCCACAACAACTGTCGAAGCTGGCGGTCGTCGGCGACGACCCGCAACTCGGGCGGCGCCTCGATGACGACTTGCACCGCAGGCGGCCTGACCGACTCGAAAAGCTGGGCCATGTCGCGCAGCACCGTTTCGATCGCGACGGACTCGGGCCGCGCGGGCGCGGGCCGTGCAAAGAGCAGGAAGTCCGTGATCAGCGCGTTCAGCCGATCGGTCTCGCGCACCACGATGTTCATCAGACGGCGCGCCTCGTCGGACTCCTCGCCCTCGGCGCTTCCCTCGAGGATCTGGATCGAGCCCGAGATCGCCGCCAGCGGGTTGCGGATCTCGTGGGCGAGATCGGCAGCCAGCTGACCAATGCCGGCCAACCGCTCGTGACGGCGCAACTCGGCCTCCATCGCGACCACCTTGGTGACGTCCTGGAAGATCACCACGTAGCCACCCGGATCGCCGTCGCCCACGAGCAGTCGCGAACCCGCGAGGCCGAGGTGCAATTCCTCGCCGCGACAATTTCGATGGCGTAGGCGCGCCCGGAACTTCGCGCCACTGCCCGCCGCTTCGAGCACACGCGCATGCGCGCCCGGGATCACGTCGTCGAGTGTGCGCCCGAGCACCTCGGTGACGGGAGCGCCGGTGATGCGCTCGGCCTCCGGATTCCACGAGGTGATCCGGCCGGCGGGATCGGTGGTGATCAGCCCGCTGGTCAAGCTCTCCACGGTGCGCTGGTGCAGGCGCTGAAGGCTCGCGAAATCGCGCGACGTCTCGGCGAGTGCGCGACCCGCGCGATCCCGCTCGCGCGAGAGTGCGCTCGCGAGCAGCGCCACCAGCATCAGGGCTCCAGCATTGAGGCCCCAGACGGCCAGCTGCACCGGATCCGCCGCCTGCGCGCCGCGGGCCATCGATTCCCAGTGCCCGAGCAGCAACACGCTGCCGTAGCCGACCGCGCCCAGCGCGCTCGCCGCATAGGCGCCGCGGCGACCGAAGAGAAGCGCAGCGTACACCGTGATCGGTACGTACAGGAAACCGAAGAACGAGTCGGCGCCGCCCGAGAAATGGACCAGCGCGGAAACGATCACCACATCGGAAACCAGCTGCAGGCCGGCGAATGCGCGACGTCGGCGAACGCGGCTGTTCACCACCACGGCAAGGATCGTCGCGACGAACGCGAGCACGACGGTCGCGTAGAGCGCGCGCTCCGGAACGTCGGTTCCGGTACGCGCACGCTCGGCCGTCAGCGCCAGCGCGCCGATCAGGATCCCGAACGCCACGACCAGGCGTCCCGCCAGCAGCGGGAGCATGCGATGCCGCAGCGGACCGTCGGTCAGAGGGCTGCGCGGCACGTCGGCGGCCAAGATCGTCCCGGCTACTTCACGGCCTCCGCGATCTTGAAGATCGGCAGATACCTGGCGATCAGGATGGTTCCGATGCTGCCACCGAGAAACACCATCATCAGCGGCTCTAGCATCGAGGTGAGGCCGTCCACCGCCGCGTCGACTTCGTCGTCGTAGAAGTCGGCGAGCTTGGCGAGCATCGAATCCATTGCGCCGGTCTGCTCACCGACTGCGATCATCTGCACCACCATGCCCGGGAACACACCGACCGCCTTCAGCGGTTCGGCAATCGTCTTGCCTTCCGAGATGGCGGCGCGGACCTTCTGCAGGCCGGCCTCGATCACCTTGTTGCCGGACGTCTTGGCGCAGATGTCGAGCGCGTCGAGGATCGGCACGCCCGAGGAGAGCATCGTCGAGAAGGTGCGGCTGAAGCGCGCCACGGCGACCTTTCGGAGCAGCGACCCGAAAAGCGGCACCTTCAAGAACATCGCATCGGTCTGGTAGCGGAAGCGCGGCGAACGCCGCCGCGCCTGCACCCAGGAGATGACGAATGCGACGATCGCTGCAAGGATCAACAAGATCCAGTGCTGCATCCAGTTGCTGAGGCTGATCACCATCTGCGTCGGCGCGGGCAGCTCGCCGCCGAAGTCCTTGAACATCTTCTCGAAGACGGGGATCACCTTGACCAGGAGCAGTGCGAGCACGCCGATCGCGACCACCATCACGGTGCTCGGGTAGACCATTGCGCTCTTGACCTTTCGCTTCAGGCTGTCCGCCTTCTCGAGATACGCCGAGAGGCGATTCAAGATGGTGTCGAGCACGCCGCCAATCTCGCCAGCGGTGACGAGATTCACATACAACTCATCGAAAATGCGCGGGTGCTTCGCGAGCGACTCGGCAAAGGTGGATCCCTGCTCGACGTCGTTCTTTACGCGCCCGAGTGTCTCCCCGAAGCTCTTGTTCTCTTGCTGCTCGGACTGGATGTCGAGGCACTGCACCAGCGGCAGGCCGGCATCGATCATCGTCGCGAACTGTCGGGTGAACACGACCAGCTCGCGCGTCTTCACGCCCCTCTTGAAGGGGTTGAAGCGCTCCCCGCTGCGTGCCGCCTTCGGCTTGACCGAAACAGGAATGATGGCCTGCGCGCGCAGCTGCATCATCGCAGCCGCTTCGGTGGCCGCCTCCACTACGCCCTTCTTCAACTGCCCCTGACGGGTGCGCCCTTCCCAGGCGAAAACCGGCATCGCGTATCTCCCTCGTCTCGGTGAGCTGCGTGGTGCGAGCGCGGCGCTAGGCCGCGCCCACCATGCGCCGGTTGATCGACCCGGCGTTTCCGCCGGCGATCAACGTCTTGAGTTCTTCCTGGTCATGGCTGCGCGCCATCGCGTCTTCGAGCGCGATCAGCCGGCGCTGGTAGAGCGATGCCAGCGACTGGTTCATCGTCTGCATTCCGAACTTCTCTTGCCCGATCTGCATCTGCGAATAGATCTGGTGGACCTTGTCCTCGCGAATCAGATTGCGGATCGCCGGATTCGGAACCATCAGTTCCAGCGCGAGCGCGCGTCCGGGCCCGTTCGCCCGCGGCAGCAGCGACTGACACATCACGCCCTCGAGAACGAAGGAGAGCTGGGCGCGGACCTGCGACTGCTGATAGGGCGGGAACACATCCACGATGCGGTTGATGGTCTGGACGCACGAGTTGGTGTGCAGCGTCGCGAACGCGAGGTGGCCGGTCTCGGCGACCGTGAGCGCCGCCTCGATCGTCTCGAGATCGCGCATCTCGCCGATCAGCACCACGTCCGGATCCTGGCGGAGAATGTATTTGAGCGCGTTGGTGAAGCTCTTGGTGTCGGCACCGACTTCGCGCTGGTTCACGATGCAATTCTTTTGGGGGTGCAGGTACTCGATCGGGTCCTCGATCGTCACGATGTGGTCGTGGCGCTCGCTGTTGACGCGGTCGATGATGGAAGCGAGCGTGGTCGACTTCCCCGACCCGGTCGGCCCGGTGACCAGCACCAGGCCGCGCGGCTTCTGCGTGATGTCGAGCACGGCCTTCGGTAGGCCCAACTCCTCCATCGTCATGACCTTGTAGGGGATCGAGCGGAACGCGCCCGCGACGGCGCCGCGCTGCATGAATACGTTGGCGCGGAACCGCGACAAGCCACGCACGCCGAAGGAGAGGTCGAGCTCGTTGTTCTCCTCGAACTTGTGCTTCTGGGTGTCGGTGAGGATCGAGTAGCAGACCTGCTTGGTATCGGCGGGCGACAGCGGCGGCATCTGCATCGGCTGCAGCTTGCCGTCGATGCGCAGCTGCGGCGGCGAGTTCGTGGTGATGTGGAGATCGCTCGCCCCCTTTTCGATCATCGCCTTCAGCAGCTGGTGAAGATTCGCCATGGCTCGCGACTCCTATTTGTCCGCCGAAGACACGCGCAACACTTCGGAGAGCGTGGTTACGCCCTCGACGAGTTTGTTGAGCGCGCTGCGACGCAACGTCATCATGCCGCCCCGGATGGCTTCTCGTTTGAGCTCCATCGAGGAAGCGCCGTTCAGGACGAACTCCTTGAGTTCTTCGCTCAACTCCATCACTTCGTAGACCGCGATCCGGCCCTTGTAGCCGGTCTCCGAGCAGTTTCGACAGCCACGACCGCGGAAGAGTGTCGCCTTGGCGATCTCGTCTTCGCTGAGCCCCGCGTCGAGCAGAGCCTGTTTGGTGACCTCGGTCTCGCGTTCCTTGCACTCCTCGCAGACCTTGCGTGCGAGGCGCTGTGCGAGAATGCAGTTGACCGACGACGCGACCAGGAACGGCTCGATGCCCATGTTGAGGAGCCGGTTGACCGTGCTCGGCGCGTCGTTCGTGTGGAGCGTGGAGAGGACGAGATGGCCGGTGAGCGCCGCCTTGATGGCGATCTCGGCCGTCTCGAAGTCGCGGATCTCACCGACCATGATGATGTCGGGGTCCTGCCGGAGGAACGAGCGGAGGGCCGCTGCGAAGTTCAGCCCGATGTCCTCGTGCATCTGCACCTGGTTGATGCCCGACAGGTTGAACTCGACGGGGTCCTCGGCAGTGGAGATGTTCTCGGAGATCTTGTTCAGCTCCGCAAGCGCCGAGTAGAGCGACGTCGTCTTGCCCGAACCCGTCGGACCGGTGACGAGCACCATGCCGAAGGGCCGGTGGATGCAGTCCTTGAACACGTCGAGCTGAGACTGCTCGAAGCCGAGCTTGGTCATGTCGAGCTGAAGATTCGACTTGTCGAGGAGTCGCAGCACGACCTTCTCGCCGAAGAGCGTGGGTAGCGTCGAGACGCGGAAGTCCATCTCCCTGCCGCGTCCCATCTTCAGCTTGATACGGCCATCCTGTGGGAGCCGCCGCTCGGCGATGTCCAGCTCCGCCATGATCTTGAGCCGCGAGGTGATCGCGTTGCGCAGCTTCATGGGCGGCTTCATCACTTCGTAGAGCATGCCGTCGACGCGGTAGCGGGCGCGGAACTCCTTCTCGTACGGTTCGATGTGGATGTCCGATGCGTTGCGCTTCACGGCGTCGGTGAGGATCAAGTTCACGAGCTTGACGACTGGCGCGTCTTCGGACTCGCGCGCCAGCTCGCCGACGTCTACGTCGTCCTCGTCCTGGATCAGTTCGAGGTCTTCGACGTCGAGGTCCGACATCACATCGGCGAACGAAGCCGACTTGTCGTAGTACTTGTCGATCGCAGTCTTGATCGCCGATTCGGAAGAGACGACGACCTCGACGTTGTATCCGGTGAGGAACTTGATGTCGTCGATCGCGAAGATGTTCGAGGGATCGGCGGTCGCGAGGATGAGCGTCGAACCGGCGCGGTTCACCGGAATCACGGTGTGCTTGACCGCCACTTCTTCCGGGATCAACTTGATGACGTCGCGATCGATCTCGAACTCGGCCAGTTCGATCGACGGCAGGCCGTACTGCTTGGCAACGAAGTCGGTGAGTTCGGTTTCCTGCAGGTAGCCGAGCTTGGCGATCTGATGGCCCAGGCGAGCGCCGCTGGTGCGCGCATCGTCGCGCGCGCGCTTCAACTGCTCCGCCGTCAGCATGTTCTGACGGACGAGGAGCTCGCCGATCCGCTCGTTCACCGGGTCCCCTCTCCTGCTCGGCGTCGCGCGCCGACCCGACCGACTTGGCGCCAAAACCGCCATCTCGTGGCGACCTTGGCGCGGTCCGTTGCGGATCCGCGAAAGCCCTGCATTCCCGGTCGGTTATCGGCGGCCTTACGAGGGAACTTGACCGGAGTCGGCCGAAGCGGCGTTGGCCAGTTCATCGAGCCGCGTGCCGCGATAGCGCAGGACGGCAAGCCCGATGCCCGTCGTGGTGAGCCAGAAGACGGCGTGAGAGAGCGTCCCGAGCGCGAGAGCCAGCTCCTCGCTGACCCCGAAGCGGCGCAGCGCTTCGCGGGCCGCCAGGTGGTACGGACCGACGAAGCCGGGCGCCGACGGCAGGGCGACGGCGATCCCCACCGCCGTCAGCGTGACGAACGCCGCCGACAGATTCCGCTCGAACGACCCGAGGTCGATGCCGAGCGCGAGCATCGCGGCCAGGAACGGTGCCACTCCCAGCACCGTCCAGATCAGCAAGGTATGCCAACCAACCCATAAGAGATGGCGGCCGCCTTGCAGCGATGCGAGTCCCTCTGCCACGTGCCGAATCAGACGCTCGACGTGCGCCGTGCCGCGTCCGCCCAGCGAGCCGAGCAGCGCGCGGGTCACACGGACGACCTGATCCGGTGCAACGCGCAGCCAGACGACGGCGGCCAGCGGAAGCGCCGCGCCGGCCAGTAGCGGGATGCCGACGGCGAGCGCGCCATCGTCCGGCCTGCCGCGCGTGCCGAAGATCACGAGCGCCATCGCCAACACCGCAACGCCATCGATGCCGCGTTCGAGCACGACCGTTCCGAAGAGCGCCGCGGTTCCCGCTCGCGTCTCCCGCGCGAGATAGAACGCGCGTACCACTTCGCCGATCCGCAACGGGAACACGTTGTTGGCGAACGCGCCGACAGCCGTCGCGCGAAACAGCGTGCCCCTCGACGCGTCACACACAGGGTTGGTCAGATGGCGCCAGCGAAGCGCGCGGACCCAGATCGTCAGCAGATAGATCGGGACCGAGAGCCCGATCAGCAGTGGCAGATTCGCACGCGACAGATCGTGCAGCAGCGTGCGGGAATCGACGCCACGCGCGGCGAGCGTGAGCGTGGCAAGGGTAATCGCGATGCCGACCCACAATCGGGGGTCGCGCAATCGTCGCCGTACGCGCTTCGGAGTCGGAGTCGTCTGATTCACGCCGACTCCAGTTTGTGCCGCGCGAGCTCGATGTCGCGCGCGATCTGCGCGCGCAGCGCATCGGCACCCGGGAACTTCTGTTCACCGCGCAATCGCGCTTCGAACGACAACTCGATTCGCCGGTCGTAGAGGTCACCACGGAAGTCGAGTAGGTGCGCTTCCGCGAGCGCGGGATCGTCCTCCTTGAAAGTCGGTCGGCGTCCCACGTTGGTGACGGCGGCAAAGCGCGACCCGGCCGGCGGCGTGCCGGCGTCGAGCAGCGCGACGTGTCCCGCGTAGACGCCCTCCGCGGGGACCACCTCATTTTCGGGCGAAAGGTTTGCGGTCGGGAAGCCGAGCGTGCGGCCGCGGCGATCGCCCGCCACGACGGTGCCGCGGACCGCGAACGAGCGACCGAGCATGCGCTTCGCCTCCTCGACGTCGCCAGCCGCGAGCAGCTCGCGGATGCGGCTCGACGAGACGTCGCGCCCGCCGATCGTCACCTCGGGAATGATCGTGACCGCAAAGCCGAGGCGCGGCCCCAGCTCGGTGAGCAGCCGCATCGATCCGGCGCGGTCACGCCCGTAGTGGAAGTCGTAGCCGACGTAGACTTCGAGCGGCGCCACGCGCGCGTGCACGTGCTCGCGAACGAAACTCTCCGCGGTCGTCGTCGCGAACGCAGCGGTAAACGGTTCGAGCACGACCAGATCGATCTGCGCGGCGGCGAGCAGTTCGAGCTTCTGTTCGGTGGTGGTCAGCAGCGAGGGCGCGCGATCCGATTGCAGGACCTTGCGCGGGTGCGGATCAAAGGTGTAGACGACGGCCTCACCATCCCGCGCGCGGGCGCGATCGATCACCGTACGCAGGATCTGGCGATGCCCGATGTGCAGGCCGTCGAAGTTACCGATCGTGAGGATCGCGCGACGCGGACTGCGATCGAGCGCTGCACTGCCCCGTACCACCCGCAATGCTAGCCTCCGCGCCCGTGGGCGTTTTGTCGCGCTACCTACTCGTCCGCTTCGTCACCACATTCCTGGGTGTGCTGCTCGCGCTGATCGTGCTGATCACGGTGATCGAGCTGCTCGCGGATTTTGGCGAACTCTTCGCTTCTTCGGGCGGCTTTCTCGACGCATGGACCGCCCTGATCCTGCGCATTCCCGACAAGCATCTGCCAATCCTGATTCCGTCGTCTGCGTTCGCGGCAGCGTATCTCTCGGTCGGCACCGCCGCGCGCGGATATGAGATCCTCGCGATGAAGGCCGGCGGGATCTCGCCGTTGCGCGTGCTGATCCCGGTGCTGGTCGCGGCCGCGATCATCTCGGGACTCGCCCTCCTGGTGAACGAAACGGTCGCGGTCCGGGCCCGCGAGGCATCCCGCCGTCTCGCCAACGACGGCGGCGAGGTGACCTTCCGCCGCGGCTCGTTCTGGTATCACAAGGGCCACACGATCTACAACGTCCGCGACGCGGATCCGGCCGCCCGGGCGCTGCTGGACATCGCAATCTTCGAGATGGACGACCGTGGCCGACTGCTGCGCACCATCCAGGCCGCGCGTGCGACCGTAGGCGCGGAGGGCCGCTGGCATCTCACGAGCGCAGTGATGCGGGGCTTCGACCCGTCCGACCCCTCCGCGCCCTCGAAGTACGAGAAACTGTCCGAAGCCGAGCTCGATCTGCCCGACGAGAAGGCCCTGCTCGACGTCGGCGTCTCGGCGCTATCGATCACCGAACTGCGCGAGTACCGCAACCAGCAGGAGCCGGGCGACACCGAGTCCGTACGCGCTGAAGCGCTGTTGCACGAGCGCGTCTCCGAGCCGCTCGCATCGCTCGTGTTCGTCGTGCTGGCGCTTCCGCTGGCGCTCCGCGTCGAGCGCACCCGAAGCCTCGCGGTTCCTGCGCTACAGGGCGTCGCGGCCATCTTCCTGTTCTACATGATCCGCCAGTACGGAAGGACGCTGGCGACCCAGGGCGTCACGTCGGCGGTGTGGACGCCGTGGGTGATCGTCGGGGCCTTCGTCGCCGTCGGCGCCTTTCAGATCTGGCGTATGCCGCGCTGAGCCCAGCAACGAACCGCTAGCGCGCGTCCTTTGGTTGGTAGCTCTGGAGCAGATCAAAGAAGTCGTTGCTCGGGGGTACCACCAGCGTGGTCTTCTCTCCGATCGTCTTCTTGTACGCATCGAGGCGCCGTACGAAGCCATAGAACTCGGGTGCGATCGAGTGCGCTTCCGCGTAGATACGCGCTGACTCGGCTTCGCCTTCGCCGCGCAGTACATCGGCGTCGCGCTGCGCATCGGCCACCGTCACGAGCGAATCGCGATCCGCCTCGGCGCGGATGCGGCGACCCTCCTGGTCTCCTTCGGCGCGGTATTTGCGCGCGAGCTGTTCGCGCTGGCTACGCATACGCGCGTAGACATTCTCCTCGGTACCCGGCGGCAGCTCGGTACGATTGATGCGCACGTCGCGCACCTCGATGCCGAACTCCGCGAGCGATGCGGCGCTCTTTTCGGTGATTTCCCTCATCACGCGTTCGCGCTCGGTGGTGACGACTTCGGCGAGCGTCTTGGTACCGACCACTTCGCGCAGATCCGAGCGCGTGACGCGATCGATCTGCGCCTCCGCCTGGCTCATGCCGGACGGAAACGATGCAAAGAACTTGAGCGGGTCGGCGATACGCCACACTACGTAGTGATCCACCAGCGGACGCTCCGCGTCGCGTGTTTGCATCTGCTGCGGCTCGGAGTTGAAATAGAGGAAGCGTCGGTCGAAGGTCAGCACGGTGGAAAGCAATGGAACGCGTAGCGATAGGCCCGGCTCGGTCTGCACCGACACGGGGCTGCCGAAAAGCAGCACGACCTTCTGCTCGCCCTCGCGCGTGATGACGACGGGGCCGACGCCGACTTCGCCGGCCCACACCAGGGCGGCGCCGATGGCCGAGACCACGAGGAGACCGAAAAGGATTCGTCTCATCGGGCGACCTCGGGACGCGCCGATCCCGGCGCCGCGCTCTCGGTGGCCTTGCTTCGTTCGTCGAGAGGCAGATACGGCATCACGGCTGTACCCGGCTCGACGATCACGGTACGCACCGCCGGCAGCACCTCTTCCATCGTCTCGAGGAAGAGGCGCGTGCGCACGACCTCCGGCGCTTTCTGGTACTCGCCCGCGATCGCGCGGAAGCGCGAGGCCTGGCCGGTCGCTTCGGCGACGCGGGCGCCCTTGTAGCCGCGCGCGCTCTCGATCAATTCGACCGCCTTGGCGCGCGACTTCGGCAACACCTCGTTCGCGTAGCCCTGGGATTCGTTGACGGCGCGGTCGCGATCCTGTTTCGCACCGAGCACATCGTCGAAGGAGGCGCGGACCGATTCGGGCGGCTGTACGTCCTGCAGCTCGACGCCGAGCACTGCGAGGCCCGATTCGTAGAGATCGAGCGTATCCTGCAACGCATCCTGGGTTTCGATCTCGACGATGCCGCGTTTTTCTGAGAGCACGTCGTCGATCGTGTTGCGACCCACGACGCCGCGGATGGCCGCTTGCGCCGCGTCTCGCAACACCGGTCGCGGATCGGCGATGCGATAGCGCGACTGGAACGCGTCCTTGATCCGGTACTGCACGACGAACGAGAGATGCACGATGTTGGCGTCGCTCGTCTGCATCGCGGCTTCGAGCTTGTCTTCTTCGCTCGGCTCTTCTCCGGGGCGAGTGCCGAACTCCTCGCGATCGAGCGACTGCACGTTCACGATCTCGTGATCCTCGATCGGCGGCGGCAGATGCCAGCGCAGTCCCGGTTGGGATTCGGTTCGGAGATACTGTCCGAGGCGCAGGATCACCGCCGCCTGACCCGGTTCGAGCTGGTAGGTCCCGAAGTAGGCCCACGTGCCGAGCACCGCCAGCGACATGCCGAGGACGGTCAGATTGGCGACCGTCCGCGCCACGCTGCGTCGCACTTGTTCCTCGGGCGAATCTTGCGGTTCGCGTGCCATCAGTCGCCCTTCTCCATCTTGCGCGCCGCCGCCTCGCTCGCGAGGTACAGCGGCCGCAGCAGGTCCATCGGGAGCGGGAACAGGATCGTCGAGTTCCGCTCGGTCGCGATCTCGGTGAGAGTCTGCAGGTAGCGAAGCTGAAGCGCCGCGGGTTCCTCCGAGAGAACGTGCGCGGCATCCTTCAGCCGCTGCGACGCGCTGAACTCGCCCTCCGCGTGAATCAACTTCGCGCGCTTCTCGCGCTCGGCTTCGGCCTGCTTGGCCATCGCGCGCTTCATCTCCTCGGGCAGGTCGATCTGCTTCACCTCGACCGAGCGCACCTTCACGCCCCACGCCTCGGTGTGCTGGTCGATGATCTCCTGCAGCTTCCGGTTGATCTGGTCGCGTTCGGCAAGCAACTCGTCCAGATCGGCCTGCCCGCACACGCTGCGCAAGGTAGTCTGGGCGAGCTGCGAAGTGCCGTAGAGATAGTTCTCGACCGAGATCACCGCCTTCTCGGGGTGCAGTACGCGGAAGTAGAGCACTGCGTTCACCTTCACCGACACGTTGTCGCGCGTGATCACCTCCTGCGATGGCACGTCCAGCACGATCTCGCGCAGGCTGATCTTCACCAGGCGATCGACGCCGGGGATGATCCAGGTGAGACCCGCCGGCTTCACGCCCGCGTAGCGGCCAAGGCGAAAGACGACGCCGCGTTCGTACTCCTGGAGCACGCGAACACCCGCGATGAGCAGCGCAACGAATACACCGATCGTAATCACCGGAATCGAGATCATGGTTCCCTCCATCAGATTCTGCCTACCGCTCCGGCGGCGCGCGCCGCACCCGCAAACGCAGACCGTCGACCGCAACGATCTCGACGCGATCGCCCGCGACGAGCGGCTCGTCGGCGCGCGCTTTCCAGTGTTCTCCGCGCACGAAGACGCTGCCCTCGGGTTGCAACGCGGACTCGACGCGTCCCACCATGCCGATCATCTCGCCGACGCCGGCCGCCGGGCGCCGGCGCATCGAGCGACCGACGCTGATCAACACGACCGCCGCGAACGCCGCCATCCCCGTCACCGCCGGAACCAGCACCGCCCAGAACGAAACGCGCAGATCGGATACCTCCGGCAGGTCGAAGATCATCGTGCCCCCAACCAGCAGACACGCGACCCCCAGCAGGAAGAGCAGCCCATAGGACGCGATCAGGACTTCCGCGATCAGCAGCCCGACCCCGGCCAGGAACACGATCAAGCCGAGCCAAGAGAACGGCAGGATCTGCAGCGCGATCGCGCCGAGAATCAGCGAAACGGCGCCGAGCACGCCTGGAAGCACGAGCCCGGGCTGGGTGAACTCGACATAGAGGCCGAGCAGGCCGGCCATCAGCAACACCACCGCGATATCCGGGCTCGCGAGCACGTGGAGCAGTTGCTGCAGGGCCGACATCTCGATGCGACGCACCTCGGCGCCAGCCGTCGCGAGGATCCGTTCGGCGCCCGCGACCTTCACCTTGCGCCCGTCGATCTTCGCCAGCAGCTCCGACTGGTTCGCGGCCACCAGATCGATCACGTGCAGCTTGAGCGCCTCGTCGGCCGTGACCGCGACCGACTCGCGCACCGCCTTGCTCGCCCACTCGACGTTGCGATCGCGTTCCTTCGCGATCGACTCGATGTACGCCGCGAGCAGGTTCTCGGCCTTCTCGCTGGCGACATCCTGCTGTTTCTTCTTGTCGTCGCCGGCGTCGTCACCGCCACCGCCACCGCCGGGCACGCCGATGCCGACCGGATGCGCCGCGCCAATCGAGGTGCCGGGCGCCATCGCGGCGACGTGTCCGGCGATCGTGATGAAGGTGCCCGCCGAACCGGCCCACGCACCCTGCGGCGACACGTAGACGATGATCGGGACACTCGCATTGAGCATCGCCTGGATGATGTCCTTGGTGGCCGAGACCAGACCGCCCGGCGTATCGAGCTCGAGGATCAGCGCCACGGCGCCGTCCGCGGTGCTCTGCGCGATCGCCTTCTGGATGAAGTCGGAGGACGCGGGATTGATCGAACCGGAGATGCGGATCGCGTTCAGGTGGCCGTCCGCGACCCCGGGCGCAGCGGGCACCGCGAAGGCCAACACGACCGCGAGCGCGACGCCGCGCCAGACTCGCGTCACGAACGCGCCTTGCGCAGCGTCTCGATGCGGTCGAGCAGGCGCTCGGCGACCGCGCGTTTGGCGAGCAGCGGCAGCTCCTCGGTCTCGCCGCCCGGCCACACGAACGTGACGGCATTGGTGTCACCGTCGAAGCCACTACCCGCGCGCGACACGTCGTTCGCGACGATCAGATCGCAGCGCTTGCGCTCGAGTTTGCGACGCGCCGCGGCGACGAGGTCCTGCGACTCGGCGGCGAATCCGACGACGAGCCGGTTGCGGCGATCCTCCGCTGTTCCCACTTCGGCGAGGATGTCGGGATTCTGCACCAGCGCGATCGTGAGCCCCTCGCGAGCGCCGAGATCTTCCTTCTTGATCTTGTGGTCGGCGCGCGTTTCGGGCCGAAAGTCGGCGACCGCAGCGGCCGCAATGAAGACCGTGCACTTCGGAAGCTGCGCGCGTACGGCGTCGCGCATCTCGACAGCAGTCTCCACATCGAGACGGCGCACACCGGCTGGCGTCGAGAGCGCGGTCGGCCCGCTGACCAGCACCACCTCGGCGCCGCGGCGCGCCGCTTCGGCGGCGATCGCATAGCCCATCTTTCCCGAGGAGCGGTTCGCGAGCACACGCACCGGGTCGATCGGTTCGCGCGTGCCGCCAGCCGTCACCACCACCACTTCGCCGGCGAGCGTGGGCGCACCGAGCCAGCGCTCGGCCTCCGCGGCGATTGCGGCCGGCTCTGCCATCCGGCCCTCGCCTTCCCAGCCGCAGGCGAGCGCACCGCACTCCGGACCGACGAAGCGCACGCCGCGCTCGCGCAGCGTCGTCACATTCGCGCGCGTCGCCGCGTGGTTCCACATATTGACGTTCATCGCGGGTGCGACGAGCACCGGCGCTCGCGTCGCGAGCAGCAGCGTCGACACCAGGTCGTCGGCGAGCCCCATTGCGAATTTCGCGAGCAGGTTTGCGGTAGCAGGCGCGACGACCACCAACTCGGCCCAATCGGCGAGCGCGATGTGATCGATCTCCCCTTCCTGCTCGCGGTCGAACAGATCCGTGCGCACCGACTCGCCGGAGAGCGTCTGCAAGACCAATGGCGCGACGAAGTGCGCCGCGTTCGCCGTCGTTGCGCAGCGCACGGCGCAGCCGGCCCGCACCAGCGCGCGCACCAACTCGGGAACCTTGTAGGCGGCGATGCCGCCCGTCACGGCGACCAGCACCCGGCGCTGTGACATCGGAGAAATCCTCGCTCGGACGGCCACTTTGGCAGCTTACCCGGCACCCTTCGCGGCGTCCATGCGAGCTGCGGCCGCTTCATCACCGAGCATCCGCCAACCCGCCGCGAAGCGAGCCGCCAGCCCCGCCTCGTCGCGCGCCTCGGCGTACAGACGCAACACCGGCTCGGTGCCCGACGCGCGCAGCATCAGGAAACCGTCGTCGAGGCCGAGCCGCACACCGTCGCTCGTGTCGACGTCACGGACGCGGGCCGTGCCGACACGCTCCGGCGGCGCCTTCGCGATCGCAGCGAGATGCGCACGACTGCGGTCGCTCGCGATGCGAGCTACGCGTCCACAAACGCGGCGACCGTGCCGGCGCGCGAGCTGCTGCAAACGCGCGCGCAGCGTTCCGCCAGAAGTCGCCGCGATCTCCGCGAACAGCGCGCACGCGAGAATTCCATCCTTGTCGCGAGCGAGCGGTTCCCAGGCAAAGCCACCGCTCTCCTCCCCGGCAACGTCTGCCGTGCCATCGACGAGCGCAAGCGACAGGTGCTTGAAGCCGATCGGATGGCGCGTCACGGGCAGTCCATGCTCCGCGGCCACGCACGCGACGAGCGTGCCCGTTGCGATCGAGATCGCAACGCCGCGCCGCACGCGTCCGCCGCGCGCCAGGTGATCGACCAGCAACGCGAGCGCATCGCTCTCTGCGATCGGCGCGCCATCGGCGTCGAGCACCGCATAGCGATCGGCGTCGCCGTCGGTCGCAAGTCCGAACGTACGTTCGCCGCGCGTGCGCACGGCTCGCGCCAGGGCCGCGAGACGCGCGGGCGTCGGATCGGGCGCGGCGCCGCCGAAGCGCGGCGTTCGATCTGCGTGCAACACCTCGACGTGAACGCCGAGCGCGCGCAGCGCGCGGTCGCACACGCCGGAGCCGGTGCCGTGACATGCGTCATAGATCACCCGCAGGCGCGCGCCCCGCACCGCATCGCGATCGATGCACTGCGCGAGCTTCGTCAGGTAGGGCGTGACGAGATCGAGCGCGGCGATCGGTGCCGCGACCGCTACCGCTGCATCCCGGCTCGCCGCAGCGAGCTGCTCGATCCGCCGCGCCTGCGCGACGGTTACCCCACCGCCCCACGCGCCGAGCACCTTCACCCCCTGGTACGCCGATTCGTTGTGGCTCGCGGTGACGATCAACGCCGCGTCGGCTTTCCCGCTGCGAATCGCGTAGGCGACCACGGGCGTCGGCACGGGGCTGGCTGCACGGAGCGGCCGCGCGCCCTGCGCCGCGAGCGCGTCGAGCGCCAGCTGGGCCAACTGCGGACCCAGGAAGCGCGTGTCATGCGCCACCAGAATGCGTGGGTGGCGCTGCTCCTCCGCCGCCCACCGCGCCACGGCAATCGCGAGCCGGCGCATCCGCGGTGCCGTGATCTCGTCGGCGAGGATGCCGCGCCAGCCGCTCGTCCCGAAACGGATCGGTGCGGACAGCGCCACGGTCTTCGTCCGTTTCGCCGTCACACGCCTCCGCCGCCGAGCTTCTCCTTCAGTTTCAGCGCGACACCGGGCGGCACGAACTCCTCGACGTTCGCCCCGAAGCGGACGAGTTCCTTCAGCCGCGACGAAGACACATAGAAGTACTTCTGACTGGTCATCATGAAGAGCGTCTCGATCTCGGGATACAGATGCCGATTCATCAGCGCCATCTCGAATTCGTACTCGAAGTCCGAGACCGCCCGCAGCCCGCGCAGCAACACGTGCGCGCCGATGCGGCGCGCGTAGTCGACCAGCAGCCCATCGAACGCGGTGATCCGGATACCCGGCAGGTGTCCGACGATCGATTGCAGCATCTCGATGCGTTCGTCGACCGAGAAGGTGCCCTGCTTGGCGACGTTGCGCGCCACCGCGACCACCAGTTCGTCGAACACCGCATGCGCGCGGTGAATCAGGTCGAGATGGCCGTTGGTGACCGGATCGAAGCTGGCCGGAAAGAGGGCGAGGCGCTGGCTGGTGCCTTCGTCGCTCATGCTGTCTCCTCGTCTTCCACCACTTCGTCAGCCATCCCGGCCGGCCCCGGCGCCAAACTGTGTTCTGGCTCCGCTGCGACGGTGCATTCGAAGCGGTGGATGACCGTCTCGCCGTAGCGGCGCTCGTCCACGACCGCGAGACCTTCGACCGAATGCGGCGGGTGCCGCCGAGACGCCTCGACCACCACGGTCGCGCGGGGCGCGAGGATGCCGGAGGTTGCAAGCGCGCGCAGCGCCCGGTTCGCGGTTTCGGGCTCACCATAGGGCGGATCGAGCAGCGCGAGATCGAATCGCTCACCGGCCGCCGCGAGGCGCCGCACGACGCCAGCCGCGTCGCCGCGCACCACGTGCGCACGGGCCAGCATCCTGACCTCCACGAGGTTCGCGTGCAGCACGGCCGCCACCGGCGCCGAGCGCTCCACGAACACGACACGCTCCGCCCCACGGGAAAGCGCCTCGATGCCGAGCGCGCCGGACCCGCCGAAGAGATCGAGCGCTCGCACGCCTTCGAGGTCGCCGAGTCGCGCGAATAGCGCCTCCCGCACACGATCGGCGGTAGGCCTCACGCCAGACGAGCGCGGCACCCGGATGCGTCGCCCTCGCAGCTCTCCTCCGGTCACGCGCAACGCTGCTCCTCCCTCGATTGGTGTCGATGGTGCATCGACGCAGCGCGCTGACACTGCATGCAGCTATCCAGATTCGGCATTCCCCTGGCTCCAACGCCGGAGCGTCACAGCTAACGTGACAATGAGATTGCTGCCACGCTGCGCGGGTCGACATTCCGGTTCAAAAAGGTGTCGTCACACATTGCCGGCTCCGCTCTCGCTGTCTATGCTGCGCGCGATCCGTTCGGATCGGCGCGACGGAACGCTGAAATTGGCGATCATCAGTGCTCGTGTATGGGCTCGCGAGCGTCGCACTCGAGACGCAACGCTAGGGTGCATGATGGAAGTAGCCGCCGAGATGTGATCTGACGCGCGATCAATCAACGCAATCTCGCAATGGGAGAAACAAATCCAATGGCCTCGACAGCAATCAACAAGCTGAAGAAGAAGCTGCCCGAGCGGCTTGCACAGGTTCGAGCCGATCGTTCGCAGCGCCAGTTCGCACGTGAGCTGGGTGTATTCCAGCAGAACGTGAACCGCTACGAAAATGGAACGACGCCGCATGCGGACTTCCTGATCACGCTCGCACTCAAGGAAAGCGTGTCCCTCGACTGGCTTCTGCTGGGCACCGGCCGCATGAAGCGAAGCGGCCGCTAGCGAGCCGCTCGAGCGGGAGCCGGCCAGCCTGGGACCGGAACGCACGCGCCGACTCCTCGTCTCGAAGCCTCCACACCGCGCCGGAGCAGCCACGCTGCCCCGGCGCGGTTTCGTTTGGATCGCGATGCCCGGCAGGCAGCGCTCTCGATCGCCCTCCACCAACCGACCGCAAGCCTTGACGCGTCGCACTGCATCTCCGAGTTTCCGCGCCGGCCGCAGAGCCGCGCGAGGGGGATGCGTTGCTCAATGGCATCTGGCTTGGCCTGATGCTCACATCCGTCGTCTACGCGGCCTTCACGGGCCGCATGGACGCCGTGAAGATGGCAGCGATCAGCGGCGCGAAGGACGCGATCGACCTCGTCGTCGGTCTGGTCGGAGTGATGGCGCTGTTCCTCGGCCTGATGCGGGTCGCGCAGGAAGGCGGTTTGCTGCGCGCCGTCCAGCGCGCACTCGCGCCGATTCTCCGCCGGCTCTTCCCCGATGTTCCCACCGACCATCCTGCGATGGGCGCGATGATCATGAATCTCGCGTCGAACGTGCTGGGTCTCGGCAACGCCGCCACGCCCTTCGGCCTGAAGGCGATGACCGAGCTGCAGACGCTCAACCGCACGCCGGGGAGCGCCAGTGACTCGATGGTGCTGTTCCTCGCGATCAACGCGACGAGCGTTTCGCTCTTTCCGCTCGGCGTGATCGGCGTCCGCGCCAGTATGAACTCCGCGTCTCCGGAAGCGATCTGGATCCCCACGTTGCTCGCGACCACCGCGTCGACGGGGACCGCGATCCTGCTGTGCTTTGCGCTGCGCAGACTCCCGATGTTCCGTCCTCGCACCGCGCCGACCGGGGATGCCGCAGTCGTCGAGACGGGCGGAACTGCGGCGGACGAGGCGGTCGTGAGCGTCGTGCGCGTGCCCATCGCCCCGATGGCGAAGTTGGTCATCGCGGCGACGATCGTGCTGCTGACGATCGCACTGTTCCGCCAGCTCCG
Organism: Deltaproteobacteria bacterium; assembly: GCA_031362725.1. GTDB lineage: Bacteria > Myxococcota_A > UBA9160 > UBA9160 > PR03 > PR03. Next base: position 4,702 of record JANLTC010000253.1, on the reverse strand, counting down.
GGTCGCCTCCGAGACGGCGTCGCCGCTGCAAGTCGCCCGCGACACCTTTGCCGCCTGGTTCCTTCCGCTGTTCATGATCGGCCTGCTGCTGGTGGGCCTCGCCGGCCGTGTGCGGGTCTACGAGGTCGCGATCGAAGGTGCGCGCGAAGCACTCGACGTTGCGGTGCGTATCGTCCCGTTCCTCGTGCTGATCCTGGTCGCGATCGCGATGCTGCGTGCATCCGGTGCGCTCGACGCCATGGTCGCGGCGATCGATCCCATCACGGGGCCCCTGGGTTTTCCCGCCGAGGCGCTGCCGATGGCACTGCTGCGACCCCTCTCCGGGTCGGGATCGTACGGCGTGATGGTCGAGATCATGAAGGTGCACGGACCGGACTCGTTCATCGGGATCCTCGCCGGCGCGCTCAATGGTTCGACCGAAACCACGTTCTACGTGCTGACGCTCTATCTCGGTGCCGCGCGCGTGCGCGACGCCCGGTACGCGCTGCTGGCGTGCCTCGGTGGCGACATCGCCGGCTTCGCGATGGCCACCGCTTCGTGTCACTGGCTTTTCGGCTGAGATCGCCGTGAGCAAGGACGATCCGTTCCTCGGCATCGACGACGAGTTGCGCGCTCTCGTCCGCGCCAGTATCGGCGGCGACCTCGCGGGCATCGAGCGGCTCACCGGTGCGGGCCTCGCGCATCGACACTTCTATCGCGTGACGCTGCGCAGTGACGACTCGGCAACGCTGATCGCGCGCATCGATCGGGGCGAACCGGCGCCCGGCGTGCTCCCCGAGCCGCCGCTCGAACCGCTGCGCAGCTTTCTGGAGGAACACGGGCTGCCGGTGCCGCGGCGTCTCGGCGGCGACACGGCCCGCGGGATCGAATTGCTCGAAGACCTCGGCGATGCGTCGCTTGCGCAGCTGATGGAGTCCGCGGATCCGGCCGAGCGACGCGCGCTGTACCAGGAAGCTTGCGCGTTGGTGCCACGCCTGCAGCGCCTCGTCGATCCCAGCGGTCGCGTGCCTGCCTTCGATCGTCGACTCGATGCGACGCTGTTTCGCGTCAAGGCACGGCGCTTCGCAGCCAGCGGCCTTCCCGCGGTGCTGGGCCGCGCGACGACCGCCGCGGAGCGCGACGTCGTCGATGCAGCCTTCGACACCGTCGCTGGCGCGGCGGCCGAAGCGCCGCAGCGACTCGCGCATCGCGACTTCCAGAGCAAGAACCTGATCCAACGCAGGCATCCGCGGGTGCTCGCGATGATCGACCTGCAGGGCGCCTTCCTCGCGCCGCCCGAGTACGACCTCGTCTGCCTGCTCCGCGACTCGTACGTCGTACTGACGGACGACGAGTGCGCCGCGTTCGCAGAGCAGGTACGCCCGCTGCTGCCCGATGCGCCGGCTCGAGACGCGTTCGCGCGGCGCTTCGATCTGCTCACGATCACCCGCAAGGCAAAGGACTTCGCGCTCTTCCACGAGGTCGCGGCTCGCGGCGACACGACCTGGTTGCGCTACGCGGAACCGACGCTCGGCTATCTGCGGCGCGCGCTGACCCGCGTCGGGCGCGCCGACGCGAGCCTCGCGCGACTCGCCGAAGTACTCGGAGACGAAGCATGCGCGCGATGATCCTCGCCGCAGGACTCGGGACGCGAATGCGGCCGTTCTCGACGCTGCGCCCGAAGCCGATCCTGCCGGTCCGCGGCGTCCCGCTGCTCGCCTTTCCGCTCGCCTGGCTCGCGCACCAGGGCGTGCGCGAAGTGATCGTGAACCTGCACCACCTTCCACTCGCGACGCGCGCAGTCGCGGAGCAGTGGGCTCCGGAAGGCCTGCGCGTGCACTTCTCCGAAGAGCCGTTGCTACTCGACACCGGCGGCGGAATCCGTCGCGCCGCGGCGTTCCTGCGCGAGAGCGATCCGAGCGTGGTGATTTCGGGCGACATGATTCTCGACCTCGATCTCGGTGCGCTGATCGAGCGGCATCACGCGCGCGGCGACGCCGCGACGCTGGTGCTGCGCGATGACCCACGCGCCGCGCGCTTTGGTACGATCGGCGTCGATGCTGCCGGGCGCATCCGGCGCATCGCGAGCCGCTTCGATCTAGGCGGCGAGGAACGAGCCGGCATCTACATGAGCGTGAACCTGTTCGCCGCGCGTGCCTTCGATTCGATACCCGATCGCGACGTGTTCTCGCATCTCGACGATTGGCTGGCACCGCATCTCGCCGCGGGCGCGGTCGACATCTGTGGCGAAGTGCTCGCGCCGACAGCGTGTCGATGGGAACCGGTCGGAACCCCGGCGGAGTATCTGGAGGCGAACCTGCACCCGCAGCGCCTCGGCTACTTCGATGCGGACGCAAGCGCCCGCGCGATCGGCGCGCGCCTGGAAGACGATCTCGTGGTTGGCGCCGGCGCCACGCTGGGTCGCCACGTGCGACTCGAGCGCGCCGTGGTGTGGGACGGCGAACGGGTTCCCGACGACTTCTGCGGTCGTGATGGCGTCTATGCGAACGGAGCGTTCCATGCCATCACCGCGGGTCGCGACACCCCGTGAGTCGCGTGACCTTCATCGGCACCAGCGACGCCTTCGGCGCGGGCGGCCGGCGTCAATCCGCGATCTTCGTCGAGGCCCGGGGCGGTGGTCTGCTGATCGACTGCGCACCGACCACCTGCACCGGCCTCGCCGCGCTCGGCATCCCGCGCGGCGCGATCGACGCGATCGCGATCTCCCACTTTCACGGCGACCATTTTGCCGGCGTTCCGGCGCTCTTGCTGGCCGCGATCTACGAAGACCAGCGGCGACACGCATTGCTGATCGCAGGTCCGCCCGGCATCGAAGTGCGCGTGCGCGCAGCAGCGGATGCGATGGGCTACGGCCTCACCGGTCACGAACTGCCGTTCGCACTCCGATTCCTCGAGCTACCGGCCGGGCAGCTTCTCGACCTCGGCCCGGCCCGCGCCCGCTCGTTCCCGGTGCACCATCAGCCCGATTCCTGCCCGCACGGACTGGACGTGGAAGTCGATGGGCGGCGCGTCGTCTTCAGCGGCGACACCGGCTGGTTCGAGGACCTTCCGCAGCACTCGCGCGGCGCCGACCTCTTCCTCTGCGAATGCACCTTCCATGATCCGGTCATCCCCGAACACATGGCCTACAGCGAGTTGGTCACGCGCGCACCGCGCTTCGCGTGCGAGCGGCTGGTGCTGACGCATCTCGGCGAATCGATGAGCGCGCTGCGCGGTCGGCTCGAACTCGAAACGGCGGACGACGGGCTCAGCATCGAACTCTGAACGGCGCCCCACCCGGGGCGAACTCGCCGAGCACGGCGGCACGCGATGCGCCCGTGCAACGCGGCAGATGATTGGGAATGCCGAGCAGCGCGTTGCGCCCCATCAGCGAGAACGCCATCGCTTCGACGGCATCGCCGGGAACACCGCGGCGGTCGGTCGGCTCGACGCAGCTTTCGGGCAGCGCCGCCGCCAACGCGTTCATCATCGCCGGATTGCGCGCGCCGCCGCCGCAAACGAGCAGGCGCGCGGGCGCGCCACCGAGGAAGTCGCGGCACGCGCGCGCGACTGCCTCGGCCGTGAACGCAACCAGCGTCGCAACCAGATCGTCCGCGGCGCGATCCGCGCGCTTCCACTCCGCGGCGAGTGCCTCGCCTTCGGCCCAGCCATAGCGCTCGCGACCGGTGGACTTCGGCGGCGGGCGTCGCAAGTACTCGTCATCGAGAAGCCGCGCGAGCAGCGCGGCATCGACCCGACCGCGGCGGGCGCGCACGCCATCGCGGTCCATGCTCTCGCGGCCGTCGCTGCTGCTGCGCACGACGGTGTCGAGCAGCGCGTTGGCGGGTCCGACATCGAAAGCCAGCACGGCGTCGGGATCGCCGCCGCTCGGCAACCCAGTCACATTCGCGATGCCGCCGAGGTTCAGCACCGCACGCGACTCGCCCGGATCCGCGAGCGCCGCGAAGTGGAAGAACGGCGCGAGCGGCGCGCCCTCGCCGCCCACCGCGAGATCGCGCGGGCGGAAATCGGCGATCGTCAGGACGCCGGTGCGCTCGGCGATCACCGAGGGGTCGCCGATCTGGAGCGTTGCGCGCAACTCGGGGTGGTGCGCGACGGTCTGCCCGTGCGAGGCGATTGCGTCGATCCCAGCGAGCGGAACGCCCGCAGCGCGAGCCACCGCCGCCGCCGCCGCCGCGAATCGCTCCGCGAGCACGACGTCGAGCGTGGCCAGCTCGCGCAGCACCGACGCGCCATCGAGTCGCCCGGCGGCGAGTTGGTGGATCCGGTCCTGCAGTTCGCGGTCGAAGCTCTCGGCGCGGAAGGCGATCAGCCGGAACGGCCGCGTCGCGGCGTCGTCGGGCCACTCGACGAGCGCCGCATCGACACCGTCCGCCGAGGTCCCCGACATCAAACCAATGACGCGCATCGCGCGGGAACATACAGACCGGCAAGCATCCAGACCTTCGATTGACACGGCAGTCACCACCCCCCAGACTCGGCGCCCGATCGGAGGACCCCCCATGACCCCCAACACCCGTAACCAGGGCGCGTTGATCTGCGCCGGCGCCGGCATCGCCGCGCTGCTCTTTCTGCTCGGCGTCTTGCAAGGCAGCTACTTTGCGCTCGCAATTCCGGTCGCAGTCCTCGTGTTCTTCGTGCTCGGACTCACCTTCTGGGTCGGCTGGACCATCCTGACCGTGCAGGTCGAGCCGGAGGCGGA
>JANLTC010000233.1:0-77663 GCA_031362725.1 Deltaproteobacteria bacterium | reverse complement strand
TCTTCCAGGATCACGCGCACGACCGGGTCGCAACCCGGATCCCCATCTCCGGAACCGTCGAGGATCCGCGCCTCGGGTTCTGGACGACGCTGGGCAACGTCGTGCGCAATGCCTTCATCGAATCGTTGGAGCCCGGGCTGGACCGGAACTGAGGAAGCGCGGAGCGCTCGCCAGACGACGAAGTTGCGTCAGGGCGCCGCTTCGTAGCGACGCGGGAAGGTGACGCGGAACGTGCTGCCCCGGCCGCTCTCGGTTTCGAGTTCCAGGCTGGCGTCCAGCAGATCGCACAGACGCTTGACGATCGAGAGTCCGATGCCCTCGCCGGTAGCCGAGGCCATCGGCTTGCGCTCCGACTGCGACGCGAGCGTCGGTGCAGGCGCGGTTTCGGCGACCGCCCCGTCGCCCAGGTCGCGCTCCTCCACCGCGTGCGCTTCCTGGGTGGCCTGCTCGAGCGCGTACGCCAGCGGCGCCGCCGCCTCCGTCTGGAATCCGGGGCCGGTGTCCTGCACGCAGAGGATCCACTGCTGGGCGCCGGCAGCGTCGTGTTCCTGCCAAGTCACTTTCACGCCGCCGCGCTCGGTGAACTTGAGCGCGTTCAGCACCAGATTCTGCGCGATCCGTCGCGTCTTCACGGCGTCGCCTTCGACGAGCAAAGCCGGCGGGCCCTCGGTTGCGAGGAAGAGGCCGCGCGCGCGCGCGGCCGCGTGCTCGCGGTCGCAGAGTTCCTGCAGCATCGATGCGGCGTCGAACGACGCGACCAGGCGCTCCTCCTGTCCCGCCTCGAGTCGGGCGAGACTCATCAGATCGGTCAACAGTTCGTGCAGCGAGGTGACGCCTTTCTGGAGCAGCACGAGTACGCGCTCTCGCATGGCGTCCGGCACATCGCCATCGTGCAGCAGCTCGGTGGCGTTCTTCACGGCGCCGAGGTTTCCGCGCAGATCGTGAGCGGCTTCGCGCCACGCTTCTGCGCGCTGCTGTTCGAGGTCGCTCAACGAACGCAACGCCTCTTCGAGGTCGCGCACGCGGCCGGCCGCCTCGGTCTGCTGGAAGCGCGCGTACTGCCCCGCGCTCTCGCATACGCCTTCGCTGCAGAGCTCCGCCAGCGCGCGCCGCGCCTTCGGCATCACGCCCGGCGCGAGATCCGGATGCTCCGCGGCGTAACGCTCGAGCTCGTCGACGAGGCAGAGCTGGAGATGTCGCCACTCCCACATCACCTCGCGCTGCTGATAGCCCTGCTGCCAGCGGTGCACACCATGCCCGGCTGCGCCCTCCTTCTGCTCGAGGGCAGCCTCGATCATTTCGGTCCGATGGCGAGCGCAGAGGCGACGCTCGAATGCGTCTAGTACTTCCGGAATGTGGTCGCGGAACTGGCTGCGCGACAGCGTCGACGCGGTCGTCAACTCCGGGTCGTTCTCGGCCGCTTGACGCCACGTCCGCAGCAAGGCTTCGCGGCGCTCTCCCAGGTGAGTCGCCAGCGCGGAAAGCTGCTCGGTCTCGGGGGAAGCGTCACGTGCGCCGGGCAACCGCAGCCTCCTTCGGGCAACCAGATGGCGCCGGCAGAGTAGTATTGCATCCGGTCGCTGAGAAGCTCCTGGAGATCCGATTCGCGCGCCGAATGCGTCGCGCGAATCGGCACCTCGTAGTGGATCGAACCGAAGGGCGGCAATGTCGTCGCGGTCAGGCGATCGCGAGTTCGCGCTCCCAGAAGCGCAGATCGCCGCAGAGTTCAAGGTAGCGCCGCCCATCGCCCGGCTTTTCGAGGAGCACGCAGCCATCGTCCAGCGCCTCTGCGATTCCCGCTCCAGTCAACACCGGCATGGCCTCCGTCACATAGGCGATGAACTTCGCGTGGGCGAATGCGTCCGTTACGAACTCGCGCGCCGCGGCATCCTTCGCCAGCGTCTCACCGCCTTGCTCCGACACCAGTATTGCGACGGCGTCGAACAGCACCGACGGCGCGCCACCGAGTGCGTGATGCGCGGGAACGAGCGTTCCATCGCTGTCGTGCACACCGGCGATCGTCGGGGCAATCACTTCGTAGGTCGCGCCCTCGGACGCGACCGCGCCGGTGATCGCATCGAAGAGTGCGGCGTCGGCGCCGTCCGTCATCAGGATGCCGAGCTTGCGGCCGGCAAGACTCTCCGGCCCGTTGCGCACGATGCTGAGTGATTCCGATTGCCGCAGATCATGGCGCGTCGGGCGCGCGGCTTCGGCCGGCTCCGGGACGTCGACGAGCCCGAGCCCGATTGCGACGGCGCGACCGAGGTCGTCGTCGACATTCAACAGCTGCGACACGACGCGCGCGCGGATTCGCGGCGTCTCGACCTTCGACAGTTCGAAGACGAGCGCATCACGGATGTGCTTCTGCTCGACCAGCGTCTGGCTGATCAAGAACTGACGCGCCTGGCTGAAGTGGTCGGCGAAGCTGTCGGATCGAATGCGGAGCTTGTCGCCTCCGACGGAATCCGCAAAGGATCGGAAGCCGCGCTCTGGCGACTCGCGTGGTCCGCCTTCTTCGCCCCAGCTATTCGGCTCGTAGTTCGCGCGGCCCTTCGGGTTCGACATCGCCATGTGCCCGTCCTGTTGAAAGTGCGCGACGGGACACTTCGGCGCGTTGATCGGGATGTGCGTGAAGTTCGGACCGCCGAGCCGCTTCACCTGCGTATCGAGGTACGAGAAGTTCCGACCCTGGAGCAGTGGGTCATTCGAGAAGTCGATGCCGCGCACGATGTTCTGCGTGCAGAACGCGACCTGCTCGGTCTCGGCAAAGAAGTTGTCGACGACGCGATCGAGCACGAGCCTTCCGACACGGCGCACCGGGATGTCTTCCTCGGGAATCAGCTTTGTTGCGTCGAGCACGTCGAAGCCGAACTCTTGCGCGAACGCCTCGTCGAAGAGTTGAAGCCCGAGTTCCCATTCCGGGAACGAACCAGTCGTGATCGCGTTCCACAGGTCGCGCCGATGGAAGTCGGGATCTGCACCGTTGATCTTCACGGCCTCGTTCCACACGACCGACTGGAGTCCGAGCTTCGGCTTCCAGTGGAACTTCACGAAAGTCGAGTCGCCGGCGGCGTTCAGCAGCCTGAAGGTGTGGACGCCGAACCCTTCCATGAATCGGAACGAACGCGGAATCGCGCGATCCGACATCACCCACATGATCATGTGCATCGTTTCGGGCGACAGCGATACGAAATCCCAGAAGTTGTCGTGGGCGCTCGCCGCCTGCGGAAAGTCGCGATCGGGCGCCGCCTTCACCGCGTGTACGAAATCGGGGAACTTGATCGGATCCTGGATGAAGAACACCGGCAGGTTGTTGCCGACGAGGTCCCAATTCCCCTCTCGCGTGTAGAGCTTCACGGCGAAACCGCGCACGTCGCGAGCCATGTCGGCCGAGCCCTTGCTGCCCGCGACGGTCGAGAAGCGTACGAACGCGGGAGTCCTCTCGCCGGCGCGCTGGAAGAGATCGGCGTCGGTGACGTCCTCGAGCGACCCATAGTTCTCGAAGAAGCCGTGCGCGCCATAGCCGCGCGCATGAACGACGCGTTCGGGAATCCGCTCGTGATCGAAATGGAAGATCTTCTCGCGAAAGTGTTGGTCCTCGAGAAGGTGGGGCCCGCGAGGCCCCACCTTCAGCGAGTTTTGGTCGTCGCCGACGGGAACGCCCTGCTGCGTCGTCAGCGTTGCGATGACGTCGTCCGCCTCTTGATGCGTCTCACCGCCCGATCCGATCCGCTCGCGGCTCTCGCGTCGGCGCTTCGCCTTGACCGCCGACCGCTCGGTTCGCTTCGGACGCGCGCTGCTGGCTTTCGCCATCGCCTGGTTCTCCGATCTATCCGAGCGCTCGTCGCAGTTTCGAGACGATGCCGCCGCCGAGGCTGGCCTTGCGCTCGCGCATCCGAGCGCCGAGCTCCGCGAGATCGACGTCCGATCGACGCGCCTTCGGGAACATCTCTTCGTGCTCTTCCTTCACGTGGTGCTGGATGTACTCGCCGAGCACCTTCACCTTCGCGTCGTAGAGATCGTCCTCGGCCGACATGCCTTCGAGCTGCCGGATCAGTTCCTTCGCGGACTGGTGCTCGACGGTCGCCTCGTCCATCAGAGCTTCGTCGCCGATCGCCGCGCGGACGGTCGGGTAGAAGATCTCTTCCTCGAGGCGCATGTGGATCTTCAACTCGTCGCAGATCTGCGCGACGAGCTTCTTCTTGCGTTCCGCGCCGCGCAGGTTGCCGTAGCGCGTGAACATTTCGTCCACCTTGGCGTGATCCGCCTTCAGCATCGCGATCGCATCGGGCGCGCGCGGTGCGGTCGAGCGGCTCGCGGCGCGCTGCGGCGTCCGTCCAGTGGTCGCGCGCTTCTTGCTGGTACTCGTACGGGTCTTGGCCTTCATCTTCGCCTCCGTTGTGGATGAATGATGCGTTCTACGCAGCGCTGTTCGGCGCTGCCGCCTTGCATTTGCGAAATTCGTGCCGAGCGCGCTCACACGCTGTCCACGAGATCCGCGCCCGCTTGCTTCAACGCGAGCATCGCTTCCTCGCTGCGCCCATCCGGCACCTGCACGCCAACCAGCACCGCGCCTTCTTCGATCGCGCGCTCGTGGATGTCGGCTTCGATGGTCCACCAGCCGAGTCCCTGGAATGCGCCGGCGAAGGCGCCGCCGCCGGCTCCGGTCGCCACCGCCGTCAATCCCTGCAGCGCGAAGAGCGCGGGTCCCGCGGCCAGCAGGCCTGGGAACGCGACCACCGCGCTCAAGCCCAACACGGCGCCGATCGCGCCGCCGGCCGTCGCGCCCATCGGCAGGCCAGTCCTCTGCTCGACCTCGATGGGTGTCACCTCGCCGCGCTCCTTCATCAGCACGCTGATCGCATCGGCGGGGAAGCTCGATTCGACGAGCGCATCCACTCCTTTGCGCGCCGTCTCGCCGTGCCGGAACAATGCGGTCACCTGCTTCATCTCGACTCTCCCTGGTTGTCGCGGCCGGTCACCACTGGAGAGCAGGTTTCGTGCCGCTGCCGCACGCACCGTCCCCACGTCGCGCGTGGTTTGACTGCAAGCGAGTCTGCGCGGTTCTACAAATGCGCAGCCGCGCGACGGACGCTGCGGAGTGCGACGGCGAGTGAGCATGCGGGAGGGCGGCATGCACCTTGCTTTGTTTCGCGCCATCGAACGCTGCGCACGACCAAACCCAGAAGGAACCAGAGATGCACCCCAGCAATTCCCGCTCCTCCGACGACACGATTGAACGCCCGCTCGCAGACCGGCTCCGCACCGCGCTGTTCGCCGCGCGCGCCAACATGCGGATTCGTGAATCGCTGAAGCGCATCATCGACGATCCCGAGCGGTTCGATCCGATCGTTGGCGAACTCGGTCCGAATCACGCTCTCATCCGCGATCTGCTCGAGCTCGGTCGGCACGTCGAGACGACCGCCGACGCGAGCGTCGATGCGACCAGCGATCGCGCCGCGTAGATGGCTGCGACGAGCCTCGCGATGTGGAAGGCCTCGCTCGAGGTGGGCGACGTCCACGTCGCGGTGAAGCTGTATGCGGCGGTCGAGGAACGCGACGTGCGGTTTCGATTGCTGCACGCCGCCGATCGCTCGCCGGTCAAGCAGCGCGTCGTCGACCCGCGGACGGATGGGGAGGTCGTGCCCGACGCGATTCGGCGTGGCGTCGAAGTGGAGCCCGGCGTATTCGTCGTGATGACGCCCGACGAACTCGAGCGCGGCGCCCCGGAAGCGTCGCGCGCGATCGAGGTGACGCGCTTCGTGCCGCCGTCCGCGATCGACTTCGCCTGGTACAGCCGGCCCTACTTTCTCGGTCCCGACGGCTCGCCGGCCGACTATGCGGCGCTCGTCGAAGCGCTGCGCGAGAGCGGCGCCTTCGGCATCGCGCACTGGACGATGCGCGGCAAGCGCTAAGCCGGCGCGCTTGCCGCGCGCGATCGCCACCTCGCGCTGCTCACGCTTCGCTCCGCAGACGAGGTCGTCGCGGCGAGCCAACTCCCCGCCGCGAGCGGCAAGGCGGTGAGCGCCGCCGAACGCACGCTCGCAAATCAGTTGCTCACGGCGCTCGATGGACCCTTCGACCCGGCGCTGCTGCGCGACGAGTATCGCGAGAGCCTCGTCGCGCACCTCGCCGCAAAGTCGAAGGGTCGACGGGTCAAGGCGACGGGCGAAGCGCCACCCGGCGCGTCGCTCGATCTGGCGCGTGCGCTGAAGGGAAGCCTCCAATCGGTGAAGAAACGCCGTGCCGCATAAGAAGCTCGTCGCGAAAACCGAGAACCCCGGCGTCGATCGACCGGTCGCGCACGGCGTCTGGTCGGGCAGCATCACGTTCGGGCTCGTGACGATTCCCGTCGAGTTGTTCACCGCGACGCGAAAGAGCGACGTCGCGATGCGCCTGCTGGCGGCAGACGGCACCCCGCTCGGGCGCCGCTACGTCAGCTCGGTGGACGAACGATTGCTCTCCACCGATGAGATCGCGCGCGGCTACGAGATCGACGACGGAACCTTCGTCGTCGTCACCGACGAAGAACTCGAGAAGCTCGCGCCGCGCCGCTCGCGCGACATCGAACTCGTGCGTTTCGTCGACCGCGCCGCGATCGACCCCGTCTACTTCGACCGGCCCTATCTGGTGCTTCCCGACAGCGATCAGACCCGGGCGTATCACCTGCTGGCCGAGACCATGGAAGCGAGCGGACGCGCGGGACTCGCGAACTTCGTGATGCGCGGCAAGGCCTACGCGATCCGTTGGGCTCTCCCGCTCAGCCCGGGTGTCGCTGAGGCTTGCCCTGTTATCGGACCAAAACCCCCGCTTGTTCTTCCTATGCTCGCGAGCAGCGGCCAGCCGGGCTTCTTCACGCGGAGATTTTGCCGCACGGCAACGGGCACGCAGGTTCACCGGCGAGCGCCGGTCCCGTCATGCCGGTACGCCGCCCCGCGCCGCGCCGCGCCCGCCGCGAGATGTTGGAGCAGCTCCGCCTGGATCAGCCGGCGGCCGGGCGCGAGGCGGTGGGAGAGGCCGTTCAGCAGCACGAGCGTGCGGGCGACGAGCGCGAAGTCTTCGGGGATCTGGCGCACGGCGCTCTCGCCGAGGATGTCGAAGAGGCCCGTCTCGCCATCGGAGTCGCCGAGCATCATCAGCATCATCGGGCGGATGTGCTCGGGGCGCAGCGTGCTCGTGTCGAAGCCGAGCTGCGCGGCCGCCGCGAGCGCCGCGGGCGAGTCGCCGATCATCGCCGAAACCATCATCTGCGCGACGAGACGCGCGAAGCCCGCCGGCAGCTCCTTGCACAGGCCGAAGTCGAGCAGGCCGATTCGGCCGTCCGGCAGCACGAGCAGGTTGCCCGGGTGCGGGTCGCCGTGGAAGAAGTCGTGCTCGAAGATCATCGCGCCGTAGAGGGCGCCGATCTTGCGCGCCACCAGCGGGAGCTTGTGGCCCGACGCGACGAGCGCCGCCGTGCGCCCCACCTGGATGCCCTCCACGTAATCGAGCACGATCGTGCTCGATCCGCACAGGGCGGTGTAGACGCGCGGCACGACGACGTCGGGGCAGTCGGCCAGCGTCTTCGCGAGCCGCTCGGTTGCGCGCACCTCGCGCGGGAAGTCGAGTTCGAGCGCGATGAAGCGCGTCACCTCGGTCACCATCGCGCGCATGTCGATGCGGCGCTGGATGCGCTGGATCAGCGTGACGACCCGCAGCAGCATGCCGAGGTCGAGCGGGATGATGCGCGGGACCTCGGGGTAGCGGATCTTCACCACCACCTCGTGACCATCTCGAAGTGTTGCGCGGTGCACCTGGGCGAGCGAAGCGGCGGCGAGCGCTTGCGGATCGATGCGCGCGAAGACTTCGTCGAGCGGCCTGCCGAGGTCGCGCGCTACGAGCGGGGCGAGCGTCTCGAAGGGGCGCGGCGGCACCGCGTCGTGGAACTGGGAGAGCTCCTCGATGAAGGGCGCGGGAACGAAGTCGGCCCGCGCGCCGAGGATCTGGGCGGCCTTCGTGAACGCGCCCGCCAGCGAGAGCGCGACGGCCTTTACCTCGCGCGCGGCGGTCGTGTGCACCCGCGTCCAGGCGGCGGCGTCGGGCCGGAAGCGGTCGCTGCGCTCGCGCGCGAGCAGCAGCAGATAGCGCGGCAGCACGCGCGCGACGGCGAGCTGGACGCGCAGCACGCGGAACAGGCGGAAGTGGCGGATCTTCACGAGGCACTCTCTTTCTGGGGCGCGACACCGCGGAGGAACATCTCGGCGATCGTCTTCGTGATCTCGGCCTCCGGCACCGGGAGCAGCAGCCCGGCGCCGAGAATCTCCTGGGTCACGAACGTGACGACGATCATCCCGATGAGCGCGCGCACGGCGATCACCGTCGAGATCTCCCCCGCACGCGCCGGACCAATGCGCGCGTCGAGATCGCGAGCGAGGGCCGCGTTTGCGGGCACCAGTACGCGCGCGACGGCGTCGCGGGCCTCGGCCAGGTGTGTCGGCATCTCGCGCAGCGCGACGAGCAGCAGATTCCGCTGCGAGTCGAGATGCCGCCAGGCGCCGCGCACGAAGCCGTGCACCGCTTCTTCGAGGCTGCGCGTCTTCAAGTCGTCGATGAGGGCGAGGACGTTCGGCACCAGCGAGTTGCGCCGCAGCACCTCGAGCAGCAGCGCGCCCTTGGTCTCGAAGTAGAGGTAGAAGGTGCCCTTCGCGATCCCGGCCTCGCCGGCGATCGTCGCGACCGACGTGCCGTCGTAGCCGCGCTCGCCCCAGAGCTTCAGCGCGACATCGGCCAAAGCCTGGCGCCGGGTCTCGTAGAAGGCGTCGCGAGCGCTTGCGGCGATGCGAGGCATGGGCTTATCATGACCGGTTAGTCGGTCATTTTCAATCGCGCGCCCGAGGAGTAATAGGATGGCCTCCGCAACCCCGACCTCCCCCGTCCAGTCCCCGGTGCGCGCCGGCGCTCGAAGCGGAGGCGCGGGCGAGTTCGACCTGCTGCTCCCGCTCCGCAGCGCCGGCTCACTCGAGAACCCCTACCCGATCTACTCCCTGATCCGGACCGTGCGCCCCGTGCTCGAGGTGCCGGTCCCCGGCTGGGACGGCCCCGGCATGTGGATGCTGACGCGCTATCGCGACGTGCATGACGTGCTGCGCGACGCGCGCTTCTCGGTCGAGCGCATCCGCGCCCCGCTCGTGCGCGACAACCTCGATCGCATGCCCGAATTCCTGCGCCAGAGCTCACAGGGCCTGCGTTCGATGTTGATCATGGACCCGCCCGACCACACCCGCGTGCGCAAGCTCGTGAACAAGGCCTTCACGCCGAAGCGCATCGCGGCGCTGCGCGATCACATCGAGTCGCTCGTACGCACGCTGCTCGACGAGGCCGCCGAGCGCGGCCGTTTCGACGTGATCCGCGATCTCGCCGAGCCGCTGCCGGCGATCGTGATCGCCGAGCTGCTCGGCGTCCCGGCCAGCGACCATCGCCAATTCCGTGAGTGGTCGAGCGCATTGATCTCGGGCATCGCGTCGACCAGCGCCGACGCGCGCGCCGTCGCCACCGAGGCCGGGCGGCACCTCTTCGGCTACCTCGCCGACACCATCGCGGATCGCCGCCGCGCGCCGCGCGAGGACCTGATCAGCGCGATGATCCAGGCCCAGGAGGAACGCGACGCCCTGAGCGATGCCGAGCTCCTCGCGACGAGTAACCTGTTGCTGCTCGCCGGGCACGAGACCACGACGAACCTCGTCGGCAACGGCGTCCTCGCGCTGCTCCGCGAGCCCGACGCGTGGCGCCGGCTGTGCACCGAGCCCGCGCTGCTTCCGACCGCGATCGAGGAGCTGCTGCGCTTCGACGGACCCGTGCAGGCGACGCTGCGCGTGGCGCTCGAGGACGTGACGATCGACGGACACGCGATCCCTGCGGGCGCGCTCGTACTCATCTCGATCGGCGCCGCCAACCACGAGCCCGCGGTCTTCGCGAACCCCGACGAACTCGACCTCGCCCGCGACCCGAACCCGCACCTCGCATTCGGCTTCGGAACACATTTCTGTCTCGGCGCGCCGCTCGCCCGCCTCGAAGCGCAGCTCACCTTCGAGGCGCTCACGCGGCGCTTCCCGAAGCTCGAACTCGTCGACGACCGCCCCGAGTACCGGCCCAACCCGGTGTTGCGGGGACTCACCCGCCTCGACGTCGAGCAGGCCTCGTGAGCGTCCTGGTGGTTGCGCGTCGCCTCGGACCCCACGCGCGCTAAGCGCAATCGACTCGACGAGCAACGAGTCTGACGCCGCACCGCTCTCCGCGGTGGCTTCTCAGATCGAGTCGACGCGATCGGCGCCCGTTGGCTCTCCCGCTCAGTCCGGTACTGACATAGATCCCGTTATCGGACCCAAAACCCCGCTTGTTCTTCCTATGCTCCTCGAGGCTGGCGCGACGGAGTCATTCGGTTCCAACGCTTCGATCCGTGCGGACGCCGGCTGTCGCGCGCCGGGAACGGATCCGCGCGCGGATGCCGCGTGGACCTGGGCGCCTGCTGCGTTCGAGCTGGACATCGCCAACAACGATGAGTACTCGGCGTCGCTCGTCGTCAACGCGCCTGGCAGCTGGTCCTACACATTCGGGTTAAGCCTCGACAGCGGCGAGTCCTTCACCGTGGGGGACCTCGGCGGGGCCGGATCGAACAGCGGTCTCGAGCTGTCGATCAACCCGCTGGGCGCGCTCGCGGTAGTCCCGGCCCCACCGCGTGGGCTTGCCCAAGGGATGGCTTGGGCGGCGCTCGGCCTGCTCACGGGCTTCCGGGTCCGCGCTTCTGCGACTCGTCGCGCAAAGGGCACGACGAGTCCAAGCGGGATTCGCATCCGAGAATGAATCTCTTGCCCATCCGACAGCCTCAGCTCGCGACCTTGGGTGACACACGGAGAGGAGATGCTGGCTGCTGCAGGAGCGAGCTTCGACGCGCTCGGCGCAGGCGCCTGGAACGACATCGTGATCCAGTGTCGCGCGAATCAACGACGCAGCAGCACCATCTGCGTGCAGCGGAAGAGCGCGATCGTGCGGCCCGTCGTCTCGTTGGCGACGACCGCGTCCCAGACGTGGGTCTGGCGGCCGAGATGCGCCGGTGTGCAGCGACACGTCACGCGCTCGCCGACGCGCGCCGATGCCAGGAAGTTCGACTTCAGTTCGATCGTCGTGAACGACGCGCCGGCTGGAATGTTCGCGCCGCAGCCGATCGCCGCGCAGGTGTCCGCGAGCGCGACGACCGCCGGCGCGAACAGGAAGCCGGTGCCGGCGATCAGGTTCTCGGTCACATCGATGTGTCCGAGCACCAGGTCGGTCCCCGCGTGATCGAAGACGCAGCCGAGCTGGCCGGGCACGAGCGGGCCGAAGAACTCGTTCATGCGTCGCGCGCGGTCGACGGGGTCGTCGGATTGGCCCGACTCGGTCACGGATTCGTCTCGAACTCTTTGGTGTCACCCAGCCACTTCACCCGAGTACGCGAAGCCAGGCAGCGATCGCTGATTCTCCGAGCACGCCAGGTCGATGGCCGAAGTGCATCGGAGGCGACGGTCGGCAAGTCGACATCACCCGTGGCGCGTGCCACGCCGTGGACTGCGACCGCGCCCGCTCGTAGCAACGCGAAGGAAATTCCGGCCTCTTCGAGCCTCGAAGCCACTGCTGCGAGCAGACTCAATCGAACCCCATTGCGACCGAGTGGCGTCGTCCAGCGTGCCGTTCGCGCGCGCGCTCCCCGAACCCGAGGCGCCCGGCTCGCTCGCGTTCACGAGCAACCAAGTGATCGGCGACAGAAGCGGGTCTCGCCATGACTAGACCTTGGCACGCAAGTCGACGGCCTGCACGTCAGGGACTCAGCGTTTCGTAGAGCCAAGTACTCTCTATGCCTTCCTCGAAGACCAAATGCTTGCGACCCGGAATCCTCCGGATCACCTCGACCAGCGCGTGGCCGTTGGTCTCGATCGGGAAGTCCGTGAGGCGCTTGCCCGCCTGCGAGATCACCGCGAGCGTGCAGTTCGCAGCATGGACGTCGTTTCCCAGAACGCGTTCCATCGGTGTGTAATCTCGTTTGGGATCGTTGCATCACCAACTCGAGGATCCCCGGCGGGTTCGGGAGGCACCTGCTCGGAGACGCCATATCCCTATGATGCTCATGCTTCGCGTCGTCGTTTGACGGGTATCCGCTACGAGACAAATCGCCACCCGCTCTGGAGGGTTTTTTTGACGGACCTGCTTGCGTCGCCGAATGACTGCAGTGGTTCGGAAAGCGACCCGCAGCGGCTACCGGAGCCGAGCGCTGCCGAACCTACGGCGGTAGCGTGGTGGACGTTGGAGGGCGCGATGCTCCTGTTCCGCCGGATCTCCTGTGCCGTGCTGATCGCCGCGCTCTTCGTCCCGCGGATGGCGGTCGCCACGCCGCCGGGCCGCGGGGATCTGCTGGTCACCGACTTCGATGGCTCGCGGGTGCTGATCGTTCGCAAGCAAACGGGCGAGGTCGAGCCGCTGCTGCCGCCCGAGGGATCGCCGATCCTGCTGGCCCAGCCGGGCGGCATCACGGTCGGATCGGACGGAACGATCTATGTCGGCGACACCGTGAGCGATCACATCGTGCGGATCGATCCGGCGACGGGCGAGCAGAGCTACCTCTACCATCGAGACTTCGATCCCTTTGGCGGCAGCACCTACGCGATCACGATCGACACCCCGCGTGCGCTCGCGACCCGGCCCGGATTCCTGTCCGGCGATCAGCTCTACGTGGCGGGCAGCGCCGGCGTTTCGTACGCAAGTGAGAGCTTCTCGAGCGGCTGGAGCACCTCGGTGTACCTCTCAGAAGCCAGTCTCGCGAACGTGACCACGCTCGCCGTCGAGAGCGACCTCACCAATCCGAATATCTACATGGCCACGCTTGCGGGCCTGTTCTACCTCCGAGAGAACGGATCCTGCTGCGATTCCTACGCGACGAACCTGCAACTCGTCGGCACAGACCTGGCGCTCCGGCTCATCACGGGCGTCGCGATCGGCGGCGCCGATCCCGCCGGGCCGCGCTTGTATGCCATTCGGACGTTCCTTCGGGAATCGGACCTGGTCTGTCTGCCGAGCGGCGGCCCCGGCCTCATCTTGATTACACCGCCCTCCGGAATCGAGATCGAGTCCGAAGGCGGCTTGCTGCGCTGCCCTACGCTCCTCGCTAACGAACCAGGCGCCGACCGCTTCTATGTCGTCGACTACGACTACACAGGCGGCATCTCGGCGCGCATCGTGCGCATCGAGCGTTCGCACCCGGCCGCGGCCTGGACGCAGTCGATCCTCACGCCGGACCTGCCGGTTGCGACGACGGCGGATGGCATCGCAGTCTTCATGCCAGAACCAGACGCTGCGGCGCTCGGTTGGTTCGCCGCGAGTGCGCTGTTTGCGCTGGCCTCGGCTCGACGGGGCGGATCGTCTCGCAGGCCATCGTAGGGCCGCGTTCGAGATTCGCATCGGTTGGCTGCGCGGAGGGTTGGTGAGGGGGATCCTTTGCGTCACGTCGTGCCGATGAATTCTTCGTTGCTCGCGCTCGATGCCGGCGCCACGACCGTCGTCGTCGACTCGACGGCGGATCTGTCCGACGCGGTACCGGGTAACGGCTTCTGCTCGGTGACGACGGACATCTGTACGCTGCGCGCTGCGATCCAGGAGGCCAACGCGTTGACGGGTCCGACACGATCGAGCTGTCGGAAGCCGTTGGCTCTCGCGCTCAGCCAGGAATCGGCATGGAACTCGTAGTCGGACAAAAAGCCTGCTTGTACTTACTATGCTCCGAGTTCTGCGAGAATCTTTCCTACTCGCCGTGCCACGCGCGTGTAGGACACCGCCCGCTCGGAGTCGTCAACCGCGTGCGGAAGGTGGTCTACGACACGATCAGCGGCGTACGACACGAACACAACGGCGAGCAACGTATCGAACCGACGGTTAGTGAGACGTTCTGAGGCACAGCAGAAGTAGAGTCGCTTCGAGCGGCCTGCCTTGGTGGCGGTTGATGCGGTTCTTCACGACGACGGTGTTGGCGGGCTTCGTCGTGAACGAAATCTGGGAAATGGCGCAGATGTCCGCATATGTCGAAATGGTGGGGCGATCCTGGACGAGCACG
This sequence comes from Deltaproteobacteria bacterium, assembly GCA_031362725.1. Lineage (GTDB taxonomy): Bacteria > Myxococcota_A > UBA9160 > UBA9160 > PR03 > PR03. The sequence continues at coordinate 63,550 of JANLTC010000233.1, read as the reverse complement.
CTCGGTACTTGTACGCGGGCGGCGGCGGGTGATGTGGGAATCATCTTGATGCTCTACGCGGCGAGCGCGCTGATCGCCGCTGATCTCGGCTGGGGCTTGCGCGGACGCTGGAACCACTACGCCACGGCCGCTGTTCTGGGGCTCGCAGCTGGGGCGCTGGTGGAACATGCGGCGCTGGCCGCCGGGCGCTGGTCGTACACCGAGCGCATGCCCGTGGTGCCCGTGCTCGGCGCGGGCTTGTGGCCGCTGCTCCAATTGACGCTGCTGCCGCCGCTCACGTTCCTGTTCGCCCGGTGGTGGGCGGGCCGCAGCGCAACGAAAGGAGCTTCGTGATGAATCATGCAGACGGATGGATGAGTGGGTCCATGGGCGGAGGGATGTGGATCTGGACGCTGATCGGCGTACTGGTGGTGGTCCTGCTGGTCGTCGTGATCAACAACGTGTCCAAGAAATAGTCGTGCGTTCCCCATCGCACGCGCGCTCTCAACATGATCACGCTGATCGCGATCTGTACGGGATCTGCGTCTGCTCGCCCGCCGTTGGCCCCGCTGCCCGCGCAGCCGCCGATCGCCGTGGCAGGAGTCCTGCGTGCGGTGATCGGTGCGGAGCACCTCCCGCTCGAGGCTGCGCTGCGCATCGAACGCCGCCGTTCATTCATTCTCGAGTCAGAACGCGCTTCCGTTCACACTTGCGAGTGAGTCCTGCTCCGGGATCAGCGCACGTCGAAGCGGTCGAGCGTCATCACCTTGGTCCATGCGTCCACGAAGTCCCCTACAAACTTCTGTTGTCCATCGGCCGCTGCATAGACTTCCGCGACGGCGCGCAGCTCGGAATTCGACCCGAAGACAAGGTCAACGGGCGTAGCCGTCCACTTCCGCTTGCCGGTTCCGCGATCGAGACCCTCGTAGATGCCGTCGGACTTGGAGGACTTGGCCCACTGGGTCGACATATCGAGCAAGTTCACGAAGAAATCGTTGCTCAACGTCCCGGGCCGGTCGGTGAATACACCGTTCCCTGTCTGTCCAGCATTGGCATTGAGGGCCCGCTTGCCGCCGACCAGAACGGTCATTTCAGGAACGGTCAGCGTCAGCAGGTTCGCCCGGTCAATGAGCATTTCCGCCGGCGATCGGCTCTGACCGTTGCCGAAGTAGTTCCGGAACCCGTCCGCGGTCGGTTCGAGAAAGGCAAAGGAAGCCACATCGGTCTGCGCTTGCGACGCATCCGTGCGTCCCGGCGTGAAGGGAACCTGCACGTCCTGCCCCGCCTTCTTCGCGGCCTCTTCGATGGCTGCGGCGCCACCCAGGACGATCAGATCGGCGAGCGAGACCTTCTTCCCGCCCGACTGCGCGCCGTTGAAGTCGTTCTGGATTCCCTCCAGACGCTTCAGCACGGTCGCCAGTTCACTCGGGTTGTTGACCTCCCAATCCTTCTGCGGCTCGAGGCGGATACGCGCTCCGTTGGCGCCACCGCGCATGTCGGTGCCGCGGAAGGTGGATGCCGACGCCCAGGCCGTCCGAACCAGTTCGGGGACGGCCAATCCCGATGCGAGAATCTTGCCCTTCAGGTTCGCGATGTCCGCTGTGTCGATCAGCGGATGGTCGACAGCGGGGACCGGGTCCTGCCAGATCAGTTCCTCCTTGGGAACCTCCGTGCCGACATAGCGAGCACGCGGACCCATGTCGCGGTGGGTCAGCTTGAACCACGCCTTGGCAAAGGCGAGTTCGAACTCCTTCGGATTCGCCACGAAGCGCTCGGCAATCTTCCGGTAGCTCGGGTCGAACTTCAGCGCGAGATCCGTCGTGAACATGATCGGTGCATGCCGCTTCGACGGGTCATGCGCATCCGGCACGATCTTCAACGCCTCCGCGTTCTTGGGAACCCACTGCGTCGCACCGGCGGGGCTCTTCGTCTTCACCCACTCGTAGGCGAACAGGTTGGACAGATACTGCGTGCTAAAGGTCGCCGGGGTCGCCGTCCATGCACCCTCCAAACCACTCGTTATGGTGTCGGCGCCCTTGCCGCTGCCGCACTTGTTCTTCCAGCCGAGGCCTTGCTCCTCGACGCCGGCAGCGGCGGGCTCGGGTCCCACGCACTTGGACGGATCGCCGGCACCATGCGCTTTGCCGAAGCTGTGCCCGCCGGCGATGAGCGCAAGGGTTTCTTCATCGTTCATTGCCATGCGACCGAAGGTCTCGCGAATGTCCTTCGCGGCCGCGAGGGGGTCCGGGTTGCCGTTCGGGCCCTCGGGATTCACGTAGATCAGGCCCATCTGAACCGCGCCAAGCGGCTTCTCGAGTTTTCGGTCGCCGCTGTAGCGCTTGTCGGCCAGGAACTTGGTCTCGGGCCCCCAGTAGACCAGGTCGGGCTCCCAGTCGTCCGTGCGTCCGCCACCGAAGCCGAAGGTTTTGAAGCCCATGGATTCCAGCGCGACATTTCCGGTCAAGACCATCAGGTCGGCCCAAGAAACATTCCGACCATACTTCTGCTTGATCGGCCAGAGCAGTCGCCGCGCCTTGTCGAGGTTGGCATTGTCCGGCCAGCTGTTGAGCGGCTCGAATCGCTGTTGACCGCCGCCGGCGCCGCCGCGTCCGTCACCGACACGGTAAGTACCCGCACTGTGCCAGGCCATCCGAATGAAGAACGGCCCGTAGGTGCCGTAGTCTGCCGGCCACCAGTCCTGCGACGTCTTCAACAACGTCTCGATGTCTTTTTTCAGCGCACTGAGGTCGACGCTTGCAAACGCCTCCGCGTAGTTGAAGTTCTCGCCCATCGGGTTGGACTCCGCCCCATTCTGGCGGAGCGGCGAGAGGTCGAGCAGTTCCGGCCACCAGAATTGGTTCGACTTCGGCTCACCCTCCGCAACCGCAGTGCTCGACGGAACCGACAGTGACACGGCGACTGCGAGGGCGGCGAGGAATCCGGCCAGCGGGCGCCTGATCGTTACAAGGTTCATGCGGCGCTCCTGCGAGGGTGTGTTGAAACGGCGTCGAGACTAAACGCTGTACGGGCTAGCGCAACACTCTTGCTTCAAAAGCTGACAACCCGATCAGGTCGGGTTCAGCGTCATGCGCCCGGCCAGCCGCCGGCTCTCGCGCTCAGCCGGTACTTGCCAGGACGCTCACGATCGATCGTGAATCCCCGATTGGAACCGCGATGCGTTGCGTCTGGTTCTCGGCGCTGCGTCCTCTCGGGGCTTGTCATGGCCGCCGCAGGGGAATGACCGGAGTCGGTTCGTGCATCGGTTGTCGTGGACGCACGATCTGCATCGCGCGGACTACGCCCTGATGTGTCCAGATCGACAAGCTCCGGCGAAGCGATCTCGGTACTCAGAAGAACGCCTGCGCGTTTCGCAGGTCGTGGACCAGGGCGTGAATGGTGGAGGCGCCGGGAAGCGAAGCCGGGCGTGGTGCTCCATTTCGCAGGGCTCTTCGGGTGTCTTGGAGACTGCAGCAGCGCTCCGATCCTGGTGTATACCGGCCTGGCGCTACGACGGTTTCGAGATCCTCTCACGATCCAAGGTCCGAAGAAGCAAGAGCGCGTCACTCCCGTTGCGTCGGGAGTCGTCAGGAGACTCATTCTCGGTCAAGAGCACGATTTGACCGTTCATGGTCCCGCTCAGGGTCTGAGGCGACTCGCGACGACGTCCGCCGACACCACGCGATTCCAGCCACCGCGGCGATCGCGAGTGCTCCGCCCCCCCGGCTCCGGGAGATCGGAATCGGGCGATCGTTGCCTCCTGAGTGCACTCCAGGGCGGCAGGTATGCTGCTCGAAATGCCGGCTCGGACCCAATCGCGAGACACCTCGATCGAGATCGAGCGGCGCCAGATCGAAGCGTGGCGCGCGATGAACGCCGCGCAGAAGCTGGCGATCGTCCTCGGCGGCTCGCTGTCGAGTTCGATTCTCGGCGAGCCGCGCTCGACCTGATCCTTCGCAAGCGCGACTGGTACCGGCAGGGAGGCGGCGCCTCGGATCGGAAGTGGCGCGATGTCCTCGGCGTGCTCAAGGTCCAGCGGGAGCGACTCGATCTCGCGCACCGGCGCCATTGGGCGTCGGTCCTCGAGGTCGCCGATCTGCTCGAGCGCGCGCTCTCGGAGTCGGGACTGCTCACCCGCTAGCGTGGGGAAGGAGGAAGAGCCCATGGCGAAGGGCAGAGCGAGCATCATCCGTACACGCTGGATCTCGACCGGGCGGCGCTTGCTGCGCCATGCGATGAGCGGGCTCGCGCGGCCAAGCCGCCCCGTTGTGCCCCAGTTCACAGCTCCGAAGCCGCGCGCTGCGATAGCGTGCGTCGATGCTCGATGCCCCGATCGTCGCCCCGGTCCGCGCGATGCCTTCGCCGTACGCGTGGTTCCTGGGTTCGGTCGGGAGTTGGGCGCTCGCCTCTTCGATGAACCAGGTGGTCTTCTCGTGGCTCGTCGTCGGGGAGCTACGCGCGTCCGCGTCGTGGGTGGGCGTCGCGCAGATGTGTCTGGCGCTACCGACGCTCGGGTTGGTGCTCTTTGGGGGCTTGCTCGCAGATCGCGTCGAACTGCGACGGCTTCTGGCCTGGCTCCACGTCGGGGCGGCGGCGATCACCGCGGCGCTCGCCGCCGCGATCGGCTCCGATCATCTCGCGCTCTCGTTGCTGCTCGTCTTCGCGCTCGCGTGGGGAACGATCCAGGCATTCGCTGCGCCGGCGCGCGACGCCCAGGTGTCGCACGTCGCACGGGGCAACCTGTTGCGGGCGATCACCGGCGCGACGTTCGTGCAGTTCACGGCGTCGGCCGCTGGCTCGCGGCTCGGCGGCATCGCGGAGCCGCTCGGAAGCGCCGTTGCGCTGACGCTCCAGGCGGGCATCCTACTGGCGGGTCTGCTCGCGGTGCGCCAGTTGCCGGCGCATGTCCGCCCGACAGCGATCGGTGACGGCTCTGGCACACTCGCCGCGCTGAAGAGCGGGCTCGTCGAGGTTGCGCACTCGCCGCGCCTGCTTCCGGTGGCGCTGCTCGTCGCGGCCAATGGGTTGTTCTTCATGGGCCCGTTCCAGGTGCTCGGCCCGCTGCTGATCCGCGACTTCTACAAAGGTGGCGCCCGCGAGCTCGCGCTGCAGTGGATGGTGCTCTCGCTCGGGGCAATGGCCGGGTCGCTCGCGGTGTTGCTGCGCGGCGGGCTGCGGCGCCAGGGCCGGGCCTTCCTGGTGGCGCTCGTGGGTGTCTGCGCGTGCCTCTTCGCGATCGCGGCGAGTCCCCCGTTCTGGGCGTTCGTGGCGATCGTGTTCGCGTGGGGCATGCTGCACTCGCTCTTCTTCAACACCAGCCGAGCGTTGTTCCAAGAGAACGCGAGCAGCGCCAACCGCGCGCGCGTGCTCTCGGTCCACTCGCTCGGCTTCCTCGGAATGACACCGCTCAGCAATCTCGGTTGCGGCTTGCTGGCGCGTGCGTTCGGTCCGGCGGCGGGCTGCGCAATCGCGGGCGCCGCGATGCTCGCGGTCGTCGCTGCCTCATGGCTCGCATCGGCGGAGGTCCGCCGGATGATCACAGGAGAAGCAGCATGTGTGGAATCGTGACGGTGTTCTCGACGAATGGCCCGGTCCCGGAGGAGACACTCTGGCGCGCCACGCGAGCTCCACCACCGCGGTTCGGATGGCCAGCGCGTCTGGGTGGCGCCACTCGCGCGCGTGGGCATCGGCCACGCGCGGCTCTCGATCATCGACCTTGCGACCGGCGACCAGCCGATCACCAACGAGGATGAGCAGATCCACGCGGTCGTGAACGGCGAGTTCTACGACTACGAACGCATCCAGCGCGAGCTCGAAGGGCGCGGCCACCGACTGCGCACGCGCTCCGACTCCGAGATCGTGCTGCATCTCTACGAAGACACAGCGAGCCGAAGGCGAGCGAAGTTCATCGGGCGCGTCCGGCCGCCGACGCCGTCTCGCGCAAGATCGTCACGATCGTCTTCGCCGATCTGATCGGCTCGGTCTCAGTGCACGAGCGCCTCGACGCCGAGTCCGCGCGCCGGCTGATGGACCGCCATCACCGCGCGATGTCGGCTGCGGTGGAGGTGCACGGCGGCCGCGTCGTGCAGCCGCCCGGCGACGGCGTGCTCGCTGCGTTCGGTGTGCCGCGCGTCGCCGAGGACGACGCGATCCGCGCGGTTCGCGCCGCCGTTGGCATGCAGCGCGCGCTCCGCGAACTCGCGCGCCCGTTGGCTCTCGCGCTCAGCCAGCAATTGCCATAGATCTCTTTATCGGACAACAAAGTCCCGCTTGTACTTACTATGCTTCGAGGTCGGCGGGAGATTGGTCGGCCGCTTCGTCGTCGAAGCCGTCGTCACGGCGCGCCGGTGCAAGCGGTGGGGCGCGCACCGCGAGGACCATGCAGGCGAGGATGGCCGACGTGGTGTCGGGCGGGTGGACCGCCGCGAGGATGCGCATCCGTCCGCGGCAGCGCGGACACTCGAGTACGTCGATGGCGAGACGCGCTTCATCAGCTCTGCCAACGCGAGCCGCCTCGCCCTGGCGGCGTCAGGCTTGGGCGGTGTGTTGGCGTGTGCGTGAGCGGGATTGCCGGCGGAGTCGCGAGCAGCTCGCGCAGTGAACCGAGGATCTCGATCGAGGCGCAGTCCGGTTTCTCCGAGATCGCTGCACAGGTGGGATCGTCCTCCACACGAGCCGGTGTCGTATCGGATTCGGGGAGGGCTCTATCGAGACCATCGCTCATCCTGGTCCTATGCCGGATTGCACGATCTCACCATTAGGCTTTCTCATCTGCTGTGTATACCCGATCCTGTTTCTTCCTTCCCAGTGCCATAGTAACACCACCATATCCCAGAATGGGTCAGCCCGCGTGAAGTCCTTGATCCACGTAAAGTCTATCTCATTGAAATTCACCCACTGACTATTGCCTGTGTCCTCAAACGCGCATTGGTCGAATGTCGCCGCTGGATTCACACTGAGCCAACCGTTGCCACTGCCGCTCCAATTGGAGCGATTGCCGTCGGTCTCTGCGTAAAAATAGGCAAATCTGTTGATCGTCCGGAGATCGACATCCCAGGCGTTAAACAATGGCGAGCCCGTAAACGTGTGGTAGGGCTCAAGTCGCCACCACCCCTGCTTGCGGAAGTTCTGATTCGCAGGCCCACAAAGCGGGTCGTAATAGGCAAAGGCGACCCATACCGGTGTACCCATCGCGTTTTGGAAAAAAAGCGCCATTTTCTCCTCCCGTCCTAGTCCGTCTTACCATCCGGCGGTTTCACCACCCGGATGTAACCCTTTGGTGTGCTTTGAACGAGGCGTTCCTCGGTCCGAAGTTTGGCTTCCGCGGCGCTTGCTTCGGGTGCGCCCGTCGGCTGGGCCGGCTTTGATGAATCCACTTGGCTCCTCCGTGAACTAAGCTCCCTGTCCTCAATTTACGGCTGGCCCAGGGCGCGGCTAGTGTTGTCAAACAAGATATCTATGACAATGGTAGAGGGCGCGCTGACGACTAAGCAACTCTACTTTTGTAAGAGCGGTTGAGCTGGCGTCCTCACTCGCTCTCCGGGTTCCAGTAGATGCGTCCCGTTTCCAAGTCCTCGCTGATCTCGGCGGCGATCGCCGAGACCAGGCCGAGGAGCGAGGCCTCGTTCGGGAACAGCGTCGCAACGCGTGTACGTCGATGCAGTTCGCGGTTGAGCCGTTCGATTGCGTTGGTCGTGCGTAGGCGTCGGCGATGCGGCTCGGGCAACGCGAAGACGGCGAAGCCGTCGGGCACGTTCGTCTCCATCCACTCCGCGAGCTTCGGTGCGGAGCGCCGTACTTCTTGATGAACTTGGCGAGTCGCTCGTCCGCTTCGCCGCGCTCGGTTGTGTTGGACACGGAGCGCAGATCTCGTGCGACCTGCGGGCGCAGCGCGATGTTTGGAACGTAGTGCTGTGCGTTCTGCTGCAGATGGAACTGGCAGCGCTGCCAAGGCAGGTTCGGGAAGACGGCGCGTCGCGCAGCGCGTAGCCCCGCGTGATCGTCGCTCGTGACGGGCTTCGTCACTTCGAGCCCGCGCTTGCCAAGCCCTTCGAGGAACGCGCGCCAGTGTACTTCGGCCTCGGAGAGCGACACCGAGACGCCGAGCAGCATGCGCTTGCCGTCCTCTTCGCGTACGCCCATCGCCACGAGCACGGCGCAGCTGATCACCGAGCCGGCATGGCGGACCTTCTCGTAGCGCGCGTCGAGCTCCGCCGCGGCGCGCGACACGTCCATGCTCGTCACCCACAAGGAGAGCGGGCTTGGCCCGCCATCTCAACTCTACGCCGCGATCCGGCGCCTTTTGCAGAAAGGACGTTGCACTACCGGCCGTCGTGCCCGAGCCGACGACGGGCCTCTGCCTATCGATTGCGGCCGGCACCATCTGCCTGCTCCGACGCCGGCGCCGCGTTCGCTACAGCAGATGCTGCGCGGCCGGCGCGATCACGCGGATCAGCGCGTAGCTGACCGCACCGACCAGCAGCGCGATCGCGAGTCCCGCTGCGAGCGGGCGCAACCCGAGACTGCGCAGTCGCGCGAGGCTGGTGCCGAGTCCCACCGACGCCATCGCGACCGTGAGGCAAGCGGCGGAGAGCCAGCTCGCCCAGTCGAGACAGGCGCGCCAGGTCTCCGGCGCGAGCAGGCCGAACGGGCGATCGCCGAGATCGCCTACCGTGCGTAGCGCCGTCAGCGCGACGAACGCGAACACGAAGCCGGGCACGGCCTGACGCCAGTCGGCGCGCGTGCGGTTCGCAGCGCCGTGCCGGCGCCGGTGCTGCAGCGCGATGCCGGGAATCACGACGAGCATGCACAGATTGCGCACCAGCTTGGTGACGGTCGCCGTCTCGAGCGCCGTCGCGTCGCCGTATTGCTGGAGATAGAGCAGGCCGGCGCCGGCGACCTGCGCCGTGTCGTGGATCGCGGTGCCGAGGAAGAGGCCCGCCTTCGTCGCGTCGCCTGCAAACAGCGCGTGCGACAGGAACGGGTAGCCGAGCAGCGCGAGCAATCCGAAGACGGTGATGCAGCCGACTGCGTAACTGGTCTCGTCGTCGTCGGCTCCGATCACGGGCGCGGTTGCGACGATTGCCGTGTTGCCGCAGATCGCGGTGCCGACGGCGATCAGCGTCGCGAGACGCGGCGGCAATCCGAAGCGGCGGCCGACGAACCCGGCCAGCGCGAGTGCCGAGACGATGCAGCCCGCGACGATCGGCAGCGCGATGAGCCCGATCGCGCCTGCCGCCGAGAGACTCAGTTGCAGCCCGAGCAGCGCGACGCCCGCGCGCAAGATGCGCTTCAAGCCGAGTCGCACGCCGGCTTCGTAGACGGCCGGCATCCCGATCGTGTTGCGGATCGCGAGCCCGAGCAGGATCGCGACCAGGATCGGGCTCACCGGCGAGCGCTCGAAACCGAGCAGCGACACGCCGAGCACGCGTGCGCCGCTCGTTGCGACGGCCGCCAGCGCGGCCAGCAGCGCGAGCCCGGGCAGTGTCACGCCGGCGAGCGTGAAGAGCTCGTAGACGCGTTCGCCGAACGGCGATCGCGCGGCGCGCTCGGCGGGCGTCTCCGCGGGATCGGTCCACTCCGGCACGCCTTCGTAGGAATCGAGCCAGCGCATCAGCGCCGGGTTCTCGTACGGATTCGTCGAGGATTTGGCGATCGGCATCGACGCGCAGGGTACCTCCACAGCGCCGTGACGCTCTTGCTGCCGTGGATTCTCTGGCCGGCGCCTTGCTCGCCTGCACTGCTCGGCGACGGCGAACGCGGCGCGCGGTCTCGCCTGACTCCATCGGCGCTTCGCCGTTACCTTGCGACCGTGCCGCGGTCCTTCACCAGGAGCCAGATCGATCGCCCCGGCGAGCGACTTCGCAAGTCGACGCAGCCGTCAGTCGAAGACTTGGAGGCTCTCGAGAAGCTCCGACTCGACTACGACCCGACGCCCTTCGACGTCGATCTCGACTGGAGATCGAGTACACAGATCGGTCTGAAGCCGAGGTCGTATTGCCTTCCGCAGCCTCGCTCGACGACCTCGAGAAGACTCACAGCAGATACTTCGAGTCCCTTCAGGCGATGATCTTGGACGCCGGCTCCAGCCTCTGAACCCCGTTGGCTCTCCGGCTCAGCCGGGAGTCGTCACAAGTCTCATTCTCCGACCAAGTCCGCCTGAACTGCTTCTGCTCGGCGCGCGCCGTTCGATGCCCTTCCAGCGCAGCGGACAGCCGAGTACAGCTACGACGAAAGCATGGCGGTGCCGCCACCGGGGGTCGGACTCACGTGCCGGAGTTTCCGGAAAACCCGGCACGAACCCCGCGCTACAGCCGGTCGAGCGCGCGCGTGAGCCCCGCGAACATCCGGTCGAGTTCGTCGTGCGTCACGACGAGCGGCGGCGACATCGCCACCAGATCGCGGATGCCGCGCACGATCACGCCCTCCTCGCGCGCGAGCCCGTGCACGGCGACGCCGAGCGTGTTCGGGGCGGCGTTCGCGTTGGGACCGCTCTTCGGTGCGCGCACTTCGAGCGCTCCGATCATCCCGAAGCCGCGCACTTCGGCGACGAGCGGGTGACCCGCGAGCTTGCCGAGCGCCGCCTGGAAGCGCGGGCCGATGTCGTCGCGCACGCGCTCGACCAGTTTCTCGCGCTCGATGATGGCGAGGTTCGCGAGCGCCGCGGCGCACGTGGTCGGGTGGCCCGTGTAGGTGAAGCCGTGCGCGAGATAGCCGCTCGACTCGAAGGTCGCGGCGATCTCCCGACTCACCATGGTGGCGCCGAGTGGCAGGTAGCCGCTGGTGATGCCCTTCGCGGTGGTCAGCAGATCGGGTTCGAGATCCCAAAGGACGGACGCGAACCACGCGCCGAGCCGCCCGAAGCCGGTGATCACCTCGTCGGCGACGAAGAGGATCTCGTTCTGGCGACACAGCTCGCGCAGCGCGCTCAGGTAGCCGGGCGGCGGCACGACGACGCCGCCGGCGCCTTGCACCGGTTCGACGAAGATCGCGCCGATCGTGTGCGCGCCCTCGCGCTCGATCGTCTTCTCGGTCTCGGCGATACACCACGCGCCGTATTCCTCGGGACTCTTGCCACTGCCGTACGAGTAGGGACCCGGCACGTACACGAAACCGGGAAGCGGCAGGTCGAAGGGATCGGTGCAGGACGGCAGGCCCGTGAGGCTCGTCGTCGCGAGCGTCACGCCGTGATACGCGAAGGTGCGTGACAGCACCTTCGTCTTCTCGCGCTTGCCGCGCAGTTTCCAGTACGCGCGGATCAACTTCAGCGCCGTCTCGTTCGCCTCCGAGCCCGAGTTGGAGAAGATCGTGTGCTCAATACTGGGCGGCGCGTGCTCGGCGAGCTTCGCCGCGAGCCGGATCGCCGGCTCGGTGGTGGTATTGAAGAACGACGGATAGAACGCGACCGCGCGCATCTGCTCGGCCACCGCGCTTGCAATCTCCTCGCGCCCGTAGCCGACGTTGACGCACCAGAGACCGGCGAGTCCGTCGAGCAGTTCGCGGCCGTCCTCGTCGACGATCGTCGAGCCCTTCGCCGAGCGGATCACGTGGGTGCCGCCCTGGTGCATCGCGCGGTGGTCGGTGAACGGGTGTAGGTGGTGCGCCGTGTCGAGGCGGCGCAGCGTGCTGAGATCGAATTGGCCCATGGACGCGACTACAGCACGGCCCTCGGCGAGATGCCAGCGGGCACCCCTCGCCGCGGATTGCTAGGAACGCAGGCCGTGGATGCCGCACTGCTCACCGAGGATCTCGCGCCGGGCGACCGGAACGCGGGGGCGCTCGATTGGAGCGACTTGCAGGTGCGTCGCGTGCGCGATCCGGCGGACGTCGACTTCGACGCGGCCTACCAACGGCTGTGGTCGGAGTTCGGCGCGCTCGGAGAGATGGAGCGCAGCGCCGTGATCCGCGACCGGCTCACGTGGGATCCCGCGCAGCCCGTCGGCGGCGCGGCGCTCGCCTACGAGTTGTTGGTGCTGCGACGTGGCGGCGCCATCGCGGCGCTGCGCGACCACACGGCGGTCGTGCGCGTCGCTGCGGACGGCAAGCCGCTGGCGGGTCCGATCGTCGTACACCTCTCGCACGCGCTCGTCGAGCCGGCGCACCGCGGCACCGGCCTCGTCGCGTGGCTGCGCGCGTTGCCGCTGCAGACGGCGCGACGCTGCGCACGCGCGGCCGGCTGCGCGCCGGACGAGTCCATCGTGCTGGTCGCGGAGATGGAAATGCGTGACGTCGCTGTGCCGGGGCAGCCCGAGGCGCCCGGGCCAGCCGGCCACGAGGCTCGGATGGCGCGGCTGCGCTCGTACGAGCGCGCCGGCTTCCTTCTGGTCGATCCCGCGGCGGCGCCCTACGCACAGCCGGACTTTCGGCCGCCCGAGCTGCTCGCAGGGGATGCGCCGCGGCCGGTCCCATTGGGGCTCGTCGTGCGGCGGGTCGGTCGCGAGTCGGAGGCCACGATGCCAGCTGCGGAACTCCGCGCGGTGATCGATTCGATCTACGCGGTGTACGGGGTGCACGTTCCGGCCGCAGCGCTGCTGCCGTTGCGGGCGGCGGCGGCGGAGTGGACGGGTCGCCCGGCACCCTTCGGGCTGCTACCTCCCACGGCGTGATCACGGCCTTTCACCACCCAGGCTTCGCCGCGCCGCTCGGCGATCACGTGATGCCGATGCGAAAGTTCCAGCTGGTGGCCGACGCGCTCGCGGGCCGCGCTGGCGTCGCGGTCGAGGCGCCGCCGCCGATCGCGCCGGCCGACCTGCTGCGCGTCCACACCGCCGCGTACGTCGACGCGGTGCGCAGCGGTGAGCCGCGCGCGCTCGCCGAATCGCAGAAGTTCCCGTGGTCGCCGGCGCTGTGGCCGTCGGTGCTGCTGACCAATGGCGGCGCGCTCGCCGCGGCGACGCGCGCGCTCGACGACGGCATCGCCGCCGCGCTCGCGAGCGGCTTCCACCACGCACACGCCGATCACGGCGAAGGCTTCTGCACCTTCAACGGGCTCGTCGTCGCCGCCGAAGCGCTGCGCGCGGCGGGCCGCATCGCGCGCGTCGCGGTTCTCGACCTCGACCTGCACTACGGCAACGGCACGGCGTCCTTGTGCGCGAGCCGGCCGTGGTTCACCAACTGCTCGATCTACGGCAACGACTACTGCGAGAACAAGACGTACCGCGACGTCGAGACGCTGCGACACACGGACGCGGCGAATCACTTGTCGTTCGCGCTGCCGAACGGCAGCGGCGCTGCGGTGCTGCTCGACGCGCTCGAGCGCGGCACCGCGGCACTGCTCGCCGCCGGCCGGCCGGATCTCGTGCTCTATCAGGCCGGCGCCGACCCGTATCGCGAGGATCCGTACTCGCCGCTCGACCTCGATCACGACGATCTGCGCGAGCGCGATCGCTTCGTCTTCGCCTGGGCGCGCAAGCAGGGGCTGCCGATCGCGTGGGTGCTCGCGGGTGGCTACACGCCCGACGTCTCGAAGGTGGTCGCCGTGCACGTGGGGACATTCGATGCGGCACAGAGCGTATACGGCTAGTCGCTGCGACGGCGCGGAGCGGCGGCGATGAAACTCGTCACGCGCCTGCTCGGCGTTTGGATGGGCTTCATCCTGCTCTTCTTCTATCTGCCGATCGCCGTGCTCGTGCTGTTCTCGTTCAACCAGTCGAAGCTCAACATCGTGTGGACCGGGTTCACGCTCGAGTGGTACAGCTCGCTCTGGCACGACACGGTGTTGGTGCGAGCACTCCAGAACAGCCTGGTCGTCGCGGTGTTCACGACCGCGATCTCGCTGGTGCTCGGCACCGCGGGCGCATGGCTGCTGCATCGCTACCGCTACCGCGCCGCGTCGCTGCTCGAGACGCTCTCGTTCCTGCCGATGATCGTCCCCGAGGTGATCCTCGGCGTGAGCCTGCTGATTCTCTTCGTCACGATCGGCGTCCAGCTCGGCTACACCACGATCGTCATCTCGCACGTGACCTTCTGCTTCCCGTTCGTGATGGCATCGGTGCAGGCGCGCCTCGCGGGTCTCGACCCTGCCCTCGAGGAGGCGGCGCTCGATCTCGGCGCGACGCCGCTGCAGGCCTTCACCAAGGTGCTGGTGCCGTACCTGATGCCGGCGATCGTTTCGGGCGGGCTGATGTCGTTCACGCTTTCGCTCGACGAGTTGATCGTCACCTACTTCACCGCCAGCGCCGGCACGCGGACGCTGCCGCTCGAGATCTTCGGGCGCGTGAAGAAGGGACTCGACCCGTCGCTCAATGCGATCTCGACGGTGTTCATCGTCGTGACCGTGCTCGCGTTGGTGATCACCGAAGTGGTGCGGCGTCGCAATCCATGAAATCGGGAGGAAGAACGATGATTCGCTTGGCAACTCGGATGCTCGTCGGTTTCGCGTTGGCGTTGGGTCTCGCGGCGCCGCTCGTCGCGGTCGCAGCGGAGGAGCTGAATCTCTTTGCCTGGTCGGAGTACGTGCCCCAGGCGGTGCTCGACGGCTTCACCAAGGAGACCGGCATCCAGGTCAACTACGAGAGCTACGCGTCCAACGAAGAGATGCTCGCGAAGCTGATGTCGGGCGCCGCGAGCTACGACCTGATCCAGCCCTCCGAATACGTGATCGAGGCGCTCGTGAAGGAGAAAGAGCTGCTCCCGATCGACCACGCCAAGCTCCCGAACCTGAAGAACATCGGGAAGGAGTACTGGGACCAGCCGCACGATCCGGAACTCAAGTACAGCGTGCCCTACATGCAGGGAACGGTCGGCATCGTGTTGAACACCAAGAAGGTGAAAGACCCCGTGACCGGCTACGGCGACGTGTTCCAGGACAAGTACAAGGGCCGCATCGTGATCCTCGACGACTCGCTCGAAGTCGTGACGTGGGCGCTCGCGACGCAGGGGATCGGGCCGGACGGTGTCACGAAGGAGAGCATCGAGAAGACGCGGCCGATCCTCGCCAGGTGGCTTCCGCTCGTGAAGGTCTACGACTCGGACAGCCCGAAGACGCCGCTGCTGAACGGCGACGTCGATCTCGGCCTGGTGTGGTCGGGCGAGGCTGCGATCCTGATCAAGGAGCAGCCCGGGAACTTCGCGTACGTGCTGCCGAAGGAAGGCGCCCACATGTTCATCGACAACCTCGCCATTCCGAAGGGCGCGAAGCACGTCGAGGCCGCGCACAAGTTCATCGACTACATCCTGCGGCCGGAGGTCAGCCGCAAGATCTCGGATGAGTTCCCGTATACGAATCCCAACGTCGAGGCGCGCAAGCTGCTCTCCGCCGAGCAGCGCGCCAACGCCGCGAGCTACCCGCCCGGGAATCCGAAGCTCTCGACGTTCCGCGACATCGGTCCGCTGGCGGCCGACGTCGACAAACTCGTTACCGACATGAAGGCGAAGAGCGGGCCGTAATCGATGAGCGGAGCAGCGGTGCGACAGGAAGTGACGCCGGCGTCGGCGATCGGCGGCTCGCAGCGGCAGCCAGGCCGGATCGGCTGGCTGCTGCTGTCGCCGCTGATCGCCTGGGCCGTCGCCTTCGTGGTGGCGCCCGCGGTGATCATGCTGGTGTACAGCTTCGCGCACCGCGGGACGCTCGGCGGTGTGATCCTCGGCTTCACGCTCGAGAACTACGCGGGCGTACTCGACCCCGTGTACATGCAGATCGTGGTCCGCTCGATCGGCTATGCGACGATCACCACGGCGCTCTGTCTCGCGATGGGATACCCGGTCGCGTATCTGATCGGGCGCTCCGACGAGAAGCTCCGCAATGCATTGCTGATGACCGTGATGATCCCGTTCTGGACCAGCTTCCTGATCCGCACCTACGCCTGGGTGACGATCCTGAAGAGCCAGGGCCTCTTGAACTCACTGGCGCTCCAGATGCAGCTGATCAGCGAGCCGCTCGAGATGCTCTATACGCCGGGCGCGGTGGTCCTCGGCCTCGTCTACACGTTCCTGCCGTTCATGATCCTGCCGATCTATTCGAGCGTCGAAAAACTCGACGGCGCGCTCGTCGAGGCGGCGCTCGACCTCGGCGCCGGTCCGCTGCGCGCGTTCTCCCGGGTGAGCGTGCCGCTCACCGCGCCGGGCATCGCGGCGGGCGTGCTGCTGGTCTTCGTGCCGTCGCTCGGCATCTACGCGGTGAACGACATCCTCGGCGGCGGCCACGTCGACATGATCGGCAACATCATCGAGAACCAGTTCAAGGGGAATGCCCGCAACTGGCCGTTCGGTGCCGCGCTCGGAACGACGCTGCTGGTGAGCTTCGCGCTGATCTACTGGTTCGTGAATCGCCGCCAGCGCGCAGAGACCGGCGCTCCCGCTGCGCCGGCGATCCGCGGCGGGCTGTCCTAGCGACACTGCGCGCCGCGGCCGCATCTCGCCAACCCGTCGCCAGATCGAGCGCCCGGGACCGAGCAGCGTCGACGCCGGCCTGCGTTTCACAATCAGATCTGTCGCGCTATGAAGGATCTCCCCCTGTCGTTGACGCCCCAACAGGAAGCGGCGGGAGATCTTCAGTGGGGCGCCGACGTGACCGAATCACGCGTACGCGCAAGCCAGCACAACACCAGCCAGGGAGCGGCTTTTCGGCCCGGACACTGGTGGTCATTCGAGGTCGTTTCCGCTAGCCGTTCCGCGGGATCGCGAGATCGTCGCACTGAGGACGGCTCATCGATGGAACAGGGGTCCACGTACGTGTCGCTAGCTGCCAGCCAGGACTCGCCCTCCGCGCGCACGCTCGTGGCTACGTTTCGGCACGCCCTGCCGGTGGTCTCGCGCTGCGCGACCTACGAGTTCGAGGACGTGATCGCCGAGGTGGATGCCGTCGAGGCGGTCGACGTGAACCCGAGGCCGTGGTCGCGCCGGATGACGCGACTCGAGACGATGGCGCCGCCGTTGTTCGCACCGTTCTCGCGATCGCGGCTTCCGAACGACCGGCGCTACGAGCTGCTCTTCGTGGCGGTGCATTCCGCCGCCGACCTGCGCCAGATGCAGCCGCTGGGCCGCTTTCTCGCCAGCGCCCGGATGACTGCCTGCCACATCGACGAGATCTGGGCGCACGACATCTTGCGCCGGACCGGCGAGCTCGCGCTGCTCCGGCGCTTCGACCTGCTCTTCACGGCGTGCCTGGGCGGTGTCGAGGCACTGCAGGAGGCCACCGGGCGTCCCTGCCAGTACCTCCCGCCTTCCGTCGACGCGCTGCGCTTCTGCCCCTATCCGGCGAACGATCCCCGCGTCGTCGATGTCTACCTGATGGGGCGCCGCCGCCGCGAGCTGCATCAGGCGCTCCGCGAAGCGACCCGCTCGAGCGGGCGGATCTACCTCTTCGACACCGCTCTGTGGACGACGGTCTATGACGCGACGGAGCACCGGCTGCAGTTGGCGGAGATCGCGAAGCGGTCGAAGTACTTCGTCGTCGATATCGCCAAGGCGGATCGCCCGGGGGACACCGGACAGCAGCAGGAGATCGGCACCCGCTACTTCGAGGGCGCCGCCGCCGGTTCGGTTCTGGTCGGCGTGGTGCCGCGCAGCGCGGCGTTCGGGAAACTCTTCGGCTGGCAGGACTCCGTGATTCCGATGGAGGCGAGTAGTGCCGGCGTCGCGGCGCTGCTCGCGGAACTCGACGGCGACCCCACGCGCGTCGAGCGGATTCGCCGCGAGAACGCGGCGCAGTCGCTGCGGCTCCACGATGGCGTGTACCGCTGGGAACAGGTTCTGCGCGCGGCAGGCCTCGAGCCGTTGCCGGCGCTCCAGGCTCGCAAGCAGCGACTCGCCGGGCGCGCACAGAGCATCGAGGATGCTGCACGCGCCGCTCGCGCTGAAGCGAACCTCAGCGACGGGCGTTGATCGTGCTCCGGCTGAAGATCGAGTCCGCCGAGTCCGGTGCGCGGAAGCTGCTCTTCCTCGGCGCGCACAGCGACGACATCGAACTCGGTTGCGGCGGATCGATTCTCGAGCTGCTTGCGGCGCATCCCGGCACACACGTGACCTGGGTGGTGTTCAGCGCGCGCGGCGAACGTCGCAGCGAGGCGCTCGCGAGCGTCGATGCATTCCTCGCCCGCGCCGGCACGCGGGACGTGCGAACCTTCGAGTTTCCGGATTCGTTTTTTCCGCAGCAGAGCGGCGCGATCAAGCGCGAGTTCGAAGCGCTGAAATCCGTCGAGCCCGATCTGATCTTCACCCACCATCGGGACGATCTCCATCAGGACCACCGCCTGCTCGCCGAATTGACCTGGAACACGTTCCGCGACCACACGATCCTCGAGTACGAGATTCCGAAGTACGAAGGGGATCTCGGTCATCCGAACGTGTTCGTCCCGATCGATCCGGCGAACTGTGAAGCGAAGTGCCGGTTGGTGAGCGAACACTTCGTCAGCCAACGAGCCCGCCACTGGTTCGACCCCGCCGTGTTCATGGGGCTGATGCGGATCCGCGGCATGGAGTGCCGCTCTGCGACCGGCTATGCGGAAGCGTTCCATGCGCGGAAGCTCGTGATCGGATGACGGCCCGGATGACGGCGCCGGCGCGGCCCTGCCGGTTCTGCGCCGCGCCGCTCGTGCACAGTTTCGTCGACCTCGGCATGTCGCCGCCGTGTCAGACGATCGTGACGACCGAACAGCTCGACCAGATGGAGGAGTTCTTCCCGCTCCACGTCTTCGTCTGTGACCAGTGCTTTCTCGTGCAGATGCGGGAGTTCGTGAGTCCGGCGCGACTCTTCACCGAGTACGCCTATTTCTCATCCTACGTCGACACGCTGGTTCGCTCGGCGCGCGACCATTGCGAGGCGATGATCGCGCGCCTCGGTCTCGGCGCGCACAGTCGCGTGATCGAGATCGCCAGCAACGACGGCTACCTGCTGCAGCACTTCGTCGCGCGGAAGATTCCGTCGCTCGGCATCGAGCCGGCCGCGAACGTCGCCGCGGTAGCGGAGCGCAACGGAATCCCGACGCGCGTTGCGTTCTTCAGCGCGAAGACCGCGCGCGCGCTCGCCACCGATCCCGGGCGTGCCGATCTACTGATCGGCAACAACGTGCTCGCGCACGTCCCCGATCTCAACGACTTCGTTCGGGGGCTCGCGATCCTGCTCGCCGACACGGGCACCCTCACGATGGAGTTTCCGCATCTCGCGCGTCTCGTCGAGGGCAACCAATTCGACACGATCTACCACGAGCACTTCTCCTATCTGTCGTTCACGACGGTGGAGAAGGTGTTCGCGGCCCACGGCCTCGTACTCTTCGACGTCGAGGAGATCGCGATCCACGGCGGTTCGCTGCGCATCTTCGCCCGCCACGCGAGCGACGCCACCCGCGCGGTGAGCGCGGCGGTCGCCGCACTCCGCGATCGCGAGGCGCGCGCCGGCCTCGGCACGCTCGACTACTACTTCGCGTTTGCCGAGCAGGTCGCGGAGACCAAGCGCCAGTTGCTCGCGTTCCTCATCGACGCGAAGCGACACGGCAAGACGATCGTCGGCTACGGCGCGCCCGGCAAGAGCGTCACGCTGCTCAACTACTGCGGGATTCGCAGCGATTTCATCGACTATTGTGTCGACCGGAACCCGTACAAGCAGGGCAATCATCTCGCGGGCGTGCGCATCCCGATCCATGCACCGGATCGGATCCGCGAGACGCAGCCCGACTACCTGCTCGTGCTGCCGTGGAACCTCACCGATGAGGTGATCGAACACACCCGCTACATTCGCGAATGGGGCGGTCAGTGGATCGTGCCGATTCCGCGAGTCCAGGTGATTGCCTAGGTCGGCCCATGAACAGCGCAAGCGACGTCGTCAACGCCGACCTCGATCACATCTGCACGAATCTGCGTGATGAGTTCGCGCGACTCGCCGGCACGCAGCTGCTGGTCGTCGGCGGCGCAGGGTTCCTCGGCTACTACCTGGTGCAGTCGGTGTTGCACCGAAACCGCAGCAGCGCGGGTCCGCCGATCCGGATCACCGTCTACGACAACTATGCGCGCGGAGTCCCGCGCTGGCTGACGGAGCTGGCGGGCGATCCCAATCTGGCCCTGGTTCGGCACGACATCACGAATCCGCTGCCGACGGGCGTGCCCGACTTCGACTTCGTCGTGCACGCCGGTTCGATCGCATCGCCCAGTTTTTATCGCCAGCATCCGATCGAGACGATGGACGCCAACGTGGGCGGCCTGCGTCATCTGCTCGAGTACGCGCGCCGGCAGGGCGGCCGCGGTCGTCCGCTTGCCGGTTTCCTGTTCTTCTCGTCGAGCGAGATCTACGGCGACCCGACGCCGCAGAACATTCCGACGCCCGAGACCTACCCCGGCAACGTGTCGTGCACGGGGCCGCGCGCCTGCTACGACGAGTCGAAGCGATACGGCGAGACGCTGTGTGTGAACTTTGCCCAGCAACACGGCGTGCCGACGCGCATGGCGCGACCCTTCAACAACATCGGGCCGGGCCTGAAGATCACCGATCGGCGCGTTCTGCCCGACTTCGCGCGCGACGTCCTCGAAGGACGCGACCTCGTGATGTTCTCCGACGGCGGGCCGCGGCGCACGTTCTGCTATGTGGCCGACGCTGTAGTCGGTTACTACAAGGTGCTGATCCGCGGCGGCGACGGCGAGCCGTACAACATCGGCGTCGAGTCGCCGGAGATTTCCGTCGCAGAACTGGCCGAGCGGGTCGCAACGCTCGGCCGCGAACTCTTCGCGTATCAGGGCCGCGTAGTGCACCGCGCGTCGGCGGAACCGGACTATCTGGTCGACAACCCGGCGCGACGCTGTCCGGTGATCACCAAGGCGCGCCAGCAACTCGGCTACGACCCGACCATTGCGCTCGACGACGCGCTCCGGCGCTCGCTGCTCTGGTATGGCGGCAACCGGCAGGCGGAGGATGGCTGATGCGCGTCTCGATCGTCGGCACGGGCTACGTCGGCCTCGTCACGGGCGCTTGCCTGGCGGAAAAGGGCCACGCAGTCACCTGCGTCGATCTGGATCGCGCGAAGGTCGAACGCATCGAACGCGGCGAGGCGCCGTTCTTCGAGCCGGGGTTGGGCGCGCTGCTCGCCCGACACATCGGTACGCGGCTGCGCGCCACGACCGATCTCGCCGCAGCGGTTCGTGATTCCGAACTGACGCTGATCGCCGTGGGGACGCCGGGCGACGGCGAAGCGATCGACTTGCGCTTCCTGCTCGAGGCCTCGCGGCAGATCGGCGCGGCGCTGCGCGAGAAGTCCGCGTATCACGTCGTGGTCGTGAAGAGCACCGTCGTGCCGGGCACCACCGATGGCGCCGTTCGGTCGGCGCTCGAACAGGCGTCCGGAATGCAGGCGGGTCTCGGATTCGGACTCGGCATGAATCCCGAGTTCCTGACCGAGGGCGAAGCCGTCGGCGACTTCATGACGCCCGATCGGATCGTGCTGGGCGGCATCGACGCTCGTACGCTGGAAGCCGAGGCGCGACTCTATGCGGAGTTCCCCGGCGTCCCGCATCTGGCCACGAACAACGCCACCGCGGAGATGATCAAGTACGCGTCGAATGCGCTGCTCGCGACGCTGATCTCGTTTTCGAACGAACTCGCCAACCTGGGCGCGGCGATCGGTGGGATCGATACCGTCGACGTCAGCCGCGGGCTCGCGATGAGTCGCTATCTCTCGACGAAGGAGCGGGGTGGCGAGCGCGCCGTTGCCCCGATCACTTCGTTCCTGCTGGCGGGCTGCGGGTTCGGTGGCAGTTGCCTGCCGAAGGATGTCGCCGCACTGGTCGCGCATGGACGGCAGCACGGCCTCGAGATGGCTCTGCTCGACACCGTATTGCGGGTCAATCGAGCGCAGCCCGCGCAGGTGATCCAGCTGCTCGAGAAGCACCTGCACGCGCTGCACGGCAAGCGGATCTCGGTGCTGGGCCTCTCCTTCCGGCCGGATACCGACGACATGCGCGAATCGCCGGCGATCCCGATCATCGAGTCGCTGTGGGCGCGCGGCGCCAGCGTGCGCGGCTACGACCCGGTCGCCAGCGATTCGGCCCGCCGTGTCTTTGGCGAGCGGCTGCCGCTTTGCGCGAACCTCGAAGAGGCGCTCGCGAGCTGCGACGCCGCAGTGCTGGTGACGCGCTGGAAACACTTCGAGGCGATCCCGGCGCTGCTCGCGGAAATCGCCGTGCCGCCGCTGATCATCGATGGCCGACGGATGCTCGATAAGGCGACGATCGCCCGCTACGACGGGATCGGCCTGTGACTTCGCTGTCCATCGGGGATCTGAAGGATCGCACGGGCGTGTCTGATCCCGGCCGTGCGATGCACGATCTGATCCGTGAACTCCATCCGATCTGTCGCAGCATCACCGGGAATGGAGTTCGCGAGACTTTGAAGATCATCGGGCGCGATCTCCCGCTCGCGGTACACGAAGTCCCGTCGGGAACGCAGGTGCTCGACTGGACGGTGCCGAAGGAGTGGAACGTCCGCGCGGCGTGGATCCGCGATGCGAGCGGCCGCACCGTGGTCGACTTCAAGAACTCGAACCTGCACGTGGTCGGCTACAGCACGCCGGTGCATCAGAGAATGTCGCTCGCTGCGCTGAGGCCGCATCTCTACTCGTCGCGCGAGCACCCCGACTGGATCCCGTTTCGCACGTCGTTCTACGACGAGGCGTGGGGTTTCTGTCTGTCGCACCGCCAACTCGAGTCGCTACCGGATGGCGACTACGAGGTCTGCATCGACGCAACGCTCGCGGCCGGCAGCCTCAGCTACGGCGAGGCGTTCATCCCGGGCCGCAGCGAGGACGAGATCCTGCTCTCCTGTCACGTCTGTCACCCGTCGCTCTGCAACGACAACCTGTCCGGCGTCGCGCTGCTGACGCTGCTCGGCCGCTATCTGGCAAGCGCGTCGCTGCGACACTCGGTGCGGATCCTGTTCGTGCCGGTGACGATCGGCGCGATCACCTGGCTGGCGCGCAACGAGGACCGGCTCGCTCGCATCCGGCACGGCCTCGTCGTCACGTTGGTCGGCGATCGCGGCAAGACGACCTACAAGAAGAGCAGGCGCGGCGATGCCCCGATCGATAGCGCCTTTGCGCATGTGCTCCAGCACGCCGGCGAACACCGACTGCTCGACTTCATCCCGTACGGGTATGACGAGCGTCAGTTCTGTTCGCCGGGCTTCGATCTACCCGTCGGGTGCCTGATGCGAACTCCGCACGGTCAGTTTCCGGAGTACCACACGTCCGCGGACGACCTCGATTTCGTGCAGCCGGAGGCGCTCGCCGATTCGCTCGCGAAGCTGCTGCTCGTGCTCGACGTGCTGGAGAAAGATCGTCGCTATCGGAACCTCTGCCCGAAAGGCGAACCGCAGCTCGGGCGCCACGGCGTGTATCGTGCCTGGGCCGAGCGCGGCGCCGGCAAGGAACACGAGATGGCGCTCTTCTGGGTCCTGAATCTTTCCGATGGGGAGCATGGCCTGCTCGCCATCGCCGAGCGCGCCGGCATGCGCTTCGACGTGATCGAGCGAGCCGCATCGGTGTTGGCCGAGTGCGGGTTGCTTCGTCTGCTGGCAGAAGGGGAGACGTCGTGAAGGTCGTGTTGTTCTGCGGCGGTCTGGGCATGCGCTTGCGCGAGTCGGCGGACAGCGCTCCGAAGCCGATGGCCACGATCGGCCCGCGCCCGATCCTGTGGCACGTGATGAAGTACTACGCCCACTACGGCCACAAGGACTTCATCCTGTGCCTCGGCTACAAGGGCGAGGCGATCAAGAACTACTTCCTGAACTACGACGAATGCCTGTCCAACGACTTCGTGTTGAGCGGCGGCAAGCGCAACGTGACGTTGCTCCACAGCGACATCGACGACTGGCGGATCACGTTCTGCGACACGGGACTGCACGCGAACATCGGTCAGCGCTTGAAAGCCGTCGAGAAGCTGCTCGCGGGCGAGGAGTCCTTCTTCGCCAACTACAGCGACGGTCTCACCGATCTTCCGCTCGACGATTTCGCCGAGCACTTCGAGCGCTCCGGGAAGGTGGCGAGCTTCCTGCTGGTCAAGCCGACCAGCTCATTCCATGTGGTAACGATGAAAGCCGACTCCGTCGTCTCGGGCATCGAAGATCTGCGCGCGTCGGCGATCCGCATCAACGGCGGCTACTTCATGTTCCGCCGCGAGATCTTCGACTACATCAAACCGGGTGAGGAACTGGTCGAGCAGCCGTTCCACCGGTTGATCGCGGCCGAACAGCTCGCGGCCTACGAGCATCACGGCTTCTGGACGTGCATGGACACCTTCAAGGACAAGCAGCAACTCGAGAGTCTCTACGAGAATGGCGCTGCGCCGTGGGAGCAATGGCGTACGGCGGACACGCCGCGGTAGCGCGCCGAACCGGCGCTCGGATCGAGTCGGCGTCTAGCGGCCGCTCCCCGACCCCGACGGATTTCGCCCGAGCAGCAACTCCAACCGGAATCGCGCGACGACCGCGAGGCTGCGCGGGTCGTGTCGCAGCACCAACGCGAGTGTGCGCGCGGCTTCGCGGAGATCGGCTTTCTTCAGCCAGTGCAGCACTTCGAACGCCGTGCCCGGTCCGAAGATCCGCGACCAGTGGTGGCGGCCGCGACGCAGCGCCGCTTCGAGTTCGCGGTTGCCCGCGACGAACGGGCGTTGCGCTTCGAGTGTCGCGAGTACGGATCGCATTTGCGCCGCACTCTTGTTCGATAGGTTCGATGTGTGCCGCCGGTATTCGACGACGACTTCGTTGTGGCAGTAGATGGCGAAGGTCTGCGCGATCCGCAGGTAGAAGTCGTAGTCATCGGTCGGGCACGTGGCCAGGCGGAACCCGACCGCCGACTCCACCGCCGAGCGTCGGAACAGCGCCGAAGAAGGCGGCACCAGCGCGCTGCCGGCCAGCAGCGTTGCGTAGCATGCTCCGGTGACGGGCTCCGGCATACGCGACGGGAGCGGCGAGCCGTCCGCGCGAATCGGGCGCGAGAAGCCGTACACGAAGCCGCATTCCGGCCGATCCGCGAGCGCGCGCAGCCCGATCTCGATCGCGGCAGGCAGCAGCCGGTCGTCGGCATCGTGGAAGACCAGGAACTCGGCACGGGCTTCTTGCAGCGCGCGGTTGCGCGCGGCGGCGACGCCCTGATTGGCCTGCCGAATCACGCGCACCTGCGGGTACGACGACGCGATTGCCGCGGAGTCGTCGGTGGAGCCGTCGTCCACGACGACGATCTCGTGCACCGGGTGCGTCTGGGCGAGCACGCTCTCGATCGCCGCGCGCAAGAACGGAGCGTTGTTGTAACAGGGGATCAGGACCGCGACGCGTTCCTCACCCTTGCGCGGTTCCACGATCTCTCCGTCCGGCCTACGCGGCACCCGACTTCACGCGTGATCGCTCATGGTCGTCTGCGACGCGAGCTCTGGAGCGCGAGAGCGGCGATCGCGGCACCGCCGAGCCACGCTGCACCTGGCTCGGGCGCTGGGACGAAGTAGCTCCCGAGCAGGATCATCATCTCGTCCGAGGTCGTGACGCCGCCGCGCATCGGGCACGCATCGCACAGCTCGAGCGCGGGATCGCCGCAGAAGGCGTGGTTCAATGTCGTGTTGGTGCCGCAAACGAGGCCCTTGTTCGGCCCATCCATGCAGCTCGTGACCTTCTTCGGACACGGGCCGCCGACGCCGACCGCGTTGAGGATCGCCCCCGAATAGCCCGCGGTGGCGGGCGGGAGCGGAGCTTGCGAGCGCCGCTTCACCGGCGGAGAGCCCGGACCCGAGCCGTTGTCGTAGCGCGAGCAGAAGAGAAACGTGCGGCTCGCGACATCCGGGTCGTCGTATGCGAGCGGCAGATCGAAGCCGAGTTGCAGCGGATCGGAGTAGTCGCTGCTGAAGTAGAGCGGCGCACGCGGCGGCGGCGGTGGACCGTTGCAGATCGGCAGATCCGGATCCGGCTGACACAGTCTGAAGATCGGGTTCGCCTGGTATGGCGTCGGGCAGCCCGGCTGACACGGCGTGTTGGGCGGTGCCCAGGTGCGCCAGCGCACCCCACGCAGGTGGGTATGCGAGGAGAGTTCGAAGAGTCGCGCGCCCTGCTCGATGGTGTGCGTCGCGCAGATCTCCTGTGTCCCGAACGCGGGCACATCTTGCGCGAAGATCCAGCGCGCTTCGAAGATGCCCTGGAGCGGATAGATCTGATCCGCGGGCTGGGCGAACTCGAGATTCAGGAACTGCGCCATCGTCGTTTCCGACTGCGTGAGATTGAAGGCGTGCGAGTTCCAGACCACCACGCCGCGCAACGGCGCGACCGCGTAGACGCCGTCGGCCAGGATCTGCTGGTAGTACGGCTCCTGCGACCCGCTGAAAGTGGGCAGGTTGCTGCCTTGGCCGGTGAGCGAGAACTGGCTCGCATCGGGCGGCCCGTAGGCGCTGCACGCGACCGAGGAGACCACCGCGCTGCTGCAACCGGGATTGAATCCAAGCGCCGGGTCGACCAGGGACGGGTCGCAAGCCGCGCCGTTCTCGAGTGCGTAGCCAGGATCGGTCGGCTCGAGCTTGGTCGTCCACTCGCCCCAGCCCTCATCGTCCAAGCCGTACCCACCGGTGTAGAGGTGGATGATGCTGTGGTGAGACTGCGGATCCTGCAGCAGCGTCTGCTTGTGATAGCGGAAGCACTCGCCGCTCGGGTTGTTGAAGTTCTTCAGCGAGCCGGTGCAGGTGCCGTCCGGGCATTCGGTGTCGGAGCTGCACGCGGTGGTCGGCGCGTTCGAGCAGGAACGCCGGACCTGAAACTCCTCGGGGCACGGCACCTTCGCCCACTCCGGCACCAGCGCAGAGACGTCGAAGTAGGTGCTCATGCAGATCTCGCCCTCGCCGCTCGCCTCCGGCGTGGTCGGCGGGAGTTCCCAGGGCGTTTGCACGAGCTGCACGCCGACGTTGGGTCCGGGCGGATCGGGCACCGGGATCTTCAGCGGCGTCGGCGGCGGCAGGCAGGTGCCGAGCAGTTCCTGGGTGCCGGGGACGACGCCCTCGCGCGGCGCGCCGCCGCGGATCCACTTGCGCACCGCTTCGAGGTGCTCCTGCGAGATCGCGACCTTGCCGCCGCTCGGCATCCCGGTGCCGGGATCCACCGTGAACTGCGAGTTGGGATAGGTCTTCGCCGCGAGCTTGATGAACAGGTAGCTGAACTCCGGCTCGCCGGGCTGGATCAAGTTCAGGAACGAGTAGTCGTCCGACGGATGGCCGTTTCCAGGGGGCGGGCCGAGCAGTTCCTCGTACGCCACCCCGTGGGTCAGCTCGAGATCGTTCTTCGGTGACACGGAATCATGACAGGTGCTGTCGGTGCAGCCATAGGCGCCTTCGAACACGACGGTCTGGATCGCCTCGAAGGTGGACGTGAAGCTCTGCGCATTGCACGGGCCGGTCTCGCAGCTGATTTCGCAGCCGTCGCCGGTGGCGAGGTTGCCGTCATCGCAGGTCTCGGGCATCTGCGGCACGCCGTCGCCGCAGACCTGCTCGGGACATCCGGCCGGTGCAGCGGCGCCCGACGCCTGGAAGTGTCCAGCCGCATTCGACGTCGCGGTGGCGGCAGGAAACTGCGAACAGAACGAGGTGTCGGCGATGCGCATCTGCACCCAGACTTCGTCCTGCGAGCCGTCCGGCTTCCAACCCCAATGCGCTCCGGCGCCCTGGATGCTGAGCAGCTCCCTTTCCATCGTCACGTGCGTGATCCCGCCGCGCGAGCCACTGGGATCGTCGTACACGTAGCCGCCGTTGTTACTGGCCGACCAGAAGTTGCGGTCGAGCGTCGCGAGCGCGCTGCGACCGGCTTTGGCGCCGAGTCCGCGGACGAAAATCGAGGTGCCGTCCTGGCGCGGATCGTGATCGAGTAGCGGCACCTCCTCGCCGGCTGCCTCGAACTGGAAGACCTCGGTGCCGTCGCCCTGGTCCGTTTGGATCAGGATCGAGTCGCCAGCCAGCGGAAAGGTCGCGTCGTGCGCCAGCGCTCTCGGCGCCCAGGCGGCCGCGACCAACGCGCCAACCAAGAGGGAGGCGTGCAGCACCAGAAGGGAACGGCAGGGGTGACAGGGGCAAGAAGTGGGGCGCAAGGTCAGTTCTCCGCGGCTGGCGGCGGAGCCCTCGCGCGGAATCGACGACGGGACGGCTGCGCTCGAGTCGGCCGATGTTAGACGAGACGAGGGCGGGTGACTACCGCTCGTTCAGGCGACCCCGCGGCTGCGGGGGGCGGCATCCGCGAGGCCAACGCGGTTGCGCTTCGGCGTCCGCTTCAGGGATCCCCACTCGAAGGCCACACATCGACGACCAGCGCGCCCGAAGTCCCGCGCGCCAGCTGCCCGACCACGCGACCGCGCGCGTCGATCGCCACGGTGATGCCGGTCGGCGTCGCGCGCAGCAGCGGTCGTCGCGTCGCGATCGCGCGCAGCACCGCCGCCGCTGCCATCTGCGCAGGGCCCGCGCTGTCCTCGAACCACGCGTCGTTCGAGGGATTTACGAGCACGTCGGCGCCTTGCCGGATCAGCGCGCGCGAAAGATCCGGGAACAGCAGCTCGTAGCAGATCAGGATCCCGAGCTTGGTGTCGCGCCACGGCAGCGGTGCGATCGACGCTCCCGCTGCCGTGTGTCCGCCGCGCACGCCGAACGCCGCAAAGAAGCGCGGCACGAACTCGGTGAATGGCAACAGCTGCGTCTTGTCGCTGCGACCGAGCGCGACGCCGTTCGCGTCCCAGAGCAGTACCGAGTTGAAGATGCGCGTCGGCGACGCCGGGTCATAGGCGGGCGCGCCGAACAGCAGTGCAGGGCGGGGCGCGAGCGTCGCAACGGCGTCGCGCACCAGCGACTCGTTGGCGGGCAGCGCAACGCTGATCGCGTTCTCCGGCCACACGACCAGATCCGCTGGCAACGCGCTGCGCGTCACCGCGACGAGTCGATCGATTCGCGCCGCGACACCCGTGGCATCGCGCAGCGAATC
Organism: Deltaproteobacteria bacterium; assembly: GCA_031362725.1. GTDB lineage: Bacteria > Myxococcota_A > UBA9160 > UBA9160 > PR03 > PR03. The sequence goes on along the minus strand of JANLTC010000233.1, from coordinate 34,668 downwards.
GGCCCGTGTTCCGGCTTGGACGAGCGCGACACGAATCGCGCCGGCGCGCGCAGCGGCACCCGGCTCCGCGCGCGCGATCGATCCCGGATCGCCGATCGCGACCGCGGGTGCGAAGCGATCGGCGCTCGCGAACGCGAGCGCGAGCGGCGCGAGACACAGCGCGGCTGCGCCGCGTGCATCGCGCCGTGCCAGCAGCGCAACGGCACCGTTTGCCACCGCGAGCGCGAGGCCGACGCCGACTACACCGATCCACGCGGCGAGCTGCGCGAGCGCCGGCACGGGTGCGAGTGCGTGCGCGAGCAGCAACCACGGCAGCCCGGTGAAGAGCTGCGAGCGCGCGATCTCGCAGACCGCGAACGCCGCACCGACGCGCCAGGGCGCGAGCGACGCGCGGCCGCGCACGGGATCGCCGGCGAGCGCGGCGAATAGCGCGAATGCCGCGCCGCCGACCGATCCGTTGATCGCGATCGCCGCCGCGACTCCAAAGGCGAGCGGCCGATCGAAGAAGCTCGCGAGGCCAACGGCGGTCGGCACCAGTGAGGTGCCCCATCCCGCAACGGCGCCCGCGATCGCGCCGCAGGCGATCCGCGCGCGTACGCCGCGTCCGCGCAGCGCGTGCAGCAACGGCACCAGGCAGCAGAACGCCAGCGGCCAGGCGGCGAGCGGCGGCATCGCGAGCGCGTAGAGCACGCCACTCGAGATGGCGAGCAGCGATGCGCGCCGATTCTGGCTGCGAAGTTGCGGCGTTCGCACGATGGCGACAATGTACGGCCAGTGACCGAATCCCCGCCCGCGCCCGCCGTCGTCTCGTCGCGCGGCGAGCGCCCGGATGTCGCGCCGCCGGGACGTTTCGTGCGCTCGCGGCTGGCAGTTGCGGTGGCGGTGGCGTCGGTGGGGCTACTCGCGCTGGTGCTGGCGGGAAGTCTCGCGCTCGTCGGTCGCCCATTCCCGGGTTTCCTCGTCTGGGACAACGGCGCCCTCGTCGCCTTCAACGCCCCCGGCTGGACGGGCCCCGCCGCCGGGCTGCCGCTGAACGGTGGCGTCGTCGTCGCCGTCGACGGGCAACCCTTCGCCGGCGGCCCCGCGCTGTTCGCGCACACGGCCGAGCGGCTGCCGCCCGCCAGCGTCCGCTACGAGGTCGAGACAACGGATGGTGTGCGCTCCTACGACGTCCCGACGATGCGCCTCTCGCGCGGCGACTGGGCGCTCACCTTCGGCAACTATCTGGTGGCCGCGGCGGCGTTCTTCGCGATCGGCTTGATCGCGCTCTGGCTGCGTCCCGATTCGCGCGACGCGCGCGCGCTCGCGCTGGTGACGACCGCGATGGGCGCGCTGCTCGCGCTCTCGGTCGACTACCTCACCGCGTATCGCCTCGTGCCGGTGACGCGCTTCGTCGAGGCGCTCGCGCCGGCCGCGCTTGCGTATTTCGCGCTGGTGTTCCCGATCGAGCGACTGCGCCCGCGGCTGCGCAGATCGCTGATCGCCGTCCTCACGATCGCGCTCTTCGCGGCGGGCTGCGTGTCGTCGATCGTCTTCTATGCCCGACCGCGCGCCGCCGACGAGATCAGTCTCGGCTTCTACGTGGTGCTCGCGGCGATCGGGCTCGCGATGCTCGCGAGCTTCACGCAAGCGGTCGTGCGCGCGCGCGAGCCCGAACGGCGCATGCAGGCCGCCGTCGTGTTCTCCGGCTCGCTGGTCGCGGTGCTGCTGCCGTCGATCGGCATCTTCGCGTTCTCGCTGCTCGGCTGGTCGTTCTCGTGGAACTGGCTCGGCGTCTTCTTCTTGTTCTTCCCGGCGTCGGTTCTCTACGCGATCGTGCGACACGATCTACTCGGCGCCGAGCGCTTTGTGCGCCTGACGCTCGGCTATGCGATCGCGACGGCGGCGGTCGTCCTCGTTTATGCCGGGTCGGCGTTCGCGCTCGAGCAGCTCGTCCATCCGGGGGCCGCGGGCAATCCGGGCGTCACCTTTGCGTTGCTCGTCGCGATCGCGGTGTCGTTCGATCCGCTGCGGCGGCGCGTCCAGGTGGGCATCGACCGGGCATTCTTTCGCTCGCATCTCGACGTCGCGCTGGTGCTCGAGGACACCAGCACCGAGTTTGCAACGCTCACCGACGCGGCTGCCATTGGCGCGTTTCTCGGCGAGCGCGTGCGCGAAGCGCTCGCGCTCGATTGGGCGGAGTTGCGGCTCGGCGCGGGCGACGGCGCCGCGGCCGCGCTCGCGGAACCGGTGCGCTTTCGCGGCGCGAAACTCGGCATGTTGGCCTGCGGACCGAAGCGCTCCGGTGCGCCGTTCTCGGAGGCCGAGCGCGAGTTGGTGCGTGGTCTCGCCGCGCAGGCCGCCCTCGCGCTGCAGAACGCGCGGGCGCTCTCTGATCTGCGCGAAGCGCAAGAGGCGCTGCTGCGCAGCGCGCGGCTCGCGGCAGTCGGCGAGTTCGCGGGATCGGTCGCGCACGGCATCCGCAATCCACTCGCGGGCATTCGCGCCGCCGCGCAGCTCGCGCACCGCCAGGCCGGCGCCGGCCCGCTCGCAGAGACGCTCTTCGGTGTTCTCAACGAGGCCGACCGCCTCGAGCAACGCATCCGCTCGCTGCTCGACTTCTCGCGCCCGAACGTGCCGCGCCTCGAACGCGTGGACCTCTGCGAACTGGCGCGCGCCGTCGCCGCGACGCTCGAACCCCATGCGCGGGATCTCGGCATCGCGGTGGTCGTCGAAGTGCCGAATGCGGAGGTCGCCACCGACTGCGATCCGAACCTGCTCGAAGAAGTGCTCCTCGAACTGGGCGGCAACGCGCTGCGGCTGATCGGGAAGCCGGACGGCACGCTGCGCCTCGCCGTGCGTCGGGAAGATCGCCGCGCGATTCTCGAAGTCGCCGACACCGGCCCCGGGATTCCCGACGGCGTGCGGGATCGCGTCTTCGATCTGTTCTTCACGACGCGCCCGGACGGCACCGGCCTCGGACTCGCCACCGTGAAGAAGATCATCGAGTCGCACGGCGGTACCGTCGCGGTCGCCTACACCGGACCGACCGGCACCGCGTTCCGCATCGAGTTGCCGGCTGCGCGACTCTGATCGGGACGAGGCGCGGCGCGCGCTACCGGCGCAACGCGCGCCTCCGCAGTGCCGACAGCAGCGGGATCACCGCCACGAGCCCGGCACCGAGTCCACAGCCCGACGCGGGAGCCTCGCGATCCAGCGCCGGGCCGACGCACTCGGGATCGGGCTGGGTCTGCTGCGCCAGCGGAACGCCCGCCGAGGCGCCGCCATCCCAGTCGGTCAGGCCATCGGCGTCGTTGCCGATGCCGTCCTGGCACTGCGGATTCTCGCGCGGCTTCATCGCATCGAGGCAGGCGACATCGCTTCCCCCGTCGATGGCGCCGTCGCCGTCGTTGTCGAGACCATCGCCGCAGTCCGGCAGCTCGCTGCGATCGTCTGCGCTCGCGCATCCGATGTCCGAGCCAAAATCGGTCGCGCCGTCCCCGTCGTCGTCGATGCCGTTGGCGCAGGGCAACGCGTTGAGCGAGAAGGCGCCGATCACGTCCACGGTGCCGGTGCCGCTGCCGTCCACGACGAAGAGTCGGTTCACGGTCTTCGCGCCGAGCACCGCGTGGAAGGGCTCGAGATCGACGTACACGATGTTGTCCTGCGAGCCGAACGGCGGTACGTCGAGGCTGTCGACGTCTGCGCCTTCGAGTCCGCCCATCATGCTGAGGAAGACGAACTGACCGGGCACGACCGTCGCACCGGGCTCCGTCTGGCCGATCTCGACGATCAGGCCGAAGTCATCGGTGGCGCCACTCTCGAGCGTACCGGCCGACTGTACCTGCGAGTCGATGAGCGCGAGTTCGAAGCCGCGATTCGTGTTGGTGTTGGTGAGGCCGCTCGTCGGCGCGCCGGGTAGTCCTCCGGCGTCCGCGTAGTGGACGCGCTCTGTCGGAACGAAGATTCCGCCGCTGGTGCGTGTCTCCGCGATCGGGATCTCGATCGCCGCGACTGCCGTGGACGCCGCGTTCAGACTCGCGTCGTACGTTCCGGTCCCGGCGACCACCTCCGCCGACGTCAGCACCGTCGTGACCAGACTCTCGAGACCGGCCGGCGAGAGCACCTGGATGAACAGCGCGGGCAGCGCGGGCATCTCGACGTCGAGCGCGTCCACCACGGGGGGACTGGCGAGATTCGTTGCGGGGCTCGTCAGCGCGGTCGCGTTGCCGAGCGCCTCCTTCACAAGGCCGCCGGCGAGACCCGCGGTCACGAAGGCGCCGAAGCTCGTCGCGAGCAACTCGTTCGCCGCGGCACTCGGCCGGATGCCCTGCACCGCGACGAGACTCGTCGCCTGGAACGGGAGGCCCCCGCTGGTGAGCCCCGTCGTCGGATCGAGCACGCGGAACGTCGCGGTCACCGACGCGTTCGGGTTCACGGTGGGCGGACCGCCGATCGTGACCGCATGCAACGCGACGGGCGCCGTGACGAGCGACGCGGGCGCGGCACCGGCGGCTACGGTCGCTGCGACACTGGGAACCACGGGGCTCTGACCGAGCGAAGTGATGCTCGCGTCGCCGGGTCCGAAGGTCATCAGCGCGGGCGCGCTCGACGCGCCGGCCGTCGCCGTCGCCTGCATCGCGAAGTCGCCTCCGGCATTCGCCGCAACGAGGCCGGGACGCCCGGTCGTGTTGGAGAGCACGTCGAAGATCTGCAGGCTGGCGTCGCCGACCGCCAGCTCCGGTGCGCTCGTCGAGAAGGGCGCGCGGCCGGGCGTCGCGCGCAGCGGCCCGGTGTTCGCGATCGTGCGGTACGCGAAGAGCGCGTCGTCGACTGGATCGTCGTTGCCCGCGTTGGCGTCCTCGGTGGTCTTGGCGATGTCGACCAGCAGGCGCGCGTAGCCGTTCTCGTTCGCTTCATCCACCTGCGCCGCGCGCAGCGAGAAGGCGCCGTTCTTCGGCAGCACCGTCTCGAGATCGATGTTCTTGCCGGTGGGCGTCTGGTACGGCTGCTTCAACACGTCGAAGTTGCTGTCGTCGTTGCCGGCCACACCGTCGAGCAGGCTCGCGACGCCGAGCACGGTTCCACTAGGAAGCGAGACGACCGCGTTCGGATTGGGCGGCTGGTGCGCGGGATCGTCGAAGGCAAAGCGCTGCACGTAGCCCGCGGCGGAGCGGTTCACGAGCAGCAACACCGCCGAGCCGTTGTCCATGAAGCCTTCGGTCGGATCGAGCGACGTGAGGTTGATGCCCGATACGGCCGCTGGCACCGGGAAGTTGGTGGTTCCGCCGAACTGCGCGCCGTTCACCGCGATGAACGTGAAGCCCACGGCGGACGTGATGCCTCCGTTGACGAGGCCGACACGCGTTGCCGGCGTACCGGCAAGCGCCGTCGGCGGACTGCCCGTGTAGTTCACCCAGCCGAGCACGACTACGCCGCTCGCCGGTCGCGGGAGGCCCGTGAGCCCGTTGCTCGGATCGAGATCGAAGCTGGGAAGATCGATGCGGTACTCGACGAGGCCGAGCCCGGTGCTCGACGAGTCGCCCTCCACCTCGTAGAAGGTGAGCTGGATGGCGTCCTTGTTCAGTGTCGGGGCGAGCGCCGCGAGCGGCGGCAGGTAGATCTCGATGTATTCCTGGTGCGCGTTGCCAGGCAGGCGCCCGACCGGGCCGTCGTTCACGCCCGGCGGATCGCGGTAGACCTCGGTCAGCACCGGGTGGTTCGGCCCCTGCGCGAGCGCAGCATTCCCGCCAGCGAAGGCTGCAAGCGCGCCGATCCCGAGGATGCGGACGGTTCGTGCGAGGGACATCGATTCCTCCTGCCCGATTGCGCCGTCTCGCTCGCGTGCGAGACCGCGCTGGCGTGCGCCCGTTGAGCAACAAGCGTGCCTTGCTGCGCGCGCTCCACGCCGCGGCTTGCGCGGAGCGCGCGCGAAAGCGCGCAATCCCGGTGGGGCATCCGGCGCGCGACCGGGGCAACTCGCGCACTCGGCGATCGTTCGCGTGGGCTCCGCCGCGCGCAGACTGGAACGCGGATTGCGAAGGCCCACGGCACCCGGCCGTGCAGGAGGAACGAACCGTTGCTCGTGCCTCCCGATGAAGTGTTGGTTCGGCGCGAGCGATGGCTCCCGGGCCTCGCAACGATTCTCGACCCGGACGCGTTCGTCGCTGCGCTGCGAACGCTGGTACCAGACGCGGAACCGCGCGAAGCGCGCCCCGTTCTTGCGCGCTTCGCGTCGGGCGAGCGCTGCCTCGTGCTCTACCGCCTACGAATCGGAGACCGCAGCATCGACGTGCACGCGACTGCCTGCCGTCCCGAGCGGCTCGCCGCGCTCGCCGGCGCCGGCGCGATCCTGCCGGAGCACGCCGTCGCCGTCTCGTTCTTCCCGCACGACCGCAAGCTTCCCGCGTTGGCCCGCTTCGACGGCCACACCGCGCAGTCGCGGCTGCTTCGCCGGCTCCTTCCGCAACTCCCCGCGCTACACGGGGCAACCGTCACGACGCTCTCCTACAAACCCGAACGGCGCTGGGTTGCGATGCTGGAGGGGGCCGACGGATCACGCGCAGCGCTCAAGCTCCATGCCGGTCGCGACTTCGCGCGCGCCGGCGCGTCTGCCGCGGCGCTCCGTCCGCGCGGCGCGCTGCGACTCGCCCAGCCGATCGGCGCATCGGAGCGTCATGCCGCGCTTGCGTTCGCGTGGGCGATGGGGCGATCGCTGCGCGACTCGCTGGCGGATGCCTCGAGCGCGCTGCGCGACGCGGAACTCACCGGCGCGGCGCTGGCAGCGCTGCATGCGCAAGATCCTGCCGCGTTGCCACTTCGTTCGCGCGCAGCAGAGGGCGCGGCGCTCGAAGCCGCGGCGGATGCGGTGGCGGCGCTGGTTCCCGCGATCGGCCTGCGCGCACGGCGCCTGGCCGAAGGCCTTAGTGGGCGGCTCCTCCGAGAGCCGCGCGGCGAGCGGCCGATCCACGGTGACTTCTACGCCAAACAGGTGCTCGTCGAGGCGGAATACGCCGTGCTGCTCGATCTCGACCAAGCCGCGTGCGGAGATCCGGCAGCGGATCTCGGCTACTTCGCGGCGCACCTCGAGCGCGATCCGCAGCGCGGTCTGCTCCCTGCGGCGCTCGCTGCACCCGCGCTCGCTGCGCTGCTCGACGGCTACGCCGCGATCGCAGCGCCACCGACGGCGGAACGGCTCGCGCTCTACACCGCCGCCGGTCTCCTGCGCCTCGCGCCCCAGCACTTCCGCAGCCGAGAGCCGGACTGGGACGCCGGCATCACGGCGACGCTGGCGAGAGCCGAGGCGATCGCGGGCTAGCGCATTGTTCCGCGCCACGGCCGGACGGCCGCTAACGCATTGTTCCGCACCACGGCCGGACGGCCGCGCGCTAGTTAGCGCCTGCACCGCGCGAGCCGGGCGAGTGCGGCGAGTGACACCGCGGCGGCGGTGAGCGCGCTGGGCTCCGGCACGGCGAGCACCTTGAACGCGTTGTTGCTCGCGCGGCCCAGCACCCACGCGTTGCCGAGGCGGTCGATTGCGATGCCGCTCGGCTCCGCGAGCAGATGGACGCCGTCGCCGCTGGCATCGATGATCTGCGTCACGACGCCCTCGGGCGTCCGCCGGAACGCGTTGTTGCTGAGCGAGCCGGTCACGTAGAGCGAGCCGCCGGCATCGAGCGCAAGTGCGTTCGGCGCGCTGAGCCCATGCACGCCGTCGCCGCTCGCGTCGAGTACCTGCGTCACGACGCCGATTGCGGTCACGTGAAACACATTGTTGGAGGAGTTGCCGGCGAGGAAGACGCCGCCCGCGCCGTCCGCGACGATCGCACGCGGTGAGTTGAGCAGATGCACGCCATCGCCGTTCTTGTCTACCTCCTTGCTCCGCGCACCGTTGCGTTTCACCTTGAACACGTTGTCGCTGGTGCGACCGGTGATCCACACGTCGAGATCCGTAGCGACCGCGATGCCGCGTGGGAGGTCGAGGGGGGCGGTACCGTCGCCGGTCGCGTCGAGGATCTGGAACGGCGCGCTGTCGGGCGGGACGGCGAAGACGTTGTTCGAGAGCTGGCCGCCGACATAGACGATGCGGTCCGGTGCGACTGCGACGCCGCGCGGCTCGGTGAGCGGGTGAATGCCGTCACCGGTAGGGCCCAGCAGACGCGTCGTCACGCCCGCACTGGTGCGCCGGAAGAGTGCGTTCGACGCGCTGGCCGTGACGTAGAGGCTGTCGTCGGGACCGATCGCCAGCTCTTCGGGCGCGAGCATCGCGTTCACGCCATCCCCGCTCGCGTCGAGCACCTGTGTTGCGACGCCGGCCTGCGTCACGCGGAAGACGTTGTTGCTGGTGCGGCCCGCGACGTACGCGATACCAGCGCGATCGATGGCGACTCCACTCGGGCTGGTGAGCGGGTGTGCGCCGTCGCCGGTCGCATCCATCGCCTGGACCACCGTGAAGGCGCCGACGACGCACGGCGCCGCGCATGCGATGGCGAAGAAGAGTCCGGCGACGGCGCCGTGTGCGCGGCTCATCGCGTCGCCTCCGCGACCACGCCCGCGCCGAGCGACACGGAAATCGGTCCGATCTTCAGGACACGCGTGCCGTCGGCGCCGGGCTCGACCGCCTCGACGGCGCCCTCGACCGCCGCCACCGCGTCCTCGCCGTCGAGGCGCTCGAGGGCGGTCGGCGCGAGGCGCCCGTCCGGCTCGAAGTGCCCCTCGACCTTTACCCAGTCGCCCGGATCGAGCCGGCGCGCGATCTGGCGGCTGCGGCGGTCGAGATCGCCCTGCTCCGCGTCGATCCACACGCCCGCCAGACGGAATGCGCCGCTCTCGCCGTTCCGCTCTTCAACGGCGGCCGCGATCTCGAAGTCGTGGTCGGCCGCATCCTTGCGTCGCGCGCTCGTCGCGCGCAGCGCGTGGTCACCGATCCATTCGCCCTTTGCCTTGATGCGCTCGCCCGGTTGGACGGCGAGCGGCTCGGCCGCGCCGGCCGGTGCGGCGGCGAAGAACAATGTCAGCAGCAGCAATGCAGTCTTCATGCCTCTACCTCAGAAGTTGTAGTTGATCTTGATGAGCGCCTGCGTTGCGTCGCGGCCCGATTGGCGTCCGAACGCATCACCGGCGCGAAACCAGGAGCCGATCACCTCGACCTCCCAGTGTTGCCACTCCTCGATGCCCACCACGACGTCCACTTCCTGGCCGATGTCGTTGTCGAAGCCGGCTGGACTCGCCTTGAGTCGCGTGTTCCGCAGAAGTGTCGAAGGCTCGTTCTGCCAGTAGCGGTGCCAGACCACTTCGATCGAGCTGTTGTGGAGGAACGGGATCGGCATGCCGAGCGCAATGGTCAGGATCCGCAGGTTCGAGAGCTCGGGCCGCAGCAGTTCGCCGTAGTACTTGAAGCTGTCCACACCCTGGAACTTGCCGTTGTTGTTCTGGAGTCCGGTCTGACGAAAGGAGTTGTCCGTCCCGCCCGCCGGATCGCGGTCGCCCGAGCCGTACGCGTAGCCGACGGTGACGCGCGGCCAGCGCTCACGCGGGCCATACGTGAAACCTGCGTCGATGCCCCAGCCGTACACATCGCGCGTGGTCCGGGCGCGGACCTGCGAGAGATCGGGGCGGTTGCGCACGCTGCGGTAGCGGACGCGCGTCTCCTCGCCGCCGACGATGGCGCCGTCGAGCCAATAGTCGATGCGTCCGAGCGAGCGGCCTGCGGCCTTCGGCCGGACGCGGCCGATCGCGCGCAGGCCCGCCCAGCGAAGATCGCCGTCGAAGGGATCCTCGCGCTCCGAGGAGATCCGCTCGCCGACGCTCTCCTTGCGCGAGTCGTCGTCGCGCCGCGCGAGGAACAGGTCGAGCCGGTTGCGATCGTTCCAATGCCAGGTCGCCTGGCCGAGCACGAAGGTGGTGTCGCCGAGGTCGTCGTCGATGTGCTCGTCGTTGGCTTGGTAGGGCGCGAGTTCGTGCGCGACGCCCACCTGGAACGCGAAGTCGCCGATCTCGTAGTAGGCGCGCGCCGCGTCGAGGTCGACATCCCACCACCACTCGCGCTCGTCCTGGAAGTTCTGGCGTCCGACCTGCAGCGAGAAGCCGCTCTCCCAGAGATCATTGAGGTACAGCCAGCTCTGCCCGCGCTGGATCTTCCACTCACTGTCGGGAACGAGGCCGTCCTCCGTCCACGCGTCGGTGTCGTAACCGAACTTTCCTTCGAGGAGGACGAACGCCCACTTGGTGAGCGGGTAGAAGAGCTCGAGCTTCAGCTGCGGGGCGACTTGCAAGCTGTCGTCGGCGCGCTGCGGGTCGAGGCGAAAGTCCGTGCGCAGCAGCGTCTCGAGTTCGATCTCACCGCCGATCATCAGCGGGCGGCCGAAGAGCGGGAGCACGAACTGATCGATGGGACGCATGTCGTCGCGGTCCTTGCCGAGCTCGCGTCCGAGCCGGAGCGTGCTGCCCCACTCTTTCATCAGCGCGCTCTTCGCGCCCGATGCGGCGGGTTGCGCGAGTCCGATGCGCGAGAGCGTCAGCAGCGCGAGCAACACGAGAGCAGACGACCGCGCCGTCATCGCGCCGCGCTCCGAGTTGCCGCGACGAGATCCAGCCGCTCTTCGCAGAGCGCGAGCAGCGGACCCGTCGTCCCGCGTCGCTCCGGATACTGTGTCGAGAGCGCGATGTGTCGCACCAGCGCTAGCGACGTGTAGGCGTCGAGCGCCGGCCGTAGCGCCTCGCCCGACAGCGCGAGGAAGTGCTCCACGAAGGCGATCTCGCAGTGGGCCAGCGCGCCGGGGTCGCCGCTACGGCGCAGCGCGAGTTCGATGAGATGCGCGACGAAGTTGCCTGCGTCGAGCGCAGGATGTCCTTCGCAGTAGAGATCGAAGTCGAGTAGCCACAGGCGATCGCCGTCCACCAGCACCTGATCGAGATGGAAGTCGCGGTGGATGCCGCAGACGGGCCCGGCCGGAATCTCGGAAGCGAGCCGGCAACAGGCTTCCGCGAGTCGATCGACGCGCGGTCCAAACGCCGGATGCGCGCGTGCAACCAGCGGGAGGAAACGGTCCGTGAGCGCCGAGACCTCGTCGGCCGCGCCGAAGCGCCGCGTCGTCTCGACCCGCGTCGCGTGCAGCTTGTGGAGTGCGTAGCCAACGCGTGAACACAGGACCGCGTCTCCGGGGCGACCGAGAAGTTCGGGAAGCGGAACGCCGGGCGCCTTGCGTTGTAGCCACAGGAAGAGCTCGGGCAGCGCGCCGAGCGTCTCCGGAACCGAAACATCGTCGCGCGAACCGGCGCCGAAGCCACGATCGTGGAGCGATTGCTGCACGCGCAACGCCGCCTGGTCGAGGCCGCGCGCGCGCAGCTTGCCGAGAATGGCGAACGACGCGTCGCGATCGCTCCCCACGGCGTACTCGACGAGCGCGCGGCGCGCCGGCTTGTGGCGCACCAGCCGCGCGGAATCGATACGCAGCGTCGCGTCGCCAAGCGCGCGAACGAGCGGCACGCCGACGCGCTGCGGATCGAGCGCCGCGGTGAGGAACGGCATCGCAGCGTCGAGCACGCTCGCCGCGGGCTCGCGCGCGGCTCGAGCGCTGTGTCCACCGGCAAGCGCGAGCCAAGCGGCCGCGCGATCGAGCAGCGCCTCGAGTAGCGCGGGCCACTCCGGCTCGCGCGTCCGAAAAGGCTGCGGCGCGATCGAGACGAGTGCGGCTGCGGTGTGCAGCGCGACGTCGTCGAAGCCGGGCGCCGTCGCCACGCGCGCGTAGCCGTCGAGCAGTCGCGTGACCGCGTCGGCCACACGCTGCGCGCCGTCGCCGCTCCGCGCGGCGACGAGCTCGAGATGCGCCGCGAACACGGCGACGTCCTGCGCGGCGGGTCCCGCGCAGGCGCTGTCGAGATCGAGCAGCACCGTGGTGTCGCGCGCGATCAACACCTGGCCGGCGTGGAAGTCGCCGTGGAGCGCGCGTGGCAGGTGGACCCGCGCGGCGATCCGCGCGGCGATCTCGGTCGCGAGACCGTGCGCACGCGCGGCGAGCGCTGGCACCAACACCGTGGCGAGCCGCGCGGACGCGAACGCCTCGCGCGTGAGCGGCCGCTCGAGCGGTGGCAGTGTCTGGGCGTGCAGCTCCGCTAGCGCGGCTCCCGTGGCTTCGAGAACTCCGCTCCCGCCGGCGGCGAGTGGTTCGAGCGCGTCGCCCTCCATCCACTCGTACGCCACCGCGGCGTGACGCGGCGAGCTGCGCAAGCAGCGCGCGAGCCGGAGCGCATCGCAGCTCTGGTACCCGCGTCCCGCTTCGGTCGCGTGGAAACCGGCAGGCGTGTGGATCTTTACGACCGCGCGGGCGCCGTCCGCGGCCGTCGCTCGCGCTACTAAGCGACGCTCGGGCTTGTAGGCGAGCGTCTCGAGCGCGGCGAGCGGACGGCCCTTTGCGACCACGCGCAGCCGTGCCATCAGCCGATCGCGGAACGCCGGATTGGCGAGCCGTGCGAGCGGGCGCAGTCGCGCATCGTTCGGGAAGGGCTCGATTGCGAGCCCGAGATCGCCGCGGAAGAAGCGGCCGTCGCCGAGCGCGCTCGGTGCCGTGCGGCGCGTCCGCAGCTTCGCGAGTTTCTCCTCCGCCCCGGGGCCATGGGCGATGCCGTGTGCGAGTACCTCGCCGCCTGGGAGTTCGACGCGATACGCCGCAACGCATCGAGCACCCGGCTTGTAGCGGACGTAGCGGCCGTGCACGGCCACGATCTGTGCTTCCGGCGCGAGCGAGCGCAGCAGCTCCGCGAACGCGCCCGGATCGAGCAGCGCGCCGAGCGCGGGGATTGCGGTGTCGCGCGCCGCGAGCGCGGCATCAGCTCGCGCCGACACGGAGACCTCTCGCGTTCTCCGCACGCGCTGGCGCGCTGGCGACGCCGAGTGAGACGATGCGGTCGCAACGAGCGGCATGCTCCACATCGTGTGTGATGAGCAGGCAGGTGCGGCCGCGCGCGGCGCGCTCGAGTGCGTCGCGAACGAGTCGCTCGTTCTCGGCGTCGAGCCCGGTCATCGGCTCGTCGAGCACGAGGATCGGCGCCTCGCGCAGCGCCGCGCGCGCGATGCCGACGCGCTGGCGCTGGCCGCGCGAGAGCGTTGCGCCGCGCTCGCCGACAAGGGTGTCGAGTCCATCTGGCAATCGCGCGGCGAACTCGTCCACGCGCGCCAGTCGGGCCGCGGCCTCGATCTCGGCGTCGCTGGCGTCCGGCTTGCCGCAGGCGATGTTCTCGCGCAGCGTGCCGACGAAGAGGACGTCGTCCTGCGGCACGACGGCGATCTGGCTGCGCAGCGAATGCAGCGTGAGTTCGCGCACGTCGAGCCCGTCCACGAGTACGGCGCCCTGCTGCGGATCGGCGAGGCGCAGCAGCAGCGCCGCGAGTGTGGACTTGCCCGCGCCCGAGGCGCCGACCAGGGCGACCCACTCGCCGGGCGCGATCGCGAGATCGAAGCCGTCGAGCACGGGCGCGCCGTCGCCGTAGCCGAAGTGCACGCCGCGGAACGCGACCGCGCCCGAGAGTTGCGGCGCCACGCGCGCGTTCGCGCGCTCTTGCACGGCCGGAGTGCGGTCGAGGAGTTCGAGCACGCGCTCGCCCGACGCGGTGGCCTTGGCGATGCGGGCGGTGTACTTGGCGAAGTCGCGCACCGGCTTGAAGGCGCGCCGCTGATAGGTGAGGAACACGATCAGCTCGCCGGGTGTCACGTGCCCGCTCTGCACGCGCGACGCGCCGTAGCCGAGCACCAGTGCCGTCGAGAGCCCGGCAAGCAGGTCGACGCCGCGCTCGAGTCCGGCCGCGAGGCGTTTCCCGCGCACGCCCTGCGAGAGATCGCGTGCACTCGCGGCGCCGAAGAGCCGCGCGAAACGCGATTCGAGCGAGAGCATCTGTACCACCGCGAGCGCGCCGAGCGATTCCGCCGCGGCGTTGGCGAGTTCGCCTTCGCGCTGACGCTGCTCGCGCCCCGCCTGCTGGATGTGTCGCGTACGCCGGACCGTGAAGAGTGCGAAGACCGGCAGCGGTGCGAGCGCGACGACGGCGAGTCGCGGGTCCATCCACAGCATCACCGCGAGCATTCCAACGAGCACGAGAAGGCTGGCACCGAGCGGCAGCAGCGCCGTCACGACGACGTCCTTCAGGATCCCGACGTCACCGACGATGCGCGTCAGCCAGTCGCCGAGACGCGCGTCGCGTTCGGTCGTGAGCGAGAGCTGCTGGGTGTGCGCGAAGAGTCGCTCGCGAACGCGCGTCAGCACGCGATTGCCGGCGAGCGCGAAGCCGATCGTGCTGACGTAGCTCGCGGCCGCAGCAGCGGCGACCACGGCGAAGGTTGCGACCGCGCAGCCCGCGATCAGCCAGGTGCTCGGAACCCCGTCGAGCCAGGCCGGCGGCGCGGCTGCACGGAGTACGGAATCGAAGACGATCTTCATCGGCCACGGCTCGAGCAGGTTCAGCGCGATGTCGGCGAGCAGCGCCGCGGACGAGGCCGCGAGCAGCCCGCGCTCGCGCGCGAGTTCGGGCCGGAAGCGTGCCGCAACGCGCGCGAAGCGCGGTGCGATTGCGCGCCAGCGGAGCGGACGGGCCACTCAGCGAAGCTCCAGCCGGAGCCCGCGCGTGGCAGAGCTCCGGCTGGCGGGCCGGGTCGCCGCGGCCAGCGCGACGACGCGCGCCGCAATCGCATCCCAGCTGCGGTGCGTGGCGACCCAGGATTGTGCCGCCGCGCCCAGGTGCGCCCGCAGCGCTGCGTCGTGCGCGAGCACAAGCGACGCGCGCGCCGCAGCGGCGATGTCGCCGGGCGCGTGCAGCCAGCCCGTTTCGGCATGGCGCACGACGCTCGCGATCTGGCCGATCGCGCTCGCGACGATCGCGCGACCCGCGGCCATGTATTCGAAGAGCTTGAGCGGCGAGAAGTAGAACGATGCGTCGGACGGGTAGGGCGCGAGAGCGACGTCGATCGCGGCGAGCCACGCGGGCACCGCGTCGGGTGCGACGGCGCCGGCAAAGGTGACGCCCGCCAGCACGCCACGCGCGGCGAGATCCGCTTCGAGGCCGGCGCGGCCCGGGCCGTCGCCGACGATGAGCAGTTGGGCGTCGGCCCGCTCGGCGCGTACGGAGGCGAAGATGGCTGCGAGATCCGCAAGGCCGTGCCACGGCCGAAGCCCGCCGACGAAGCCGAGCGTGAAGCGTTGTGCGGCCGGCCGCGCAGCGGCGAATCGTGCGGCGTCGACGCTATTCGGAGTCACGTCGATCCTGGACGTCGTCGGCGCGTGCTGCCGCAGCCACGCGGCCAGCTCCTCGGATACGGGCAGCAGCACAGTTGCGGCTTCGAACGCTTGCGCGCGGCTGGCTTGCGCGAGCTGCACGTGGGTGAGCACGCGGTGGCGCTGTTGCTCTTCGACGAGCGGCGCGTTAATTTCGAGCATGCCGGGGATTCCGGCGCCCTGCGCGTACGCCATCGCGCCGGTGGCGAAAAGCGCGTGGCGCTCGTACACGAAGTCGAAGGGGCCGCGCGCTGCGAGCGCCGCGCGCAGCAAATCGTTGCCGGCAACCAGTGCAAGCTCACGCGCGCTCGGCGAGTCGCTGCGCGGCGCGGGCAGCGGGTGTACGCGCAGGTCGGCGAGGTCGGCCGGCGGCGGTTCGCCCGTGCGCAGCACGAAGAGTTCGAGGTCGGCGCCCACCCGGCGCAGCGCGCGGAGCATCTCCTGCACGTGGACGGAGCATCCCTTGCGGCCGAAGACCGGCACGCCCGGATCGGCGCAGACGTTCGCCACGCGCATCACGCCGACGCTCCGGCCCGCGCTCGTTCCGCCGGCTCTCCCGCGCCGAACAGATGCCGCAGCGTCTCGACGTTGCGTTGCAAGTCGAAGCTGTGTTCCACGAGGCGGCGCGCCGCCGCGGCGATCCGCACGCGCAATGCGGCGTCCTCGAGGAGACGCTCGATCGCGTCGGCGAGCGCGGGCGCCTGGCCTTCGGGGACGAGCAGCCCGGTTTCGCCGTCGCGCACGATCTCGGGTAGCCCCGTCACGTCGGTCGCGACGCACGGCGTACCGGCCGCCATTGCCTCGAGTACGACGGTCGGGAGTCCGTCGCGATTGCCGTCGGCGCCGGTGACGCACGGCGCCGCCAAGAGCGCCGCGGACTGCACGCGCTCAAGTACGTCGCGGCGCGGGAGCGGACCCAGGAGTTCGACGCCGTCGCCGAGGCCGAGCGCGTCGATCTGTGCGCGCAGAGGCTCCTCGAGCGGACCCTGGCCGATGATCTCGCAGCGATGCGCGACGCCACGGCGGCGCAACAGCGCGCTCGCTTCGATCAGCACGGCGAATCCCTTTTTCTCGACGAGGCGCCCCACCGCGACGATCGTGCGCGCTCGCTGCGCCGGCTCGGCGAACGCGATCTCTTCGAGCGGAAGGCCGTTGTAGACGCGCACCACGCGCGCGGCCGGCGCGCCGGCGAGCCCGCGCAGGAAACGCGCGTTGTAGTCGCTCACCGTGACGACCGCGCTCGCGGCGCGCATCTTCGTCACCAGCGCTGCCGGGCGGACGTCCTCGTGGAAGATGTCCTTGGCGTGCGCCGTGAACGAGAAGGGCAGATCCGCGAAGTGCGCGGCGAGCTGCGCGACGTCGGTGGCCTCGGTCGCGAAGTGCGCGTGCAGGTGCGTGACGCCGAGCTGCCGCGCGTCGCGCGCAATCCGCAGCGCCTGGTAGACGTGGCGGTGGTCCATGCCGCGCGCCTGTATGAGGCGGCTCTCGACGTCGTCGATGCACACGCCAGCGTCGGCGACCGCGCGCCACAGGTCGTCGGCGCGCAGACCCACGGCGGTGTAGTAGCCGACGCGCGCGCGCACCCGCGAGATCGCGTCCTGGAAGTGACCGTCTTCGGGTGGCCGCAGCGAGAAGATCGAGATCGCGACACCCGCCTCCTCGAGCGCGAGGATCTCGTTGACGACGAAGGTCTCCGAGTAGCGCGGATAGCGCTTCAGCACGTATCCAACGCGCGCCGTGCTCATGCGGAAACCGCGCTGACCCTGCCGCCCTCGGAGCTTTCGGCGAGCAGCGCGGCAAGCAGCGCCGGAATGCGCAGGAGCCCGCCGAGATCGATGCCGCTCGGATCGGGCTCGGGATGCGAGGCGACGAGCCAGCGATCGAGCTTGTCGGTGGCGAGTTCGCCCGGCAGCAGCACGCTCGCGAGCCCGAGCGCCTCGAGACGCTCGGCGCGAATCGCCTGCTCCCGCCGCGGTGCAACGCGCGGCACGAGCAGCAGCGGCTTGCGCGCCGCCAGCACCTCACACACCGTGTTGTACCCCCCCATCGCGACGATGCGGTCGGATGCGGCCACCAGTTTCTCGATCTCGTGGACGAACTCGAGCACGCGCAGCCGCGGGTTGAGAGTCGCGGCGGTGGCGAGCCTGCGGCGAGCGGCGGATGGCATGAACGGCCCCGTCACGATCACGCCGACGGCATCCTCGGGCAGCGCGGTGTTCGCGAAGCGCGCCGCCAGGTCCCAGCCGTCCTGCCCGCCGCCGAGCAGGCAGAGAAAGATGCGGCCCGTCGGAATCTCGAGGCGCGCGCGCAGCACGGCTTCGCAGGCCGGATCGAGCGCGTGCGGGCGCGGTCCGAGGTAGCCGGTGAACGACAACTGCGACGACACCGACGCGGCGCCCGGGACATCGAGGAACGGGTCATAGACGGCGGGATCGCCGTAGACCCACACAGCGTCGTAGAAACGTCGCACGCTGACGGTGCCGCGCGTCTGGCCCCACTCGCGCTCGACGACCGCGGGCTCGTCGAGCACGTCGCGCAATCCGAGCACGCAGCGCGTCTGGCCCATGGCGGCGAGATGGCCGAGGGCGGGCTCGAGTTCGCCGAACACGCCGAGCGGGTTCTTGTCCACCACGAACGCGTGCGGCGCAAACGACTCGAGCGCGCCGCGGATCGCGAGCGAGCGCATGTGGATCAGCTCCGGCACGCCGAGCGCGAGCGAGCGGGAGCGGTAGCTGCCGTCGTCCTGCTTGTGGAGCGAGGGCAGCGTGAGGCAGTCGGTGCGTTCGGGCAGACGGACAGAGGCGGCCTCGCGGACACCGGATAGGATCAGCACCGAGGGGTGCAGCGGCGACTCGACCAGCGCGCGCGCGATCGCGATGTTGCGCCGCAGATGGCCGAGCCCCATCGCGTCGTGCGAGTAGAGCGCGACCCGGACCTCAGCTTCTCCACCGTTGCGCATCGCCTCGTCCCTGCCGTTTCGCGCGGGAGCCTTCCCCCGGTCGGTACTTGCATGAGCAACGCGCGTGCCATCGGATCGACCCGCGAGCGACGCGCTGGTGGCGCGCCGCGGGCGAAGAGAGGGCGGGCTGGGGGAGTTCGCCCGCTGGGCCGGGGGATCTCACGCACCGTGGATGGGCGAGCGCGTCAGCGGCGGCGCGTCGCCAAGCCCTCTAGTGTGGCGCTGGGCGGAATCTCGAGAGGGAGCGTGACGGTGCTGGGGCGCTTGCGGGCGAGAGCGGAGCAGAACTATCTCGCGCGACTCGGCGTGGCGCTGCGCGCGCGCCGCATGCTGGTCACCGGCGCGTCGTCCGGCATCGGCCGCGCGTTCGTGCTGCAAGCCGCGCGGGCGGGTGCAGCGCTCGTGTTGGTGTCGCGCCGCGGCGAGGAGCTGGAGCAGGTCGCCGAGGACTGCGAACGGCTCGGCGGGCGGGCGCAGGTGCGCACGGCCGATCTGTCGAGTGTCGAGTCGTGTCGGGCGCTCGCCGAGAGCGTACTGCGCGACGACGGCCCCGTGGACATCCTGGTGAACAACGCGGGGCATTCGATCCGGCGCGCCGTCGTCGATTACAAGGCCGAAGACCTCGCGCGCCTCGTCGCGGTCAACTACATCGGCCCGATGACGCTGACGCTCGGGCTGCTGCCGTCGATGCTCGATCGCGGCGCCGGCCACATCGTGCAGATCTCGACGATCGGCGTGCAGACGGGCGCGCCGAACTTCGCGGCCTACGTGGCAGCCAAGGCGGCGTCCGATCACTTCGCGCGCACGCTGCGACTCGAACTCGGCGGGCGCGGAATCGCCGTCACGACGATCCAGGTTCCGCTGGTTCGCACCGCGATGCTCGCGCCGACACGCATCTACGACGCATTCCCCGCGCTCGGTGCCGAGCAGGCCGCGCGGCGCATCGGGTGGGCCGTCGTCACGCGCGCGGTTCGCGTCGCGCCGCGCTGGGCGACGCTGCTCGAGGTCGTGCACGCGGTCGCGCCGGGTCTGCTGCAATGGGTCTTCACGCACGGCCACGAACCGTTCCACCGCGCGATGGCGCGCCGACTCGCGCGGATGAAGCGCGGAAGCTGAGGAACTTGACCATCGCGAACCACGATCGACCGGGCGCTGCCAGCATCGAAGCGGAGAGCTACTCGCTCTTCGCGGACGACGCGCTGGTTCGCGCACAACAGGCGATCGGGCTGATCCCGCGGCGCGGCGGCTTCGGGCTCGGCCGGCGCATCGCGATCGCGGTCGGGATCACCTGGCTGCCGCTGATGCTCTACGCACTGTGGCAGCGGCGGCTGCTGCCGGGCACGGTGCCGGAGCCGCTGCTCCAGCACTTCGGGATCCACGCGCGCTTCCTGCTGGCACTACCGCTGCTGCTCGTGGCCGAGAGCAGCACCGACGCGGCGCTGCGTCGGGTGCTGCCGCAGTTCGTGTCGCGCGGACTCGTCGACGCAGCACTGATGCCCGCGTTCCGTTCCATCCTCGAGCGGGCGCGCGCGCTGCGCGCTTCGCGAACGGCGCTGCTGGTCATGGTCGCGCTGGTCGCGATCGCGACGATCGCGGGCTTTACCCGTAGCTACGATCTGCACGAGCTCGCTTGGGAGGTGGAGCCGGTGGGCGGCCTCCATTGGGGCGTGCTCTGGTTCTCGTTCGTGTCGCGGCCGCTGTTCTTGCTGATGCTCGTCGCGTGGCTCTGGCGGCTGGCATTGCTCGCGTGGATGTTCTCGCGCATCGCAGCGCTCGAACTGCGGCTCGCGCCGACGCATCCCGACCGCACCGCGGGGCTCGGGTTTCTCGAGCAGCTGACGGTTGGACTGGCGCCGCTCTTCTTCGCGATCGCCGTTCCCGTTGCGGGCCGCTGGGGACACGATGCGATGTATCACGGCCTCGACGTCCAGACGCTGAAGGTGCCCGCCGCAGCGCTCGTGTTGGTGCTCGCCGCGATCGGGCTCTTGCCGCTGCTGGCGTTCGCACCGCGGCTCCGCGCCGCGCGGCGGGCGAGCCTCGCGGCGTACGGGGCGCTGCTCGCCGAACACGGGCGCCTCGTCGAGCGCCGCTGGATCCGTCACGAGTCCGTAGACGATCAGGGCCTGCTCTCGGCGCCCGAGATCGGGCCGGTGGCCGACACCATCGCGCTCTACGAAGTGATCGCGAAGATGCGGACGGTACCGGTCGGGCGACAGAGTCTCGTGCCGGTGTTGCTGGCGTCGGCGCTTCCGCTGATTCCCGTCTTCGCGATGCAGATCCCGCTGAAGGAGATCGCCAAGATGCTGCTCGCGCCGCTGATCGGGATCTAGTTTCTCGTTCCCGGGTGAGCGCCGCTGTTACGGAATCGCCACCAGCGCGCCGAGTTGCGCCGCGGCGATCCCGGTATCGCCCGCGTCGATGCGCCCGCTGGTGTCGAGGTCGAAGCGCGGATCGAAGCCAGCATCGCCGAGACGGTCGCCCCGGTGCGCATCGATCGCGTCGATGTCGGCCGTCGTGACGATGCCCGAATCATCCACATCGGGATCGGGGAGCAGCAGCAGGACGCGCGCGAGTGCATCGCCCGCCTCGATCCGCAGCTCGCTCGTGTCGACATCGTCGAGGGCGCCGCCCGAATCGTCGAGCTCGATCGCGGGGCCGATCGCGTCGACGACCGAGACGATCTCGAGATGCGGATCGCCGTCCGTGTCGGGAGAGACGATGCGCACGGGCCCACTGGTGCGCAGCGTGACCGGCGTCGCCGCGACCGGATCGGTGACGTTGCCGAGCCGATCGAGCGGAACGACGCGCAGCGCGGTGCGCGATGTGGCTCCGTCGTCCGCGACGCGCACACGCGTCAGAACTTCGACCGCGACGCGCGCTCCGTTCGGTGCGAGGCCGGGCCGCAGCGGCCGCGCGGGCAGGTTCAGGTACGTCGCGGGGTCCGGCTGCTGCACGACACCGAAGCGACTCGCAGCGCCCGACAGCACGCGCGCGGCGTCGATCGTCGGGTCGCTGCCGTCGAGTCGCAGCGTGAAGGACTCGCCCACGCGCGGATCATTGGGGTCGGGCGCGTGCGCGACGCGGATCTCGACGCCGACCAGCGAGGTCGGCGTGGGCGCCGGCGGACCATTCGGCCCGCCTTCGAGAACCTTCCGAGGATCGAGGACCGGCAAGAACGGCAGTCGTGTCATCACGGCAGGACCGTGCGGGACGTTGCCACCAAGAAAGGCCGGGTCGAGCGCGCCGGCCCACGCGGCGGCGCCGAGCACGACGCGGGCGGGTGCAGCGGACGGCCCACCGACACCGATCTGGAGCGAACCGGTCGCCTGGCCGTTCGCGCCGAAGCTGAAGCGCCGGCCGACCGGCAACCATTCCGCTTCCTCGAGCGCGTGGTCGAGCGAGTTGCCGTCGAGGTTCGTCACACCGATCACGCCGTCGCCATCGAGGTCGGCGAAGGCCAGCACCAGCACCGGCATGCCGTTCCAGTACGGCGGTGCGCCGGGCGTTCCGTACGGCGCGCTGGTGTGCCCATCGACGGGGACCACGACGAAGTCGATCGGCGTGCCCTCGGCGAACGGCTCTGCGACACCGAGCGGCCAGAGGCCTGGTGCGACGCTCGCGGTCGGCGCCGGAATCGTCGCGCCGATCGCCGCCCCGCCGCTGCGCAGCACCAGATCGACGTCGCCGCGTAGCCTCGAATCGATCACGTCGTCGGCGGTGCCGAAGCGGCGATCGGGCCCCGGACGGATCCACGGTGCGTTGGGCACGATCTCGGCGGCGTTCCAGGTGAGTGCGTCGACCGCATCGAGGTTCAGCAGCGGATCGTCGTCCTTCACGATCCGGCATGTCGATGCGGGCAGCGCGAGCAGCGCGATCGCGAGCACGGCGACGCGAAGCCGATGTCGGTGCGGTGCGGAGCTCACGGCGTCGCTCCTTCCACCACGAGCGGCGCCGGATTCGAGAGCAGCGGATCGCCCTGGTACACCAGGAAGATCTGCACTTCGGCGGCTGCGATCGGAAAATCGGAGGGCAACACGAACTCGACGCGGCCGGGAGCGACGAACAGAAGGCGCGCGCCGGCGAGTGGCGTGCCGCTCGCGAGCAGCGCCGCAACGTCTCCCGGATCGAGGCCGTCGGCGAGCGCGGGATCCACGCCCGAAACCGCCGCGTCGCCGAGCGCGATGCGTACATAGTGCGACCCGCCGCTCGCGAGGTCGCGGATGAGAACCTGCACCGGTACGAACTGCTGGAGCATGTCGTCGGCCGGGAAGGTCGCGTCGAGCTGCACCAGCGTTCCGCTGCTGGTCGCGATGCCGCGCGCGCTTGTGATCTCGAGCACCGGATCGGTTTGGGTGGCCCACGCGCGAGGATTCGGCACGCACACGGCGAGCGCCGCAAGGATCGCGATCGCGAGACGCGGACTTCGCTGCATTCTTGTCTCCATCTAGGCGATCCCGTGTTTTTCGAGTCGGTAGCGCAAGGTATCACGCGTGAGGCCGAGCAGCGCGGCGGCGCGGGTCCGGTTGCCGCCGGTGCGGGTCAGCGCCTGTTCGATCAATGCGCGCTCGAGGTCCTGGAGATCGACGCCGCTGTCCGGCAGCGCAAACTCGGCGGCCGGGGGCGCGGGCATCGCGGCGGGTTGCGACGCGATGCTGCGTATCGGCCGCGCCGGGCCGATCATCTCCTCGATCGCCTCCGCGCCGATCTCGGTCTCGCGGTGCAGCAGCACCGTTCGCTCCAGGAGATTGCGCAATTCACGCACGTTGCCCGGCCACGGATAACGTTGCAGCACGCCGGCGGCTTCGGGCGTGAAGGTGCGCGGGACGCCGCCGTACGTCTGCCCCAGCTCCGCGGCGAAGTGACGCGCGAGCAGCAGCAGATCGTCGCCGCGCTCGCGCAGCGGCGGGATCTCGAACGAGAGCACGCGCAAGCGGTGCAGCAGATCCGCGCGGAACGCGCCCGACTCGACGGCCGCATCGAGATCACGGTTGGTCGCCGCGATCATCTGCACGTCGACGGCGCGATCGCGGGTCGAGCCGAGCCGGCGGATGCGCTTTTCTTCGATCGCCTTCAGGAACTTCGCCTGCAGGCCGCCTTCGAGTTCGCCGATCTCGTCGAGAAAGAGTGTGCCGCCGTTGGCCGCTTCGAAGAGGCCCGTGCGCGAGGCCTTCGCGTCGGTGAAGGTGCCGCGCTCGTGGCCGAAGAGTTCCGCTTCGACCAGCGACGCGGGCATTGCGGTGCAGTTCACTTCGATGAAAGGGCCGTCGCCGAGCCGCGCGTGGATCGCGCGCGCGACGAGGCCCTTGCCCGTACCCGTCTCGCCGGTGAGCAGGATCGCGGGTCGCTTGCCCGGCGGCAGCCCGGCCTCGTGCAGCCGATCGATCTGCGAGAACAGCGCGAGCATGCGCGGATCGCGTCCGAGTACGCCTTCGGGCACGCCGCGCTCGCGGCCTCTCAGGTAGGAGAGTTCGCGCTGCTCGCGTTGCCGCGACAACACGCGATCGACCAGCATTGCCAGTTCGTCGAGGTCGAGCGGCTTCTGCAGATAGTCCGCGGCGCCGCGGCGCATCGCGTCGACCGCGTCGCGCACCGAGCCGTAGGCCGTCATCAGCACGACCGGCAACCCGGGCGACTCCGCCTGGATGTCGGTGAGCACATCGAGGCCCGAGCGGTCCGGCAGGCGCAGGTCGAGCAGCACGAGATCCGGCGGATCGGCGCGCAGCGCATCGAGCCCCGCGGCGCCATTCGATGCGTTGCGCACCTCATGGCCGCCCGCGGCAAGCGATCGCGCTAGCTGCCGGCCGAGCAAGATCTCGTCTTCGATGATCAGGATGGAGGCCACGATCGGGGAAGCTAGCAGCCGGCTGCCGCAGTCTCGGGGCATTTGCCCCAGCTCTCCGCGCGAACTGCCCCACTCGATCGCGGATTCCATCGCTTCACTCCTCTCGGCGTCGTCGCACCCGGCGGCGGTGCACAGGTCGCGCCAACGCGCGGGTTCCGCGCAACGAAGCGCCGGATGCCCCGGTGCCGCGTGATCCCACTTGGTGTGTGGCGATGCGGAGCGCGCAGCGCGATCGCGAGCTTGGCATCGCCCCTGCGATGACGATCTCCCAAGCGCGCGACCGACGTTCCGGTGTCGCTGCGACGACAACCGCGATCTCGCGATCGCAGACAACGAGGGAAGAGACCGATGCGACGAAACAACGCTCTCGCGATGATTCTTGGGCTGCTGTGCGCGACCGGAAGCGTCGGCGCGAAGTGCCGACCTTCTGACGGGTACTCGGACATTCTTGCCGCGTTCGCGCGGACGGGTCTCGATGCAGACGCCAGCGGCACGGCGCGCAGCTCGCTGTCCGGGATCGTCGCCCAACTCCAGATCGACGCGTCCGGCCTCGCGCCGAACACCGCGTACCAACTCGCCGCCGACGACATACCCGAAGCGAGCTTCGTCACCGACGACAAGGGCGGCGCGCGCGTGCTGCTGCGGGCCGGCGACGACGCGGCGCCTCTCGACTTCGATCCGCGCGTTCGCGAACTCGAGGTGCGACACGGTGCGGACGACGTGCTGCGCCTCGCAATCGCCGCGGGCGCGAGCGCTTCGCCCGGGATGAAGCGCGTCGAGTCGGTCGTGCTGCTGCCGACCGCGCTCGCAGCGGGCGGCAAGGCGAAGGCCGTGTTCCGTTCCACCGCGGATGGCCGACAGCGCCTCCAGATCCGAGTCGAACATGCGCCGGCCGGAACCTACGGGGTGTTCGTCGCGGGCATCGAGCGCGGATCGCTTGCGGCGCCCGCCGGCATCGGAGAACTCGAGTTCGGCGATGACGATGCGGGTTCGCCGCCGCTCGACTTCGACTCGGAGGGCGCGCAGATCGACCTCGTTCTCGACGACGCGATCGTGTTCAGCGGCGTGCTGCTGGCAAGCGTGCCCGACGTGAACGTCTGCGAACCCTCTGAACTGCGACGCCGGCTGACACCGGAACAGGGCGGCGAGGCGAGCGCGCGGATGCGAACCCGCGCGGACTGCGATCGAGATTTCGAAGTCGAGATCGAAGACGTGGTGGCGGGCTCGTACGAACTCCGTGTCGGCGGCGTTCTGCGCGGCACCCTCGTTGCGGCCTTCGACCCGGCGCGTGGCCGCGTGCGCGGCGAGATCGAGTTCGACACCGACGCCGATGAAGCGACGGAGCTGCCGCTCGGCTTCGACCCGCTCGGCGAGTCGATCGAGATCTTCGCGGGCGCAAACCTCGCGTTCTCGATCGACGCGCTGACTCCGGGCGCCGGCACTCCAGACAGCTGCACGCAGGAAGACGACTCGCGACTGCTCGTCGCGAACGCGCTCCAGCCCTCCGCGTCAGGCCGCGCACGGCTGCGCGTGCGCGACGACTGTCGCACGCGCTTCAACGTCGAGATCGAGGACGTCGTTGCCGGAAGCTACGACGTCGTCATCGGTGGCGTTCTCCGCGCCACGCTGGTCGCCGCGTTCGACGCGGTGAAGGATCAGGTGCGCGCTGAAGTCGAGTTCGGCGATGACGACCCCGGCTCGCCGCCGCTCGACTTCGATCCGCACGGGCAGAGCGTCGCGATCGAGCAACTGGGCGTCACCGTTCTCACCGGTAGCTTCGACCTCACACCGGGCGGCGACGCTCCGACCTGCGTCGACGATCGCACGGTGACCGCGCTGCTCAATCAGGGCGTCGATGCCAGTGCGCACGCCGAAGCACGACTGCGTACCCGAGACGATTGCCGCAAGACCTTCACGGTCGAAATCGAAGACGTCGCGGCGGGTAGCTACTCCGTTCTCGTCGACGGCAGCGTTCACGCAACGATCGTCGTCGATGCGACGGGCCGCGGCGAAGTCGAACTCGACACCAACGACCCGCCGAAGCCGGTCCTCGACTTCGACCCGCGCGGCCGCGAGATCGCGATCGCGCAGGGTGCGACGCTGTTCTTCGTACGCGTCTTTCCGAACTAGCCGGCGGAACTGGACTCTCGCGTCGGGGGCGATGCGAGAACTCCGGGGCCGAGGTCGCGACGCCGTCTCAGGTCGCGGCCTCGGCCCTTCGCGTTTCTCGACTCGATGCTCGCTTCGTTGGTGATCGCGCAACAAGCGGTTGAGTCCGCGCGTCGTGTTGTCTCGCAGCAGGCAAAGTCCGGTGCGGCAGAGCGAAAGACGGAACGGACCCGAAGTCGACAACGACAACCCAACCGATTCACGCTGCCTGGTCCCCGTCACTTCGATTCCCAAAGGCTGCCCGAAGCAGCAGCCTATCTCCCCATACGCGGGGGATTGGGCTGCTGTTTTTGCAGCGTTGGCGGTGGGCGGCATAGACTGCGGGATTGCAGTAGAAGACCCGCTGGACGCACGTCGCACGCGGTCCTCGATTCGGGGACGGAGTCACTGGGAGCCACTCCGCACCCGGGATCGAAAGGAGACTTCGATGTCGAATCAGGCCTACACGCTGCTGAAGGCTGGTGACGGTGAACGCCTTCGCTTCCTCGACGAGAGCGAGCTGATCATCAAGGACGCCGGCAACGATGCTGAAGGAGTCGTCGCATACTACGAGTACATCGCGGCGCCGGCTGCCAGGGGCTCGCCGCAGCATGTTCACAGTGGACATGACGAGACGTTTTACGTCGTTGAAGGGGAGTTCGAGTTTGCACTGGGGCCTCGCACGGTAGTGGCAGGCCCTGGGTCGTTCCTGCGCGTCAGACGTGGCCAGCCACATGGATTCCGCAATCGCGGCACTTTTCAGGGTCGCGTCGTTGGCACCTTCGCCCCACGCTTCGCGCAATACTTCCGCGAACTGGCCGAGATCATCGCGCGGACGGGCGGGGCGCCCAGCATGACGGACTGGGTGCAACTGTACGCGAGGTACGACACGACTTTCTACGATCCGCAGCGAACGCACTCTACGGAGGCCGCTGATGGCGGCGTCTGACGTGCGCATGCATCCGACAGAGCCGCGGGAGGGGTGGCAGAAGATCGAACCGTTTCGGACCGCGGCTCTGCAGGTGACGCGCGGGACGGTTGGACGGCCGAAGCTACCCTCACGCCCAGTTGGTATACCGACCGTGCAAGTGCGCCCTTCGAGCATCTCGT
Organism: Deltaproteobacteria bacterium; assembly: GCA_031362725.1. Classification (GTDB taxonomy): domain Bacteria; phylum Myxococcota_A; class UBA9160; order UBA9160; family PR03; genus PR03. The sequence goes on along the minus strand of JANLTC010000233.1, from coordinate 7,367 downwards.
GTCTGACCCTCTAGACGCTCTCATCCTCGATCTGCTGGAGTGGATCGGTCCTCAGGCGAGGGCGTACGCAGAAGTCATCGACGCATGGCGCACGTCGTGCCCCCGCCTTCCTGTGTGGGAGGAGGCCAATGGTCGGGGTCTCGTGGAGCGTAGGCACCGCGAGGGCCTCGAGACCCTCATCTCGGTGACGACACTGGGAAGGGATTTCCTCGAGAGGCATCGACCAGCTCAATCGGTCCAGCGGTAGAGGAAGGAAATCGAGTCTCCGGCCCGAGTCAGGGCCCGCGTATGTCGCGTTGGGGCGCGTCGTACTCGTCTGTCTCTTCCAGCAGTCCGCGGTATGCCCCTCTGCGCGGAATGATCCGTAGCGCCATTCCCCGGCTCGCGTTCCTACATGTCGCGGCTCGTCGGACCTGGCCATGTGGCTCGCGCCAGCAGCGTGTCAGCAAGCGAAGAGTGTCGGTCGCGAGTTCGTGCGATTGCCGTGCCCGCAGGTGCGTTGGATGAACGCTTCCGGGCTGGAGACTCGCTCGAAGCCTTCTTGGATGCGTTCCCCTCCGTCGACAAGGACCAGGTGGTGGCTGCTCTCGAGCTGGCTTCAGTCATTTTGGAACACGGTGCGCGTGCTCCTCGATGAGTCTGTTCCCCGCCAGCTCGCGCCTCTTGTTCGCGGGCAAGAGGTCACCACCGTCCAGCGCCCAGGGTGGGCGGGAGCGCGCAACGGAGAGTTGCTGCGGCGAGCCACGCAAGAGTTCAAGGTGCTCGTCACGGGAGATCCGGGGTTCCCGTTCCAGCAGAATCTCAGCCTCTCAGCGCGCGCGCAACTGCTGCCAGAGTTCGCCGACCTCCCAGTAGGCGACCCAGCGCTCGACGTAGGCTTCGTCCAGTTCCGGCCGTCTCGCCAGGATGTCTTCGATGTCGGCGATGTCGCGGGACCTTCCGGCAATCAGCTTGTGAACGAGGACGTCCTCGATGCGGAGTACGCGGAGCGGAACGCCTCGGCCGCTCAGATCGGAGACGGCGCGCTCGATAGCCGCGCGCTGGTACTCCGTCTCCGCCAACACGAGATCGACCGCGCCGAGCGTCGCGTGTCGGAGTCGCAAGATCGCACCGTCCGGCGATCCGCGCCGCACCGACCAGCCCGCGTTCTCGAAGGCTGCCTCGAGTGCACCGAGACCATCCGAACCGTGGCTCGCGAGCAGCAGATCCAGATCGCCGGTCAGGCGGACCTCACGTCGATAGCGATTGGCCGCGACAGCCCCCATGACGACCCAGCCGACTCGATGCGCGCCCAGCAGCGCGGCGAGCGCCGCGACGACGTCACGTTCCACGCCGCTCTCTTTGCAGAAAACGCGCGCGAAGTCTCAGGTTCTCGGCGATCGCGAGGTCGTCATCGGGAGGGATGCCGGGAGCTGCGAGAGAGCCGAGGCGGCGGCGGATGCTCTCCATCTGCTCGAAGACTTCCGCCATCGACGTCGCGGGCGTGGTTTCGGACTCGAGGAGCGCGTTCGCAGCCGCGACCTTCTTCCAGTACGCCTTCTCCGTGTCCGTTGCCCGTGCTCGACTCATTGCCGAAGCCTATCGACCCGCGGCTTCCTGTGCCGCACTCACTTCGCCGCCGGCGTCTGCTCGAACGGGAAGACGCGCTTCCAGTCCTTCTTCATGTCGATGACGGTCCAGCCCTTCGCGGTCGCTTCGCCGAGTGCGGTGTCGAGCTGACCGATCGCGGACGGATGGTCGTAGGCCCACTCGCGCTCTGCGTCGGTGTGGTGCACGAGGCCCATGAAATGCGAGCCGCCGCTCGCAGCGGTCCATTCGAGCATCTGCTGATCGCCGTCGGAGTTGCCGAATGCGAAGACGGGGCGGCGTCCGATGAACTTGTTGATCGCGACCGGCTTGCCCGCCTTGTCGTCGATGAAGTCGATCTCCGGCTCGCGCACGATCACGGGCTTGCCATCGCGAACCTCGAACTTCGTCTCGATCGTGCTGCCGATCACCTGCTCCGGGGGAATGCCGTAGACCTTTTCCGAAAACACGCGCATGAACTCGATGCCACCACCGGAGACGATGTAGGTCTTGAAGCCGTTCGCACGCAGGTAGTCGAGCAGCTCCAACATCGGCTGATAGACCATCTCGGTGTAGGGCCGATCGAAGCGCGGGTGCTTCGCCGTGGCAAGCCACTCCGCGACGATCTTCGCGAATTCGTCGGTCGTCGTGTCCGCGTGCGTCGCCATGATCATCTCGGCGATCGCCTTCTCACCGCCGGCGAGCGCGCTCTTGATGTCGCTGCCGAGGATGCTCGCGAAGGGCTCCGTCGTCCTCCATCTGGGATTGTGCGGCGCGAGTGCGCGGATCCGGTCGAAGGCGAAGGTCAACTGGAAGTAGGCCGGCTGCTCGGCCCACAGCGTGCCGTCGTTGTCGAAGACGGCGATGCGTTCGGCGGGTGCAATGAAGCCGGGCCCGCCGGCACGCGTCGCGACCGCGACGAACTCGGTGATCGACTTCTTCGCCGCACCCTCGTTCCACGACGCGAGCGGGTCCGCCGCGAACGCACGCGGCGCGGCGAGCAGCGCAATCAGCAGAGCACCGCACGCCGCGACGGTTCGAAGCCGAGGATTCATCGAGGCGAGCCTCCCATGCGCGCGGCTGTGCGAGTCGTGCGGTGCGCGTCAGTCCGGCGTTTCTTCCGCGACGCGCCAGCCGAGCGACGTCATCTGCTGCTTCGCGAGCGGCGTCGCGCGGCCCGTCAGCAGCACGGTGCGCTGCGGAGCCGCGAGGTCCGCGCGCTTGGCGAAACGGGAGGTGCGCTCGGTCCACGAGACGTAGTCGACCGCGGCGGGCACGATCAGCGTGCCGTCCTTCGCGCGCGCGAACACGGTGCCGACGCCGACGACTTCGGCGAGCGGACGCTGCGCGTGTTGCAGCGCGAGGATTCGCACGCCGCGCACCAGGAACAGCGCCTGGTCGCTGGTCTTCAGCGTGCCGGCGAGCGCGACGACCGCGGGCCGACCCTTCACGCCGCCGAGCTTTCCGAGCTGCTCGACCAGCTCGGTCTGCACGCTCAGCGTGAAACCCGGCGCGGCTTGCAGCGCGCGGATCTGCGGATCGCTCGCGCCCATTGCTCGCAGCGCGGTCTCGTTGCGCACGATGAGATCACCGCGCGGGGTGTCGTAGATCAGATCGCGCGTCGCGCTGGTGCCGGTGATCGCCAGCGACGCGGGCACCGCGACCGAGATCAATGTGTTGAGACCGACGCGACCGTAGAAGGCGACGCTCGCGAACTCGTCGAGTTTCTTCGCGAGCGCGACGTTGGTCGTATACGGATCGACGCCGAGCTGCTTGGCGAGCTTGCGCAGCTCCTGCTCGTAGCCGAGCGCGTCCATCGTCAGCTGACCGGACTTCTTCGCGATTTCCTCGGTGCGTTGCCCGCCCGACTTGCTCGAGTCGTTGGCGGCGTCGTAGAGGCGTTCGGTGCCGGAGCCGACGCGGTCGAAGAAGCGCCCGAGGCCACTCGGGATTCCCTTCACGGTGTCGACCGGGTGCTGGACCATCTGCACGGCGGCCTTCACGGGGCGCTTCGCGGTCTCGGCGAGCGCCTTGGTGAAGGTCGCGGTCTTGCTCGCTTTGCCGAGTTCGCGCAGCGCGGGCAACTCCGAGACGCGCAGCGCGAGCGTCTCGACGCCGTGTACCTCTGTGATGCCGACGTCGGCCTTCAGCGTGAACAGCGTCGTTATGCCGTCGGTCGGCACGCGATCGGCGATCTGGAAGCCGTTGCCTTTCACGAGACTCGGCGGCGCCGCATCCGCTGCGCTCAGCACCGGCGGCTTTTCGAAGCCGCCGCTCTGCGACTCGGCGACGTTCACGCCCGCGAACACGATCAGGATCGACAACAGAATGACTCGGGCCATCGCCCCTCCTGGTTGCTCGAGGATTCGATGCGCTGCCGCGTCGCGGATCACTGTTCCGTCGCGGACATCGGCGCTTCTTCGGGCTCCGGGACGGGCTTCCAGGTCTCGTCCGGATCGAAGGCCTTGATCGCTTGCGCGGTCGCCGTGGTCTTCGGACCGAGATCCTTCTGGTAGACGACGCCATCCTGGTTCATCTGGAACGTCATCACGCCCGACACGCCCCAGCTTGCCGGATACGCGACCACCGCAAAGCCGCCTAGCAGCTTGTCCTTTGCGAGGTAGCTGTAGGCGCCGCCGCCCGCGTGCGGACCCTGGCCGTCGAGGATCCGGTAGAGGTAGCCGTGGTACGGAGTCGGCTTGTCCTTCGCGCCCTTCGTGTACCCCTCGGCCTTCGCGTCCGCGAAGACCTCGCCGAGGGGGCTCGGATCTTCCCCCTCCGCAGTCGGGTAGTAGAGGCCGTCGCGCTTGCCCTTGGTGCTGAGGAAGCGGCGGGCGTAGTGGAGCAGGTCGCTCTTCTCGGGATTGCTCGTGTAGTACTCGCGCTGCGCGTCGCCGAACGCGAGCGTGGACTGGATCGTCGAGAGTTCGTTGCGACCGATGCGGCGGGCGATGATCTCGTCGTCACCCGCTTCGGTGTCGAAACGCCAGCCGGCGTCGTCCTTCACGACCGGGATCGGCATCGGCCAGGCGTCCTTGCCGGTCACGAGTGTGACTTGCGTCTCGCTCGTCTTGTCGAGCGTGTTCGCCTCCTCGTAGTCGGCGACGAAAGTCTCGAAGGTCGCGCGGTCGGCGACCGGGTCGCCCGAGTCGACCAGCGGCTTCCCGGCCGGACCGAGGATCGCGAGCAGCGCCTTCACTTCGCCGGTCTTCGCCGCTGCGACCAGCGCCGCGACCGCCGCTTCGGGTGACGCGAAGTGCTGTTGCTTGGCGACCGCCGCGCTCGCGTGCGGTGCCATTGCGATGACGAGGAACGTGGCGACGCAAGTCGCGACGAGAACGCGACGCTGGCGGGCGATCATCTTCCCTACCTCCCGAGATGCGCTTGCCACAGCGCGGAACGCGGTGCTGCTACGAGCGAGCGTTTGCGTGTCCATCAACGACCCCGCCCGCCGCCGCCGCCGCGTCCACCGCCGCCACCACCGCCACGGCTCCCGCCGCCACCGCCGCCGCGATTGCCGCCGCCACCACCACCACCGCCACCGCCACCGCTGCGCATCCCGCCCTGCGATCCGCCGCGCGAGCTGGAAGCTTTGGCGCTCTGTCGGCTCGCGTTCCCGCGACTGGAGTCGCGCTTGATCTGCTGCCCGCTCCCCTGACCGTGGAAGGCGCCCGGCGAGGAGCGATTGCCGCCGCCGCGATTGCCGGCCGCGGCCCCAGCGCGATCTGCGACTCCGGCGCCACCGCGATTGCCAGTCCCGCCATTTCCCGCACCCGCGCGATTGGTGACTCCTGCACCGCCGCGATTGCCGCCCGCGCCGCCCTGTTTGGCGAGATCGCGATTGACGGCGGCGCCGCCGTCGCGCGCCATTTGTTGTCGACCCTGATCCGCGCGACCGCGGAACGCCTCACGCGACTGCGCGTTGCCGCGATTGCCCTGGCCGTAGCGGTTCTGGACGCTCTGATCGCGGTACTGCACGCCTTTGCGATGCACCGAATTGTGCTGCCAGTTGTTGTTCTGGATGTTGGTGCGGTTGAAGCTGTTGTAGTTGTTGACGTTGATGTTGACGTTGTTGTTGCCGTGCCCGTATCCGTAGCCGTGCCCGCTCCCCCAACCCCAGTTGCAGTTGCCCCAGAGCGCGGAACCGACCGCGAGGCCCACGCCGAACGACAGGATCGACGCTGCCGCCGTGTACCCAGGCGGGTAGTAGGAGTACGGCGGGTACGAGGGATAGGCCCATGCGCCGTAGACGACGGTGGGGTTGTAGGTCGGGACGTAGATGATCTGCGGACTCGCCGGCTCGATCTTGATGATCGTCGTTTCGCCCTGCGGTGCCTGCTCGACGATGACCTTCTGCTGTGTGCTCGTCTCGAGATTGCCCTGCGCCTTCGCCTTGCCGCGCAGAACCTGCACGGCGACCATCAGGTCGCTCTGCTGCGCGAGGAACGCGTCGCCCAGTTTTTGAGTCCAGGCGAGTTCCTCGTTCATCATCGTGAGCACTTGCGGGAACGCGACGATCGACTTCACGCTCGGGTCCCAGCTCTGTGTTTGCAGCGCGTCCTCGAGCGCCTTCTCCTTCAGGCCGGGGTTTGCCTTCGCCCAGCGCGCCGCCTCGACGATCTCGAGCGGATAGGTCGAGGCCATCATGATCTGCGCGAGCAACGCGTCCGGATAGAGCGCGATCGGCGCGACCACCTGCTCGAGCTGTTCGGGGCTGAACGCGGCAGGCTGCGCTTCGTCCTGGGGCGCGTCCTCCGCAACGACCACACCGGCCCACGGCAGGGATACGAGCATTGCGAGCAGCAGTGCGAGAGCGGCCTCTCCCACACGAGTCGCGGCTCGAAGCGTTCGCCCTCGCCGAATCCTTCGATTGAACCGTTCCATGGCGCCCCCTATCTGGGAAAAGACGAAATCGAGCGGAAGTCCCAAGCCCGTTGCGGGGTCGGACGATTACACGGAGCGTCCGCCCAAGCCAGCCCAATTCCCATTTGTGGAAGCAGTGGCCGCCACTAGAGTGGAGAGGCGCTCGCAAAGCCGAGGTGAGTCATGACGGCGACGAGTCCCGAACCGGATCAGCGGCCGGAGCCGCTGCTCACGATTCCGAATCTGCTGAGCTGCCTGCGGCTGGTACTCGCGCCGGTGCTGCTCTATCTCGCTTGGATCGGCGAGCCGACGCCGTTCCTCGTCGCGCTCGTGTGTTCCCTGCTCTCGGATCTCTTCGATGGCTACTTCGCGCGCCGCTTCAATCAGGCGACACATCTCGGCACGCTGCTCGACAGCTACGGCGACTTCGCCACCTACATGACGGTGCCGCTCTGCGCGTGGTGGCTATGGCCGGATCTGATCCGGCGCGAAGCCTGGTTCGCCGCGGCGGTCGTCACCTCGTACGTTTTCCCGATCGTGCTCGGGTATCTCAAGTATGGGCGGCTCACGTCGTATCACACCTACGGCGCGAAGCTCTCGGCGGTGGTGGTGGGCGCCAGCGCGCTCGTGCTCTTCGCCGGCGGACCGCCGTTGCCGTTCCGGATCGCGACATGGGTGTTGGTGCTGGCCGAACTCGAAGAGATCGCGATCACGACGATCCTGCCCGAGTGGCGCACGAATGTGCCGTCGATCTTGCATGCGCGGCGGCTGCTCCGGAGCGAAGAGCGCCAGCAGATTCGATAGCGCGGGGCTTGCCGCGCAGCGGCTCACGTCTGCAGCGGAGAGGCCTTCGCGTGGGGCGCGGGGGCGGTACGTTCGGCCAGAACGTCCTCGGCGGCGGGGGTGGTGGCTTTGCAGTGGTGTGTCGAGGCGCCTGC
>JANLTC010000204.1:0-15474 GCA_031362725.1 Deltaproteobacteria bacterium | reverse complement strand
CGAGCCGCTCTCGATGTGGTCGAATCGCTGGTCGACGATGCCGGTGCACGGACATCCGCAGCTGCGCCTGCCGCCACCCGACGACCGCGCGGTGCTCGACCGGATGCCGGGCACCAACGTCCCGGTGATCCGCCAGCCCTTCCGCGACGGCGACTTCCTACCGTTCTGGGCGTACGGCGCCTTCCGCGGCGCGCAGCTCTTCGATCTCACGAATGATCCTGGCGAAGCCGAGAACCTCGGCGGCACGGCGCGCGAGCGGCGCGCGGAAGAACTGCTGCGAGCGGCGCTCGCGGAGGTGCAGGCCCCGGACGATCAACTCGTGCGGCTGGGGCTCGCATAGGCAGCAGCCGCGCATGCGTGTATGGTCCGGCTCGTCTGCGGAATCGGGAGGCCGGCGCGCAATGCGAAGGGGCTTCGTGGTGGGCGCCAGAGCGCGGTTCTTGCTCGCGGTGCTCGCAATCGCGATGTCGCCGATCGCTGCGGTCGCCGCGGAGCCCGAGCCGGCCGCGACGGCCTCCGTCGCGATCCCCGACACACCCGCGGGTCGGCGGCTTGCGTGGATCATCGACGCGCTGAACGGTCCGCGCTTGCCGGAGCCGAACGAGGTGCGAGAGCAGTTCTCGCCTGAGAAGTTTGTTGACATCGCGACCCCCGTTCGGATTCTCGAGCTCGCGCGCGAGGCGCTGGCACCGGTCGATCTCATGGGCTTCCGACAGCCGGTGCTTGACCGGGCCGTGGTTGCGGTGCTCCGTGATCGCTCGGGGGCCCTGCATCGCGTCGAGCTGAAAACCGATGCCTACAGCGAAGATCGGATCGCCGAGTGGTGGTTCGGAACGGCGGCCACGATCGGGCCAGATCAGATCGGGCTGACTGCCTGGGATTGGTCTCGCCGCAGCCCGCAGTCCGGCGCCTCGATCGAGCTCTTGAACGGAACTACGGGAGAATCGCTCGACCCGTCGCAGCGCTGCGTCGCGAACTTCCTCGGCTTCTGCCTCTTCGCGCCTCCGCGCGACCTCGAGACCGTGGCGATCCGGCTCAGACACGAGCTGCACTTCGCGGAACTCGCGATCATCCACTATCACGCTGCCGGCGTGTTGCGCGGCGCGGACAACTGGGTGTTCGGGGTCGAGACGCGCGCGCGGGTCGACTTCATTCGAGAGGAGTCCGAGCATCCCGTCGGCTCGGCAAAGGCTTCGCTCGAAGGAGCCGTCGTCTACTGGGGGGCGAGCGACCGGAAGTACCTGGGGAAGGCTGGCTGCGCGATCGTCGAGCTGTCTCCGGCTCCAACCGCACTTCTGTACGCGAATCCGGATACGCTCATCCCCGATCGACATCGCACGGCGACCGATTCACGAGAAGCGCTCTGGTTCGTACCCGAGCTCGAACCCAATGCCTATACAGCGATCGCGCGCGTCGGGGATCGCGTTGGATCGATGCGATTGCCGCGTGTCGAGCCCGGTGCGCACCATGTGCTTTGGATTCCAATTTTTCTGAGCGACGAAGAGCGCAAGAGCACTCTGCCGCGCTGCGAGTGAGGACCAGCGCGAGGGGGAGAACGATCTGGGGCGGCTTCCGATGCGCGATCGGATTCTCGTGGTTCTCGGGCTGACCCTTCTGGTCGCCTGCTTCGCGCTGCATTACAAGGTCACGGTCGTGGATGGCCGCTTCGGCTGGCTGCTGCTCGGCGCGTCGCTCACGAGTCCTCCGACCGACGCCGAGTACCCCGCGATTCGATCGGTCTCCCCCGACAGCTTGCTCGGTCAAAACTGGGCGCGTGCATCCGGGCTCCGTCCGGGAGACCGGCTGATCCGCATGGGTGACGCCGATCTGCGTGGAGTGGGTGTCGTCGGCGTCTACACCCGTGCAGCCGAGCAGGCCGGCTCGGATCACTGGGTGAGGGTCGCAGTCGAGCGCAACGGCGAGATCCGCGAGGGGGAGTGGGGGCTCGCGTACCTTCCCGGCTGGCCCTGGTGGATCGGCCTGCCGGGCATGATCATTGGAATCGCCGTCGGTTGCCTCGTCTTCGTGCGAGCGCCCGATTCGAAGCCCGCGCGATTCTTCCTCGCCGCAACCATCCTGGGCCAGGTTCCGGGGCTTTCATTCGTAGGCGGGTCCCAGGAACTGACCTCCCTCTACATCGCGCTTCTATTCCTGTGTGCTCCGCTTGCAATCTACTTCGTGTGCCGGTTCATCCAGACGCTTCCCGGAGAGGCACGGGTGGAGCGGCCCGGAGATCGCGTCGTGGCTGGGCTGGGCGCAATCGGGCTGCTGCCGATCCTCGCGAGCATGAGCTTCGGGACACCCTTCCCGCTGTTCGCAGGTGCTCGTGCGTTCGGGTGGTACCTGGGCGGCGGGGCGATCTTGCTGGTCGGGCGCCTCATTTGGAACTACCGCAGGTCGACACCCATCGGGCGTCGGCGCATCAAGTGGCTCGCGCTAGGGTTCTACGTTGCAGCCGCATGCACGGCCCTCGTACAAGGCGCCGTGCTTTGGAACCCGCATCTCTTCTGGCTTCTACCCTGGGCAGTACTTGCGGTCGTTCTCGTCCCCATCGGCCTCCTCATCTCCGTCCTCCGTTTCGACCTCTTCGACATCGACCGCCTCTTCAGCCGTACGCTCGCCATCACGATCGCCGGTGTCGTGCTGCTCGCTGTGGGACTCTTCGGGCTGCCGCGCGCCGCCGAGTTCTTGAGTCTTGCGACCGGAATCGCTCCGGGCTCGAGCAGCGCGGTGCTCGCCGCCGCACTCGCGATCGCGGTAATTCCGGCGCAGCGCATGCTGCTGCCCGGCATCGAACGCGCGCTCTTCGCCGGGCGCTACGCGATCGACACCGCGATCGAGCGATTGCTCGTCGAGCTCGAGGGCGACGCCGGCGCGGAACCTCTCGCATTGCTCGCAGGCGAGCGACTCGACGCAGCCTTTCATGCCACCTCGCACGTGGTTTACCTACGCGATGTCGAATCGCACTTCGTCCCCGTGTTCGCGCGCGGTGTCGACGCCGCGCCGAGCTTCGACGCCGACGGACCCCTCGCCGCGGCCCTGCGCGGTCGGCGCGAGGTGCTCGCCGGCGAAGCCGCAGGGCACGTGACGGCGGATGCTCGGGATCCCTTTCAGCGCGCGGCGCTCGAGGCAGTCGGCGTTGCGCTGCTGCTGCCGTTCCATCGCGGCGCGGAGCTGGCCGGCTTCATCGGCTTCGGCGCGCGCGTGTCGGGCGACGTCTACACGCCGACCGATCGCACGTTGCTCGGGGCAGTCGGCTCGAAGCTCTCGAGTCAGCTCGCGCAACTCGCCGACCGCGACGCGCTCGCGCGTAGCCAGGATCTCCAGGGTCGTCTGCGCCGCTACGTACCGGGCGCCGTCGCCGAGCAGGTCGAGGCGGGCGCGGATCTCGAGGGGCGCGAGCAGGAAGTCACCGTGCTCTTCATCGACGTGCGCGGCTACTCGAGCTACGCGCAGGGCAAGCCGGTCGGCGAGGTGTTCTCGGCGATCAGCCGCTACGCGGAGCTCGTCACGAGGGTCGTGCGCGACGGGGGCGGCGCGGTGGTCGAGTTCAACGGCGACGGCATGATGGCGGTGTTCGGCGCGCCGACGCTGCTGGCCGACAAGGCCGCGCGCGCCATTCGCGCTGGGCGCGAGATCGCGGAGCAGCTACGCCGCGAACGCAACTCCGAGCAATCCTTCTCGGTGGGCATCGGGATCGCGACGGGCAGCGCCTACGTCGGGAGCATTCGCGCCGCGGACCGCTCGATCTGGACCGCGCTCGGCGAGACCACGAATCTGGCCGCGCGATTGCAGATCCTCGCGCGCGATGTCGATGCGTCGATCGTGATCGACGAAGCGACGCAGCGCGGGGCCGGCGTCGCCGCCACGCTGGGCTTCGAACGCCGTACCGCCGTGGCAATCCGCGGCCGCGAGGGCGCCGAGAATCTCTACTGCCTCCCGATTCCGGGCGCCGCCTGACGCGGGCGCCCGCGAGCGAGAACCCTCTGCTCGCGCGACTGGGCCTCGCCTAGTCCGGGATCTTGTACTCCGTCAGCGGATGCGACTCGACGCGCTCGATGTCGAGAAATGCGCGGACGCTCGCGATCATGCGGCCGAGGTTCTCGCGCATCTTGTGCGGGTCGCCCTCGGCCTTGTACCAGAGCATCGGGTCGGTGACGGCTTCGGCCGGGAAGCCCTCCTCGACGATTCCGCGCCACGGCGGTGCATCGGGCGTGAGCGCGCGGACCACGACGTTGCGCACGTAGAGATAGGTGCACTGGATCTCGAGCGCGAGCGGCGAGTGCTGGCCGTGCCAGATCGCGATCCAGTTCTCGAAGGACAACCGCTCCGGCTTCTCCAGCAGCGCGAGCAGCGTTACGCCAGGGGTTCGCTCGCCCGGCGCGGCGACGTGCGTCGTATTGGGCAGGACGACCGACTCGGTGACGAGATAGCCGGCGAGTCGCGATGCGTGCTCGCGAAGCACCGCTTCGATCTGCGGGTGCGCGTCGACGCAATCGAGCCACAGCGTGACGAGTCCCGCGATCGGCTTGCCCTCGCGCGCGATGCGCGCTTTCTGCACCGCCTCGGCATGTTCGTCGGCGACGAGCACCGAGATCCGCGTCGCACCGTGCGCTCGCAGCGCGGGAACGGCGTCGCGCAGCAATGCGTCTCGGAACGCGGCGCCCGAAGTGGCAGGCGGCTTCCAGACGACGTAGCAGAGCTTCTCCACGCAGCTTCTCCTTCGCGATGGCTCAGTCTAGGCCGGACCCTGCCGCTCAGCGCGATGCTTCGAGTCGTTGCTTCAGGTTGGCGAGCAGCGCCTGCTGCGCACGAATGGCCTCGCGCAGCACGAAGCGCGACAGCCAGAAAGGACAGCGCAGCGCGACCGACTCGGTGACGCGCGTCGCCGCTCCCTCCGCCTCGAGCGCGAAGCCGCCCTCGATGCGGATTCCGAGCGGCGCCCGCGTCGCGAAACCGATGCGCTGCTCGGCGGGCCGTGGCGTCAACTCGACACGCAAATGGTTCCTCACCGCGATCGGCCCGAGCAACACGACGCGCTCGACCGCTTCGAAGCTGCGGACACCCGGCGCCGCCGCAACCTCACGCACTTCGGTGAGCAGCGGTTGCAGCCCGAGAAAACGGGCGGGATCCGAGAGTTCGGCGAACACGCGCGCGAGCGGCGCGGCGATCGCGATGTCGCGCTCGAAGTGATGGATCGCCACGCGCGTCAGCCGATCTGCTTCACGACACCGTGGTAGTGGTCGAGAATCGGCAGCACCTTGTCGCTGGCTTCGGGCGGTACGCCAAAGATCACGCGCGCGATGCCACCGTCGCGCAGCCGTGCGAGCAACGCCGGGTCCGGCGGGCAGTAGTAGATCGAGACTTCGATCGACGCGGGATCGCGGCCGGCTTCCTCGGCCATCTTGCGCAGCTCCGGCATCCGCGCGAGCGCGCCCTCGGGATCGCCGACGGGGATCCAGCCGTTGCCGTACTTGATGGCGCGCTTCACACCGCCCGGAAAGGCGCCGCCCACATGGATCGGCGGATGCGGCTTCTGCACCGGCTTCGGCCACGCGAAGATCGGATCGAAGTCGACGAACTCGCCGTGGTACTCCGCCTGCTTTTCGCTCCAGATCGCCTTCATCGCTTCGATGCGTTCGCGCAGGATCCGGAAGCGCTTGTCGAAGCGCGTGCCGTGATTCTCCATCTCCTCGGCGTTCCAGCCGCCGCCGATGCCGAACAGGAAACGGCCCCGCGAAAGCTGATCGAGCGACGCCACCTGCTTCGCGGTCTGGATCGGATCGCGCTGGATCAGCAGGCAGACGCCCGTGCCGAGCTTCAGCGTGCGCGTGACGCTCGCGGCGCTGGCGAGCGTCACGAACGGGTCCATCGCGTCGTAGTACATCTTCGGCAGCTCGCCGCCGCCCGGGAACGGGGTCCTGCGGCTCACTGGAATGTGCGAATGCTCCGCCACCCAGAGCGACTCGAAGCCTCGCTCCTCGGCGGCGACGGCGAGATCGGGAAAGCACATCGACGCGTCGGTCGGGAACGTGCAGAGGCCGAATTGCATGGATCTTCTCCTCGGAGGGCGCAGCGGCTACCCATAGCCTGGATGCAACGGCGCAGCATGCGCGAGTCACCGGAGGATCGATGGGAAGTCTCGACGCGCTGTTCGCGAAGAACCAGGCCTGGGCGAGGTCGATGACCGAAGCCGATGCGGGCTTCTTCGAGCGGCTCTCTCATCAACAGGCGCCGCAATTCCTCTGGATCGGATGCTCCGATAGCCGCGTCCCCGCCAACCAGATCGTCGGCCTGGCGCCCGGTGATCTCTTCGTACAGCGCAACGTCGCGAATCTCGCCGTTCACACGGATCTCAATTTTCTCTCGGTGCTGCAGTATGCGGTGGACGTTCTGGGCGTCCGGCACGCGATCGTCTGTGGCCACTACGGCTGCGGTGGCGTCGGCGCCGCGGCGCGCGGCGACCGGCTCGGTCTGATCGACAACTGGCTGCGCCACGTCCAGGACGTGCGCGAGAAGCACGCCGCCGTGCTCGCGGCGATCGGCGACGCGACGAGGCGCATCGACCGGCTCTGCGAGCTGAACGTGATCGAGCAGGCGTGGAACGTCAGCCAGACCACCGTGATGGTCGATGCCTGGAAGCGCGGACAGGACCTCACCGTGCACGGTTGGATCTACGGCATCGAGGACGGCCTGCTGCGCGATCTCGACGTTTCGATTGCGAATCCCGACGAGGGACCGTCGCGCTACGCCGCCGCACTGCGATCGCTCGGCGCCGAAGCCTGACTCGGATCTCGCAGTGCCAGGCTGGCACGCACGCTGCAACGAAACGGAACGCGGGAAGCAGGCGTCCTGCAGTCGGGGAACGGACGCGGAAGGTGAGACATGAGCGACGCGTCCTGGGGCGGCGCGACACAGACTCTGCGCGCCGACCACGAGGCGACGGCACAGTGGCTGCCGCGTGCACATCTGCAGCGCCTGCTCGATGCCTTGCTCGCGCGCGGATACCGCGTGCTCGGTCCGGTCGTGCGCGACGCGGCGCTGCATTTCGAGGCGGTGAAGACGGTCGCCGAGCTGGCGGTCGGTTGGCGCGACGAGCAGAGCCCCGGCCACTATCGGCTCGAGCACAGGGAGGCGCCGCACGTCTTCGGCGTGGTGCACGGTCCCGGCGGCATCAAGCGCCACGTCTTCACGCCGCGCGAGCCGCTACTCCAGATCGAGATGGACGGCCCGGGCCAGGGCTTCCGGGCGCAGGCGCGTCTTCCAGCGCCTGAACCCATCGCGCTGCTCGGCGTGCGTGCCTGCGACCTCGCCGGGCTCGCGATGCAGGACCGCATCTTCCTGCACGATCGCTTCCCCGATCCGCACTACGCCACGCGCCGCGCGGGACTGCTGCTGATCGCGGTCGGTTGCACGCGCGCCGTCTCGACCTGCTTCTGTGCGTCGATGGCAACCGGCCCGGAGCCAACCGCCGGCTACGACGTCTCGCTGACCGAGCGGGACGACGGCTTCGTTGCGCGTGCTGGCAGCGACGCCGGACGCGATCTTTTGGCCGCGCTGGCTCTCCCGCGCGCCGGCGTCGCGATGCGCGATCAGGAGCGCGCGGCCTTCGCGGCGTGCGCGGCTTCGATGTCGCGCAGCCTTCCCCGCGAAACGGTGCGCGACCTGCTCTACGAGAATCTCTCGCACCCGCGCTTCGACGAGGTGGCCGCACGCTGCCTCTCGTGTGCCAACTGCACGATGGTCTGCCCCACCTGCTTCTGCCACGATGTGCGCGACGAGCCTTCGCTCGACGGCACCGCGAGTGTCCGCGTGCGCGAATGGGACTCGTGCTTCAACCCGGAACACGCCCAGGTGCACGGCCTGAACTTCCGGCCGCACGTGCGCGAGCGCTACCGCCAGTGGCTCGTCCACAAGCTCGCCAGCTGGGTCGATCAGTTCGGCGCGTCGGGCTGTGTCGGCTGCGGGCGCTGCATCAGCTGGTGTCCGGTCGGGATCGATCTCACCGAGGAAGTCGCCGCGATCGCCGCGACGCCGGGGTCGAAGGCATGACTTCGCGCGCCGCGACTACCGCGCCGATCGCGATGCTGCCCGAGCCGGCGGTGATCGTCGCGAAGCGCTCGTTCGGTCCCGACATCCACTCGTATCGACTGCGCCTGCTCGATCCCACGGCGCGCCCGCGCTTCGACTTCCTGCCGGGCCAGTTCAACATGGTGTACGTGCCGGGCGTCGGCGAGGTGGCGATCTCGATCTCGTCGGATCCCGATGAGGAAGATCTCGAACACACGATCCGCATCGTCGGTCGCACCACGCGCGTGATCGAGCGACTCGAGGCCGGTGACGTGCTCGGGCTGCGCGGTCCCTATGGCAATGGTTGGCCGCTGCTCGATGCGCGCTTCAAGGACCTGCTCGTCGTCACCGGCGGGCTCGGCTGCGCACCGGTGACCGGCGCCATCGAGTACGTGTTCCGGCGCCGCGCGAGCTATGGGCACGTGACGATCCTGCACGGCGTGAAGAAGGCCGCGGATCTCGTCTACCAGTCGCGCTTCGAAGCCTGGCGGCGCGAGCCCGGCACGACCGTGCTGCTGACCGCCGACCAACCCGATCGCGCCTGGCGCGACCGCAGCGGCGTCGTGACGGAACTCTTCGAGGAAATCGAGATCGACGCGGGGCGCACGCTCGTGCTGATGTGTGGCCCCGAGGTGATGATGCACTACGCGATCCGCCATCTGCGTGGGCGCGGCGTTCCGGGCGAACGCATCTTCCTGTCGATCGAACGCAACATGAAGTGCGCGGTGGGACTCTGCGGCCACTGCCAGCTCGGCCCCGCGTTCGTCTGCAAGGACGGCCCGATCTTCCCGCTCGCGAAGATCGAGCGCTTCTTCGGGGTGCGCGGGCTATGACGGCGCCGAAGCCGAAGCTCGCGGTCTTCAAGTTCGCCTCCTGCGACGGCTGCCAGCTGCAGCTGCTGAATCTCGAGGACGAACTGCTGCCGCTCGCCGAGCGCGTCGAGTTCGCGCACTTCCTCGAAGCGTCGAGTCGCGTCACCGACGGCCCCTGGGACGTCGTCTTGATCGAGGGCAGCGTGACGACCGCGCACGACGCCGAGCGCATCCGCCAGATCCGCGAGCAGGCCACCTTCCTGGTGACGATCGGCGCCTGCGCGACCAGCGGCGGCATCCAGGCGCTGCGCAACGGCGCGGACGTCGAGGGCTGGAAGCGATCGGTCTACCCGCATCCCGAGTGGATCGAGACGCTCGCGACCTCGACGCCGATCTCCGAGCATGTACACGTCGATGCGGAGATCCAGGGCTGTCCTGTGAATGGCGAACAGGTCCTTCGTGTGCTGACCCGGCTGCTGCTCGGCGCCACCCCGGATCTACCGGTCGCGAGCGTCTGCATCGAGTGCAAGCGCCGCGAGACCACCTGCGTGCTGGTGTCGCGCGGGATTCCCTGCATGGGGCCGGTGACGCGCGCGGGCTGCGGCGCGATCTGTCCCGCGCTGGGACGCGACTGCTACGGCTGTTTCGGACCCGCCGCAGACGCGAACCCTGCGTCTCTGGTGCGGCACTTCGAGGCGTCGGGCCTCTCGCGCGCCGATGCGTTGCGGCGGCTGCGCCACATCAACGGTTGGCGCCGCGAGTTCCGCACGCTCGCGGATGCGCTGGAGAACGCCGGTGACTGAGTCGCGGACCATCCATGTCGGCGCGCTCGCGCGCGTCGAAGGCGAAGGCGCCCTGCACCTGCGCGTCGAGAACGGCGCCGTCGTCGATCTGCGCCTCGAGATCTACGAACCACCGCGCTTCTTCGAGGCGCTGGTGCGCGGCCGTCGCGCCGGCGAGCTGCCGGACTTGTTGTCGCGTATCTGCGGCATCTGCCCGGTCGCCTATCAGATGAGCGCTGTCCACGCGATCGAAGCCGCGTGGGGCGCCCCGGTGCACCCGCAGGTCCGCGCGCTGCGGCGCCTCTACTACGCGGGCGAGTGGATCGAGAGCCACTTGCTGCACATGACGTTCCTCAACGCACCCGACTTCCTGCACCTCGACGATGGCATCCAGATCGCGCGCCTGCACCGTCCCGAAGTCGAGCGCGCGTTGCGACTGCGCAAGCTCGGCAATCGCATCCTGATCCTGCTCGGCGGGCGCTCGGTGAACCCGGTCGGTGTGAAGATCGGCGGCTTCCACCGGATTCCGACGCGTACGGAGCTCACCGACCTCGGCGACGAACTTCGGCGCGCGCGTGGCGAAGCCGAGGCGCTACTGCACTGGTTCGCGTCGCTACCGGTGCCGTCGCGACCGCAGGACATCGAGCTGGTGGCGCTGCGGCACCCGCACGAGTACGGAATCTGCGAGGGGCGGATCGTGTCGTCGAAGGGTGTCGACGTGGCGGCCCTCGAGTGGGACACCGCCTTCGAAGAAGCGCAGGTGCCGCACTCGACCGCGCTGCACGCACGGCTGCGTCGCGACGGCGGTCGATACCTCGTCGGCCCGCTCGCGCGCGTGACGCTGAACGCCGACCGCTTGTCGCCCAGCGCGGCCGCCGCGCGCGCGATGCTCGCGCATCGCTTCGCCGCGCCAGATCCCGCGTCGAGCGTGTTCGCGCGCGGCATCGAGGTGCTGCAAGCGATCGACGAATCGATCGCGGTGATCGAGCGTTTCGAGCCGTTCGCGCCGCCGCCCGATCCGACGCCGCGCGCCGGTGTCGGCCATGGCGCCACCGAAGCGCCGCGCGGGATCCTCTACACGTCCGTCGAGACGGACGCCGACGGCCTCGTTCGCAACATTCGCATCGTGCCTCCGACCTCGCAGAACCAGGCGCAGATCGAAGCCGATCTGCGTGCCCTCGCGCCCAGCATCCTGACGCTCCCCGATGACGACGCGCGCCGCCTCTGCGAAGCGGCGATCCGCGACTACGACCCTTGTATCTCCTGCGCGACGCATTTTCTGACCCTCACGATCGAAAGGAGTGAATCATGCGCGTCCGGGTGATCGGTGTCGGAAGCGGATTCGGCGATGACGCGGCGGGTCTCGCCGTCGCGGAACTGCTCTCACGCGGCGAGTTGCCGGCCCAGATCACGGTGTCGCGCTGCGAGCGGCCGATGCCGGACTTGCTCGATGTGCTGGACGACTTCGACGCGATCGTGCTCGTCGACGCGACGCGCAGTGGAGCGCCGATCGGCAGCGTGCGACGGCTTTGCGCTGCCGAGATCACGCGCTCGAAGGCCACCTCGTCGCACGGCTACGGGGTTGCGAGCGCGCTGCTGCTCTCCCAGACGCTCGGTCGCCCCGCCGAACGCATCGAGTGGGTCGGAATCGAGGCGGGTCCCCGCCGGCCGGGTGATCCGCTCAGCGCGGCGGTTCGGCGCGCGCTCCCCGAAGCGGCCGCACTGGCACTGGCGCTCGCGCGCGAAATCGCGGACTTGGATGCCCGGAGTTGATGCGATGCACGAGGTGAAGCTCTGCCTGTCGCTGCTGGCGCTCGCCGAGCAGCATCTCGCCCAGGCCGGTGGCGGCCGGATCGTCGGCGTGCGACTCGAAGTGGGCGACTTCGCGGGTGTCGCCCCAGAAGCGCTCGCCGCTGCGTTCCCGATCTGTGCGGCCGGAACCGCAGCGGAGGGTGCCGCACTGCGGATCGAAGTCGTCAGCGGTCGCGACCTCGTTTTGCGCGACCTGGAGGTGATCTGATGTGCGGCGTATGCGGCTGTGAGCAAGACCATCACGAAAGTCGGACGGTGACGGTCGAGCGCTCGCTGCTCGAACACAATCGTGTGCATGCGGCTTCGCTCGCCAAGCAGCTCGCGGCCCACGGAATCGACGCCATCGGATTGCTCGGCGGGCCGGGCGCGGGCAAGACGACGCTGCTCGAAGCGACGTTCGACGCGTTCGGTCGCGAGGTAGCGGCATTCGAGGCGGTCGTCGAAGGCGACTGCGCGACCGACTTCGACGCCCGCCGGATCGCGGCGAAGGGCGCACGCGTCACGCAGGTGGCGACCGGATCGCTGTGCCATCTCGACGCTCATCTCGTCGAGCACGCGCTCGGGCATCTGGACATCTCGGGCGTCTGCCGACTCTGGATCGAGAACGTCGGCAATCTCGTCTGCCCGGCACCGTTCCCGTGTGGCGAGAGTCGCCGCGTCGTCGTGATCTCGGTGGCCGAAGGCGACGACAAACCGGAGAAGTATCCGGCGATGATTGCGGGT
Organism: Deltaproteobacteria bacterium; assembly: GCA_031362725.1. Lineage (GTDB taxonomy): Bacteria > Myxococcota_A > UBA9160 > UBA9160 > PR03 > PR03. Next base: position 3,275 of record JANLTC010000204.1, on the reverse strand, counting down.
GCGGATCTGCTGGTGATCTCGAAGTCCGATCTGCTCCCGTACGTGGACTTCGACGTCGCGCGCTGCATCGCCGGTGCGCGGAAGGCGCGGCCGGGTCTTCCTGCGCTCGTGGTCTCCGCGCGCACCGGCGCCGGGCTCGATTCGTGGCTCGCCTGGGTGCGCGGCGAGGGCGCCTAGCGTGTGCCTCGCCGTCCCGGGTCGAGTTCGCGCGCTGCACGACGAGGACGGCATGCGGCTCGCGACGGTCGATTTCGGCGGCGTGCGCAAACGCATCTGTATCGAGACGCTGCCCGACGTCGCGCTCGGCGCCTGGGTGCTGGTGCACGCCGGCATCGCGCTGCAGCAGATCGACGCCGACGCGGCGGCCGAGTCGCTTCGCCTGCTCGCCGAGGCGACCACCCGGTCCGAGTCAGCGCCATGAAACTGGTCGAGGAGTTTCGTGACCCGGTGTTGATCGGCGCGCTCGCGGCACGCATCGTCCGGCGCGCAACCCGGCGCTGGACGGTGATGGAGGTCTGCGGCGGACAGACGCACTCGATCGTCGAGAATGGACTCGACGAACTGATTGGCGAGAAGATCACGCTGCTGCACGGGCCTGGTTGTCCGGTCTGTGTGACGCCGCTCGAGACGCTCGATCGCGCGCGGCGCATCGCCATCGAGACGGATGCCATCGTCTGCAGCTTCGGCGACATGCTGCGGGTGCCGGGCTCGCGCGGCGATCTGCTGGGCGCGCGTGCGCACGGCGGCGACGTGCGCGTCGTCTATGCGCCGCTCGACGCGGCCCGGCTCGCCGCCCGCACGCCCGAGCGATCGGTCGTGTTCCTCGCCGTCGGCTTCGAGACCACCGCACCGGCCGTTGCCGCCGCGGCACGCTTCGCGTTCCAGCAGCGACTCCCGAACTTTCACCTGCTGGTGTCGCACGTACGGGTACCGCCGGCGCTCGAAGCGATCGCGAGCGCGCCCGATGCACACGTCGACGCGTTCCTCGCGGCCGGTCACGTCTGCACGATCATGGGAACGGCCGAGTACGAACCGATCGCCGCACGTTTCGGGATTCCGATCGTCGCCACCGGCTTCGAACCGGTCGACATCCTCGAAGGTCTGTCGATGGCCGTCGAGCAACTCGAATCCGGTACGGCGAAGGTGGAGATCCAGTACACGCGCGCGGTGCGGCCCGCGGGCAATCCGCTCGCCCGTGCGATGCTCGAAGAGGTATTCGAGATCGCCGACCGCCCTTGGCGTGGCATCGGCGTGTTGCCGCGGGGCGGCCTGGTGCTGCGAGCGCCCTATCTCGCGCTCGACGCGATGCGGGCCTTCCCGTGGCTTGCGAGTGAGACGGCAATCGAACCCAGGGAGTGTCGCGCGGGTGAGGTGCTGCGCGGAGCGCTGCGGCCGCCGGCGTGTCCGGAGTTCGGTCGCCGCTGCACGCCCGATCACCCGCTCGGCGCACCGATGGTCTCGAGCGAAGGTGCCTGTGCCGCCTATTTCCACTACCGCGCGACGAGCCTTGCGCCGTGACGACGAAACTCGACGTCGGGGCCCTCGCGAACCCGAGCTGCCCGGCGCGGACCGAGACCGATCGGATCACGCTCGCGCAGGGCGCGGGCGCGGGCGCCTCGTCGCGGCTCTTCGAAACCCTGCTCTGGCCGCAGTTCCGCAACGACGCGCTCGGCGTGCGTCACGACGGCGCCGTGTTCCCAGCAGGGCCCGGCGGCGAACGGCTCGCGTTCACGACGGACAGCTTCGTCGTACGCCCGATCGAGTTCCCGGGCGGCGACATCGGGTCGCTCGCGGTGCACGGCACGCTGAACGACCTCGCGATGTGCGGCGCCCAGCCGCTCGCGCTTTCGTGCGCACTGATCCTCGAAGAAGGGCTTCCGCTCGCGACGCTCGAACGCATCGTCGGCTCGATGGCACGGACCGCGGCGACGGCTGGTGTCGCGATCGTCACCGGCGACACCAAGGTGGTCGAACGGGGCAAGGGCGACGGGATCTACGTCAACACCGCGGGCGTCGGTCGGGTTCCCGCGGGCCGCGCGCTGCGTCCCGATCGGGTCCGCGTCGGCGACGCGATCCTCGTGTCGGGTCCGCTCGGCGACCACGGCGCGGCGGTGCTGTCGGTCCGCGAAGGCATCGAACTCGAAACCGACATCACCAGCGATAGTGCCTGGTTGGGCGGCCTCGTCGAGACCTTGTTCGAAGCCGTGCCGGATCCGCACTGTCTGCGCGATCCGACCCGCGGCGGACTCGGCGCGGTGGTCCACGAAATCGCCAGCGCAGCACAGCTCGCGATCGAGATCGACGAGTCGGCGTTGCCGGTGCGCGAGCCGGTCCGCGCCGTTTGCGAAGTCCTCGGCCTCGATCCGCTCTTCCTCGCGAGTGAGGGGCGCTTTGTCGCATTCGTTCCCGAGTGCGACGCCGAGCGTGCGCTCGCGGCGCTGCGCGGGCAGTCGCTCGGCGCATCCGCGGCGCGAATCGGAACGGTGCAATCGGGCCCGCCCCGCGTCGTGGTGCGGACGCGCGCTGGCACGCGCCGACTGCTGCTGCTCCCCGCCGGCGATCCGTTGCCGCGGATCTGCTGATGGAGCGCCGCATGCGCCGACAACTCGATGTGACGGGTCGGGTGCAGGGCGTCGGCTTTCGCCCGTTTGCCGCACGGCTCGCCACTTCTCTCGATCTCGCCGGAACGGTCAGCAACACGGGCGATGGCGTGCGTATCGTGATCGAGGGCGAGAGCGCTGCACTCGATGCGTTTCTCGACGCGCTGCGCGGGGCGCCACCGTCCGGCGCGTCGATCGATCACATCGCGATTGCGAACCAGCCATCGCGCGGCGCGCGCAGCTTCGCGATTACCGCAAGCGACGCAGACGCCGCGATCGGTGCACGCGTTCGGATCCCGCCCGACGTGCCGCTCTGCGCCGCGTGCCTGGCAGACCTGTTCGATCCCGCGAGCCGCCGCCATCGCTACCCGTTCACGCACTGCGCGACCTGTGGTCCGCGCGCCGCCGTGATCGAGGCGCTGCCCTACGACCGCGAGCGCACGTCGCTGCGCCACTTCCCGCTCTGCAACGCCTGCCGCAGCGAATACGACGACAGTACGGATCGGCGCCATCACGCGCAGTCGATCGCGTGCCCGGCGTGCGGACCGGCACTTTGCGCGCTGTCGCCCAGCGGAGACTTGCTCGCGGGCGACCCGATCGAGCGGGCGGCCCGGATGCTGCGCAGCGGCGGCATCGTCGCGATGAAGGGCACCGGCGGCTTCCATCTGGTCGTCG
>JANLTC010000153.1:0-3007 GCA_031362725.1 Deltaproteobacteria bacterium | reverse complement strand
GCGTTCTTGATGATCGGGTAGCCGGCGCCGTAGACCATCTCGGTGGTGCCGAAGCCGAAGAAGTTGTTCTGACCCTTGGCGGTGGCGTAGATCCAGGCGCGCTCGGAGCGGTTGAACGGCTGCTCTTCCTTGTCGGAGGCGACCCAGTATTGGCGCAGCTCGGGACCGATCTGCTCCATCCAGTAGCGCATGTGGCCGAGCACGGGGAAGTTGCGCAGGATCGCGCGCTTCGATTGCAGCATGTCGTGGATCGCGATCACGGTGAAGCCGATGATCAGCGTGATGTAGACGATGCCGATGTCGATGAAGATCGCCGCGCCGAGCAGCACGATGATCACGACGCCGGTGATGTAGAGCCAAGTCATCGCGAGCCCCCCTTCCACCGCGCGCAGCGCGGCGCCGTCGAGACTACCTTAGGTTCACCCGCGCCACGCAGCCGCGCGCATCGCCGCGGTTCTCGAGCGTCAGCGTGCCACCGTGGCCTTCCACGATCTGCCGCGACAGCACCAGGCCGATGCCAGACCCGCCCGGCTTGGTGGTGAAGAACGGCACGAACAGGTTGTCGGCGTTGGCGATGCCGGGGCCTTCGTCGATGACCTCGACCACCGTGCCGTCGCCGGTCGCGCGCCAGCGCAGCAGCACGCGGCCCTGGCCCTCGCTCGCGTCCACCGCGTTTTTGACCAGGTTGATCAGCGCCTGCTCGATCTGGTCGGCATCCGCCTCGATGCGCAGCGTCGGCCCCTCGGTGCGCACCGCGGCGCGGGTCTCGAGCGCCGCGACGCGGCGCGCGAGCTGCGCCAGGTCCACCGCGCGGCGGTTCGGGCTGGGCAGCCTGGCGAGTGAGGCATAGGCGGTCATGAAGCGCGACAGCGCGCCGGCACGATCGCCGACCACGCTGAGGCCCGAGCCCAGGTCCTGGCGCCAGTCGCCGGGCAGCGGATCGCGCGCGACCAAGGTCGACAAGGTGGCGGCCATCGACATGATCGGCGCCAGCGAGTTGTTGAGCTCGTGGCCGATCACGCGGATCAGGCGCTGCCAGGCCTTGCGCTCCTCCTCGCGCAGCGCGCGGCTAAGGTCGCTGATCACCAGCAACTGGTGCTCGATGCCCGCTTCGCGGAAGGTCGCGTGGCGCACATCCCAGCGACCGGTGCCGCCGGGGAAGGTGCGCTGCACGATCGATGCAGTCGGGCCGGTGAGCAGTTCGGCGAGGCCGAGCGATGCAGCGCGCTTGCCCACCAGCGCCTCCGGCGAGCTCGCGAGTAGCCGCGCACCGTAGGGGTTCGCGAGCTTGAGCGAGCCTTCGCGATCGAAGGCCAATACAGCAATCTCCAACTCGACCACCACCTTCTGCAGCAGCGCGCTCGCCTCGCGTGCCTCGAGCCGTTGCTCGCGCAGCGTCTGCGCCAGCGCGTTGACCTCGAGCACCACCTCGCCCAGCGCATCGTCGCGGCGCGCGCGGCGGCCGCGCAGTGAGAAGTCGCCTTCGCGCAGCGCCTCGAGCAGGTTGGCGAGCGTCTGCAGGTGGTAGACCACCTCGAAGCGCAGCCGGTGCGCGGCGAACAGCCAGGCGAGCAACGACACACCGAGCGCGGTCGTGGCGAGCGCCGGCGGCGCGTCCAGCTGCCACAGCACCGCCGCCAGCACCGCGATCGGCACCGCGCCGACGCCGAGCGCCAGCAGCAGGATGCGCGTCTCGTAACGGGTGGCGTGCTGGCGCGACGCGGGACGCAGGTGCGGCTGCGGCGCGACCATCAAGAGATACCGAGCTTCTCGAGCCTGCGGTAGAACGCCGAGCGCGACAGCCCCAGTTCGGTCGCGGCCTGGGTGGCGTTGCCCGCGCAGCGCGCCAAGGCGGCGCGGATCAGCACGCGCTCAGCGTCCTCGAGCGACATGCGGTCCATGGTCGCGGCCGCGAGCGGCATGGCGCGCCCGGGCTCGAGCTGCAGGTCGCCGGCGTCGATGCGGGGCCCGGCCCCGAGCAGCACCGCGCGCTCGATGCTGTGCGCGAGCTCGCGCACGTTGCCCGGCCAGGCGTGCGCGATCAGCGCGCGCTCGGCGTCGGAACTGAAGCCCTCGAGCGTGCGGCCATAGCGCTTGGCGAGGCTCGCGAGGTAGCGCTCAGCGAGGGGCAGGATGTCCTCGCGCCGCTCACGCAGCGGCGGGATCTTGAGCTCCACCGTGTTGATGCGGAACAGCAGGTCCTTGCGGAATCCGCCAGTGGCGATCGCTTTGGCCAAGTCGGCGTTGGTCGCCGCGATCACGCGCACCGCGGCCTGCTGGGTGCGCGAGGAGCCGATGCGCTCGAACTCGCCGCTCTCCAGCACTCGCAGCAGCTTGCCCTGCTGCGAGTAGGGAACGTTGCCGATCTCGTCGAGGAACAGCGTGCCGCCGTCGGCCAGCTCGAAGCGGCCGATGCGGTCGGCCTTGGCGTCGGTGAACGCGCCTCTGATGTGGCCGAACATCTCGCTCTCGAACATGGTCTCGGGGATCGAGCCCATGTTCACCGCGATGAAGGCCTGCTCGGCGCGCGCGGAGTTGTCGTGCAACAGCCGCGCCACCAGGCCTTTGCCGGTGCCGGGCTCGCCGGTGATCAGCACGTTGGCGTCGCTCGGCGCCACCCGCCGGATCATCTCGACCAGCGGCTGCATCGACGGCGCCTGCGCGATGAACGGCTCGGTGCCGCCGCGCAGCAGCAAGTTCTCGGCGGCCAAGCGTTCGCCACGCGCCAGCGCGCGCTTGAGCGCGACCTGGTTCCTCAATATCGAGGTGAGCCGGGCGTTGTCCCAGGGCTTCTCGACGAAGTCGCGCGCGCCGCGGCGCATCGCCTCGACCGCGAGCTCGATCGTGCCCCAGGCCGTCATCACGATCACGGGCAGGTCGGGGTCCACCTGTTGCAGCTGCGCAAGCAGGTCGAGGCCTTCGGCGCCGGAGGTGGTGTCGCGGGTGTAGTTGAGGTCGATGAGCACCGCGTCATAGCCAGCGCGACCCACCGCCTCGAGCGCGCCGG
>JANLTC010000136.1:0-4562 GCA_031362725.1 Deltaproteobacteria bacterium | reverse complement strand
GCTTCCCGACCTACTTCCAGCGCGACTGTGTGGCGACGCAGGCGACCTACTCGCTGCGCGACGACGGCCGTGTTCGCGTCGAAAACGCTTGCCGCGACAAGACGCTCGACGGCGAGTGGAATGGCATCGAGGGAGTCGCGTGGCCCGCCGAGCCCGGCAACCTCGCTCGCTTGAAGGTGCAGTTCTTCTGGCCGCTGCGCGGCAACTACTGGGTGCTCGCGCTCGACCCCGCCTATCGCTGGGCGCTCGTGGGGCATCCGGACCGCGCGTACCTGTGGGTGTTATCGCGCACGCGCGCGCTCGATGATTCGGTCTACGCGGGGATCGTCGAGCAGGCGCGCGGGCAGGGATACGACGTCACGCGGCTTCGGCGCACGCTGCAACCCGCGCCGTAGCGGTCGCTAGCCAATGGCCTCCATCGCCCGCGCCTTCGCCCAGCGGTAGTCCGCCTTCCCGCTCGGCGCGCGCACCATCTCTTCCACGAACACGAAGACCTTCGGCAGCTTGTACGCCGCGATGTGTTCTGCGGCAGTCTTCTTCAGCGATTCCTCGTCGCCGCGTGTGCCTTCGCGCAGCTTCACCAGCGCCGTCACCTGCTGGCCCCAGCGCGGATGCGGCGTGCCAACGACCACGCAGTCGTACACATCGGGGTGGTGCTTCACGGCGTGCTCGACTTCTTCGGCAAAGATCTTCTCGCCGCCGCTGTTGATGCACACCGAGTCGCGACCGAGCAGGCGCAGCTTGCCGCTGGCATCGAAAGCCGCGCGATCCCCGGGCACCGAGTAGCGCTTGCCACCGACGGCCGGGAACGTGCGCGCGGTCTTCTCGGCATCCTTGTAGTAGCCGAGCGGGATGTTGCCCTCGCGCGCCAGCCAGCCGATCTCATCGGAGCCGACCTCGACGAGCCCCGATAGATCTTCCTTCAGCACGACGTTGCCGGGTGCGACCGCGAAGTCGCCTGTCGTCGCCTTGTTGTCCTTGTCGGAGAATTGCGACGCCTGCGCGCCAGTCTCGGACGAGCCGAGCGCGTCGAGCACGCGCACCTGCGGCAGCGCGCGCAGTAACTCGTCCTTCAGCGACGCCGTCAGGATCGCGCCGCCCGAGGTAACGAGGATCAGACTCGAGAGATCGTATTTCTTCTTGGCGAGCTGATCGACGAGCGGACGCCCGAATGCGTCGCCGACGATCGTCAGCAGATTCACGCGCTCGCGTTCGATCGTCGCCCAGATGTCGTCGGGATCGAGCTTGCTCGGCTCGCTGTGCACGACGATCGTGCCACCGACGCTCCAGACGTTGAAGGCAACCCAGTGTGCGGCGCCGTGCATGAACGGCGGCGCGGGTAGCGAGCGGGGACCGGGGATGCGGCCGCGCTCCACGGCCTCGGCGAGCGTGCGCGGCGGGATCGGTCCGCCCATCGCCGCGAGGAAGATGTCTTCCTGGCGCCACAGCACGCCCTTCGGCATGCCGGTCGTGCCGCCGGTGTAGAGAATGTAGAGGTCGTCGGACGAGAGGCCGACCGGCACATCGGGCGTGGCGTCGGCGAGCGCCCGTTCGTAGTCGAGCGCGCCCGGCAGCAGCGCTTCGCCGGACTCATCCTCGACCTGCAGCCACAGCTGCACCTGCGAAAGGCGGTCGCGGATCTTCGCGAGCGTCGGCGCGAAACACGCGTGATAGACGACGGCCTTCGCGTCCGCGTTGTCGAACAGATACAGCAGTTCTTCCTCGACGTAGCGGTAGTTGACGTTGAACGGCGCGCAGCGCGCCTTGAAAGCACCGAGCATGCCTTCGAGATACTCATTGCCGTTATGCAGATAGAGCGCGACGTGATCCTGCCCGCTCTCCCAGTTTTGAAGCGGGAGGGCTCCGCGTTGCAGCGCGGAGCGCTCGCGATGGCAGCCGAGCCCGTGGGCGCGCAACACCGACGCGAGTCGCCGCGTGCGATCGGTGGTCTGCGACCAGGTAAAACGGCGATCGCGGAAGATCAGGCACTCGCGATCGGGTGCGATCGCGGCGATCGCTTCGTGGATGGCGGCGAGATTCAGCATCGGGGGTTCTCCAGAAGAATGGGGCAGGCTAGCTACGCGGAGCGGAACGCGCGCGGGCTGAGGCGCGCGAGCGCGGCGAGCGCATCGAGGGTCGCCTCGACGCGCTGCGGAATCGGATCGAGGCCGGCGCCGAAACCGCCGTCCGTCGCTTGCACCGCGGCGAGCGACAGCACCACTTCGTCGGCCGAAAGCCGCGCGCCCGGCAGCGCCTGCGCATCGCAGAGCGCGAAGACGCGCGCAGTATCCAGTGCGTCGATCGCGCCGCTGCGGAAGCCGCGCTCGAGTTCGCGGCCGCACCACTGCAGCGCCGCGTCCGACAGCGCGTCGTCGGTGTTCGCGTACCACTGTGCGAAGCCCGCGATCGCGCGCGGATCGCCGCCCTGCACGCGCTCGGGTCCCCAATGCGACGCCAGGAATGCGCCCGCCGCGCGCAACACGGCCGGACGCGCGCACAGGGTCTTTGCGAGATGCCCGGCGATCTGTGCGGTCGTGACGACCCGTGCGTCTTCCCCGCTCACGCCGGCCAGCGACCACGATCCATCGTCGCACTGCGCTGCGCTGAGAATCGCGACGGCGCGCTCGACTTCGACGCCGCGTCGCAAGCCGATCGCGTCGAGCACCTCGAGCGCGGTTGCGGCGCTCTCGGCCGCGTCGATCGCGCCGAGCAACGCGCACACCGTGCTGCGCTCACGCGGATCGACGAGGGCCGTCGCGCGCGCACGCTGAAAGGCGTCGCCCTGCGCGAGGACGAACTCGCGCGCCCGCGCGACGAGGTCGCCCTGCCCGACCGCGCTCGCCTTCGGCGAGCCGAGCCCGCTGCCCGCGATCGCTTCCCGATCGCTCATGCGCGCAGCAGCAGACCCGTCAGGTAGCGACCCTCGGGATGATCGAGCGCGACGGGGTGATCGGCCGGTGCGCCGAGTTCGCGCAGCACCTGCACCGGCCGCTCGGCATCGAGCGACGCGCCGAACGCGATCTTGCGGAAGAGATCCGCACCGATGTGATGCGAGCACGAGAAGCTGAGCACGAGTGCGTCGGGCGCGGCGCGCTTCAGCGCCCACAGCAGCAGATCCTTGCAGGCGCGCGCCGCGCGATCGACATCGCCCGAGCGGCGCGCGAGCGGCGGCGGATCGACGATGATGAGGTCCCACGGGCCGGGGACGCGGCGCGCAAAACCGAAGGCGTCGTCGCGCGAGAAGCGCAGCTGGGTCGTCAATGCCCACGGCTCGAGATGACGCTCGGCCGCCTCGAGCGCTTCGGCCGACGACTCGACCAACGCGATCGACTGCGCGCCACCCTGCGCCGCCGCAACCGAGAAGCCGCCGGTGTACGAGAACAGATCGAGGACGCGGCGACCCGGGGCGAGCGACTGCACGAGATCGCGCGCGTCGCGCTGATCGAGATAGAAGCCGGTCTTCTGACCGGCGCCGACGTCGACGCGATACGAACGCGCACGCTCCAGGATCGCAATCGAGTCTTTCGGCGGGTCGCCCCACAGCGGCCCCTGGTGAACGGGGATGCCTTCGCGCCGTGCGGCCTGCGCGTCGGGTCGCTCGAACGCCGCGGCGGCGCCGGTCGCGCGGCGCAGCGCATCGACGACGAGTTCGCGGCGCGCGTCCATGCCGGCGGTCGAGAGGCGCACGACGAGCATGTCGGCGTAGCGATCGACGACGAGGCCCGGCAGTTCGTCACCTTCCGAGTTCACCAGCCGTACCGCATTGGTGTCGCCAACCAGCGGATCGCCGGTGCGGCGCGCGACGGCTCGCGTGATGCGCTCCGCGAGCAGATCGTCGCTCGGCGTTTCGCTGCCGAACGCAAGCAAGCGGACACGGATCTGCGACGCCGGCGACCAATGCCCGAAGCCGAGCGTCTCGCCCTCGGCGGAGACCACGCGTGCCCACGCGCCCGGCTCCTCGCCGCCCTCGACGCGATCGACCGCTCCGGAGAGCACCCAGGGATGCCGCCGCCGCGCGGAGCGATCTCGCGTGGGCTTCAGGAAGACGTCGAGCATCGCCTGACGATGAGGGATCGGGGGGCCCCCGTCCACCTGCACATTCACTGCGTCCGCTGGCGGTACCGCATCGGGTCCACGGCGCGCGCCATCGCATCGCGCGCGAAGCCGCCCCCCAGGAAGGCGTCGATCGCGCTTGCGGCAGCGGCCGGGACGGCCACGACCTCGCGGTAGTCGAGCGCGAGTTTCCGAAATCGCGGCTGCTGCGCGAGCCACCCCTCGGTCTCGGCGAGCTGCGCCGCGAACACCGAGGCGAGCCGGGCGTGCAGAAGCCCACCCTCTTGCTGCGCACCCCGGCGCGCGAGCATCGCCTGCTGCGATGCAATCACCTCGTCGAGATTCCGCTGCATCCACAGCACGCGGTACTCGAACCCCGGCGGCAGCTTCCGCAACAGCGCGTAGATCACCTTCACCCCATGGCCCCGCGCACCAGCGACCCAGCGGGCGTCGGTCGCCGTCCGCAACACCGGCGCGTACTCGAGATAGCCCGCCGGATTGTCGGCGTC
>JANLTC010000178.1:0-2582 GCA_031362725.1 Deltaproteobacteria bacterium | reverse complement strand
GCGGCGGCGGACGAGCACAAGGCCAGCGATGCTTCCGAACGGCTGCAAGACAGCACTTCCTCGATGCTGCGCCACTTTGGGAGCGATGCATGACGATTCGACGACGGCGGTATGAAGGCGGGTTGGCCGCGCTCGCGTTCGGGGTGCTGATGACCGCGGCCTGCGACCGCCTGCCGCCCGGGGGACTGTTCGCGCCCGGCGCGGTCGATGAGGTCGTCTTCGCGGCGCGCCGTCTCGACTACCTCCAGCGCGCGACAGGAAACGGGAGCGGCGGCGGGCCGCTGAACGCGGTAGCGCAGATGGCGCGCGAGGAGCAGGAGCCGGGCTACGTCGCACCCGTCGGCTCGTTCGGGCCGAACGAGTGGACCGGGATCTTCACGAAGCTCTCGACCTTCGAAGACACCAGCGACTTCGACGCGCTCTACCTGCTGAACGCGCTGCTCGGCTATCGCGACAATCCCGCCGTCGATCCGGTGCTGTGGCAGAAGACCGAGGATGCGATCCTCGCGTTCAAGTTCTGGTACACGCAGCCGACGCCCGCCGGGATCACCGACGACATGTGGTACTGGTCGGAGAACCACCAGATGATCTTCCACACGCTCGAGTATCTCGCCGGCCAGACCTTTCCCGATCGCGTCTTCACGACCACCGGCATGACCGGCGTCGAGCACATGGAGCACGCGCGCGGCCTGATCGAGGGCTGGCTCGCCCACAAGGCGCGCTTCGGTTTCGACGAGTGGCACTCGAACGTGTACTACCAGAAGGACGTGACGCCGCTGCTGACGCTCGTCGAGTACGCGCAGGACCCAGAGATCGCGAACGGCGCCGCGCTGCTGCTCGACCGCTTCCTGCTCGACATCGCGCTCAACAGCTTCAAGGGCACCTTCGGCGCGACGCACGGTCGCAGCTACAAGAAGGACAAGATGAGCGCGCTCGACGAGGACACCTACGCGCTCACCAAGCTGCTCTTCGACACCAGCGAGCTTCCGTACAACGGCGGCGCTGAGCCCGGCGCGACGCTGCTCGCGCGTGCCAAGAAGTACCGGCTGCCGCAGGTGATCCTCGACATCGCGCGCAGCCAGGCGCCGTTCGTCGATCGCGAACGCATGGGCATCCCGATCGACGAGTTTGCCCCGTTGCCCGTCGACGAGAACGGCGACCTCGTGGTAGACGAGAGCGGCGCGATCCCGCCGCCGCCCGGCCCCTACGGCCTCGACTTCCGCGACGAGGCGAACCTCCCGATCTTCTGGTCGATGAGCGCGCTGACGGTCTGGCAGGTGCTGCCGTCGGTCTTCGAGGCCGCCGATACCTACGGGCTCTGGGAGTCGGCGCTGTTCCAGCCCTTCCTCGAAATTCGTGATGCCGTCGGCACGCTCGCGTTCGCGCAGATCGCCGCGGTTGCACTGCCACACGCAGCTTCCGCCGGGCTGCTCGAAGAGGTCAACACCTACACCTACCGGACGCCCGACTTCATGCTGTCGAGCGCGCAGGACTACCGGAAGGGATCGCGCGGCAACCAGTACCACTCGTGGCAAGCGACCTTCGGCGCGAACGCGCTGGTCTTCACCACGCACCCCGGCATCCCGCCGCGTCAGACACTCGATTGGAACAACGACGGTGAGCCCGGATCGTGGACCGGGACCGCGTCGCAGCCGCGCACCGCACAGCACGAGAACGTCGCGATCCATCTCTATGCGCCGCAATACACCGTCGTCAACGCGGGGCCGTTCCGAGCGCTCACGCGTTACGAGCCGTACACCCACGCGTACTTCCCGCAGGACCACTTCGACGAGGTCGTGCGCGACGGCCACTGGACCTTTGGCCGCCACGGCTCCGGCTACATCGCGCTGTACTCGTGGCGCATGGCCGAGTTCGTCGATCACGGTCCGGACGTCGCGAAGGACGGCATGACCTTGCCCTTCGATCTCGTCGCGAGCGGCGGCCCCGACGATGTCTGGATCGTCGAGTGCGGCAGTGACTCCGATTGGGACTCGTTCGCGGCGTTCCAGAGCGCCATCCACGACGCGGCGGTCACCGTCACACCCGTGACGACGGGATTGCCGCCGAAGACGCGCGCGCCGTTCTTCGAGGTCGCGTACGAGTCGCCGAGCCAGGGCGCGATGCAGTTCTCGTGGACCGGACCGCTCGTCGTGCGCGGCGAGACCGTGCCGATCACCGAGTACCCGCGCATGGACAATCCCTGGACGCACGTCGAGTTCGAGGACCGCGACCTGTTCGTCGAAGACCCGGCGAGCGGCACCGCTCTGTGGCAGCTCTTCGACAGTCGCCGCCGCATCCTGTTCCGGGTCGAGTGAGCGAGCACTCCGCTACCGTCCGCGGCCCGCGACGAGGCCCTGTATGCGCGCTCGACCGATCGTAGTGCTCGCGATGGCGCCTGCGCTGACGCCCGCGCTGTTCACGCCTGCGCAGCATGCGCGCCTCGCCGCCGTGGCGGAGGTTCCCGATGCGACGCCGCTCACGCGCTTCGACGACGAGCGCGCCGCGCCGCTGCTCGCGCGCGCCGAGATCCTGCTCAGCGGCTGGGGCTCGCCGCGCATCGACGCGAGCGTGCTCGCGCGCGC
>JANLTC010000052.1:0-29573 GCA_031362725.1 Deltaproteobacteria bacterium | reverse complement strand
ATGGTAGCGGGGGTGGGATTTGAACCCACGACCTCCGGGTTATGAGCCCGACGAGCTACCAGGCTGCTCTACCCCGCAACAAGCGACGGCAGGGTAGGGCGGGGCATCCTCCTGTCAACGGCGTCGCATTTCTTGAAACGGACATTGCACGGTGCTTTGCTCGCGCGACTGCGCGCGCATTGCGCGGGACTTGCCCTCGGTGTGCGCAGTGCGAGGTGCCGCAACTCGTCACCAGGTGCCAAAATCCGTCACTCCCCAACAGAGAACTCTGTTGTGGAGGACGAAAGATGTTGCTGAAGTTCACGCTGTTGCTGTCTTCGATTTTAGCGTTCTGCGCCGCGAGCGCGCCCGTGTCCGCCGAGCAGCTCTATCGCTGGGAGTCGGCCGACGGGACGGTGTCGTTTACCGACGATGTCAAGCGCGTTCCCGAGCGCTATCGCAAAGCGACCGATCAGATCGATACGAACGCGCTTGCCGGCTACGGTCGCTACACGCCGACGGACGCTGCCGCTACTGCGGCGTACGAGAAGCGCCTGAAGGTGCGCCTCGAGATGCTGCGGGCGGCGAACGAAGTCGACGAGGACGTTGCGAAGACGGACGACGTCGGAGTCGAAGAGGGCGTCGGGCAGGCTCAGCCGCGCTACATCCAAAAGCGTCGCCGACTGCCGGACGGCAGCTATCGACACTACCGCGTCGATGCGACCCAGACCGGATCGCTTCCCATCGACCCGAACGATCCGAATCCGGTCGTGACCGAGTACAAGCACGTCAGGGTGCCGGGCCAGCCGATCACGGAGACGGTCATCGTGACGCGCCAGGGCGATCGCGTGCTGAGCGTCACGCCCCGGACCCCGATTCGGTATCACACGATGGACTTCGGGAGTCTCTCGGACTACGAGAACTAGTCCGCGTCGTGCGGTCGAGTGGACGGAAGGGAGCGGGCGCGGCCCCCCTCAGAAACGCGCCCGCTCCGCTCCCGTCTCCCCCAACCCGAATGGCGCGTTCATTCGGACGCGCTGTCCGCCTTGGGCGCATCCTCGGCCGACTCGGTGTCGGCCGCCTCGGTGTCGACCGCCTCGATGTCGGTCGCCTCGGTGTCGGTCGCGGCGTCGTCTGCGTTCGCCGCGGGTGAAGCGGCTTCGGCAGCCGCCTCGTACGGTTCGAGCACGCCCAGCGCGATGCCTGCGCGCCGCGCCTCCTCGACGAGATCGGGCAGCGCGCGCCGCGCGTCTTCGTACTCGGCACGCGTTTGCTTCAGACTGTCGAGATACTTCGCCTTCGCATCGCCGCGCGGATAGCGCCGCGTTGCGCCGCGGCCCTTGGCGTTCGTGAGCTTGTCGAGCTCTTGTTGGGCCACCTCGAGGCGAAGCTTCGCGCCGTCGAGCTTCTTTACCCAGCTAGCGAGTTCGGCGTTGGCCTCCTTGCTTCCGTCGGCGGTTGCGGTTTCCGCATCGTCGGCGACTTCGGCAATCGCGCGCGAGGGCAGCGCGAGCGCGGTGGTCGTGCAAATCAGGAACATCAGAAGAAGCGACTTCATCGAGCAGACTCCTCCAGCTTCGGGCGTGGATGCGGTGTGCGTTCCTCGACCCACTCGGTGAGCGCACGCGCGGTGAAGCCGTCGAGCGCGAGGAACCGCAGTCCCATTCCGGGCAGCGCGCTGGCCGGAGGTTCGCGGGTCCACATCACCTGGGCGGTGGATGCGACGAGTGCCTCGGTCTCGGGCAGTCGCATCGTCAGCTCCACTTCGCCCGAAGGCGCGACGATGCGGCGCGATTCCACGTAGATCCCGCCGCGTGAAAGGTTGCGGGCGAGGCCGTTCCATTCGTCGCGGCGGTGGCGCATCTGGATTGGCACCGAGAGCGCGATTCGAGGCAGACCGCGCGGTGCGTCAGCGAGGAGTCGGCGTGCGCACTCGAGCAGCGCCACGCGGTCGATCGGCTTGGGGAGCAGGTCGTCGGCGCCGGCGCGAACCGCGCGTTCCCGTTCGTCGGGGTCGCCTGTGGCACCGAGCAGCACGATACGCGGCGCGCCGAGCAGCGGGTCCTGCTTCAATACACGGCACAGCGTGACGCCGTCGATGCCGGGCATCCGGGCGTCCGCGACGATCAGGTCCGGCTGTTCGAGGCGCGCGACCGCGAGCGCCTCTTCGCCGCTCGCTGCGGTGATCACGCGACCCGCGCGTGCCAGGAAGAGCGCGCCGAGCTCACGCAGCAGCGGGGCGTCATCGACCACCAGAATCGTACGGCGTGGCCGGACGATCGCCTCGCTCTCGATGGCGAGGCTTGCGCTCACGGCGCGTGCTCTTGCAGCGTCGGGCGCACCGTCCATTCGTTCTGCGCGAGTTCCCAGTGCTGTTCCTCGGAGAAGCTGATGACGACCGGCGACGAGGAGCGGTAGCCGGTGTACTCGACGAGAACAGTCGCGCTCGTCTTGCCATTGTCGATCTGCTGAATCGCGTAGTCGGTGAAGTGGATGTCGCGCAGCGCCAGGGTGCGGTCACGGAACGAATCGCGCGCGTCGGCTGCCACGAAGCTGCGGGCGCGGTCGAAATCGGTGTATCGCATCAAGCGTGTGTATCGCTTCTGGGTATCGTGGAACATCGTGTCCTGGTCGATCATGCCGGCGCAGCCCAACGAGGCGATGGCGACGGCGCCCCCGAGAACGAGCATCGCGATACGACGGATCTGCATGCGGCCACCTCCAGGCGGAAAGACTTTCCCACCGTCCGCGCTATCGGTGCCCCTGCGCCCGAGGTTGAGCGCTGGCGCGCGGTCAACCCCGAGAGCTGCCTGAGAAGCGCGCTAGGGTTGCGCGCCGCTGGAGGATTTTGATGGGCGTGTTGCTGGGAATCGACGTCGGCGGGACGAAGGTGGCCTTCGCGGTCGGTGATGCCGCCGGCAATCTGCACGCGTCGCAGCGGCGCGCGACGTCCCCGTCTGGGTGCGGCGCAACCGATCTCGCCACGATGATCGAAGACCTGCGCCGCCTGATACGTGAGGCGGGCGTCTCGAAGCAGGATCTCGATGCCATCGGCGTCTCGGTTCCGAGCCCGCTCGACCCGGATCGCGGTGTCGTGCTGAACCCTCCGAATCTTCCCGGATGGCATGACGTACCCGTGCGCGACCTGCTGCACGAGGCCTTCGGCGTGCCCGTGTTCGTCGAGAACGACGCCAACGCGGCGGCCCTCGCCGAGTGGCATTTCGGTGCGGCGCGCGGTTTCGACCACGTGGTCTACCTGACGATGTCGACGGGAGTCGGCGGCGGGCTGATCCTCGACGGCCGCCTGTACCGGGGCGTGCTCGCGAGCGCAGGTGAGTTCGGACACGCGCCGGTCGAGTGGGACGGCGAGCCCTGTTCTTGCGGCCTGCGCGGTTGCCTCGAAGCGTATGTCGGCGGCGCAGCTTGGACGAGACGGTTGCGGCGGATCGCACCGCCTGAAAGCCGCGCCACACGCCGCGCCGGGTCGCGCGACGCCGTGACGCCCGAGCACATCGTCGAGGCCGCCGCAGTGGGAGACTCGTTTGCGCTCGCGGAACTCGCACGCTGGAATCACTACGTCGCGCGCGGGATAGTCTGGATCGTGATGGGATTCGCGCCGCAGGCCGTGGTGCTCGGCACGATCGCCGTCGCGGCAGGCGAGGAACTCGCGCTCGCACCGATTCGCGAGCAGGTTCGCGCGCGCGTGTGGCCTTTCCTCGGGGAGTGCCTGCAGATCCTGCCTGCGATGCTCGGCGCAACGCTGCCGTACCGCGCCGCGCTGGGAGTCGCAGTCGAAGGGTTGCGCGTCGCCTAGCTTTGCTTCACGTAGCGGAGTGCGGAGGCCAACTCACCCGCTTCGCTGCGAAGCTCCGCTACCAGCGCGTGCAGCGCCGGCAGGCCCTCCGTCGTCTTGCGGTTGACGTCGAGAATGTGCGCCGCCGTCGTCGACACCTGATCGCTGGCGCGGCTGTGCGCGGCGGTGTTCTCCTGGAAGGCACGGATCATCTCGGTGATCGACGCGATGTTGTCGCGCACGAAGCGACCGCTCTGGCGCTGCTCTTCGGTGGAGCGATGTACATGACGGCAGAGTTCGAGCGCCGCCTCTGCGTTGCGCAACAGGTTCTCGCCCGCACGACGCTGCTCGCCGAGCGCGCCCGACATCTGTTGGACCATCGCAGAGGTGCGCTGCGCGGCTTCGGCGACGTGTGCCGAGTTGCGCGACTGCTCGGTGGCCGCGCGCGCAATCTCCGCCACGCGCTCGCTCGCCTCGTGAGCCGACGATCGAATCGCCGATAGCGCAGAACCGGCACGCCGAGAGCGCTCGACGCCGGTCTCGACAGCCTCGATTCCGCTGCCCATAGCCTGTACCGCGTTGCGCGACTCGTCCTGCACGGCGCTGATCAGGCGGCCGATTTCCTGCGTGGCGCCCTTGGTGCGCTGGGCGAGCGTCTTCACGTGGTTCGCCACCACTGCGAATGCTTTCCCCTGCTCGCCGGCCTGCGCGGCGATGATCGCGGCATTCAGCGACAGCAGGTTCGTCTCTTCGTTGATGCCGCCGATCACGGTCAGGATTTCGCCGATCTCCGCGATCCGCTCGGCGAGCTTTTCGAGCACATCGCGGGCGTCGCGCGTCAGCGAGCGAATCGTCTCGATCCCGTCGATCGTCGCCGACACCGCCGAGGACCCATCCTCGGCTTCCTGGCTGACGCGATCGGTCAGCACGGCTGCCTCGCGCACATGTTCGCCGACCTGTTGGATCGCGCGATCCATTTGCGTGATCGCAGCTGCCGACTCCTCGGCCATCGCTTCGACTGCATCGGCGCTCTCGGAGATCTGCCGCATGCTCGCGCTGATCTCGTGGATCGAGGCGGTGGAGGAGTCTACCGAGCCGTGTAGCTCGCCGACGCTGCGCGCTACTTCCTCGATCGACGAACCCATCTCCCGGATCGACGAAGCGGCTTCCTCGGTGACGGTAGAGAGGCTCTCGACCTCGCGGTTGATACCGCGAATCGACGCATTGATGTCGGCCATCAGCGACGCGGTTTCCTCGACCGCCGCCTCCTGTGTGTCCGAGGCCTGCTCGATCTGCTCGATCCCGTATTGGAAGCGCTCTGGCAGTTGCGTCATCCGCTCACTGGTGTCATCGAGCCGACTGGCGACGCCGCTGAACGATTCCGCGATGCGATTGGCGAGCGCACCAACGGGCGCCAATGGGCCCATCCGGACAACATCGACACGGGCCGCTACGTTGCCTTCGGCGAGTCGGGCGAGCATACGCAGCGCCGCGTTGAGCGGGGCGAGTGCACGCTGCAACAGCAGCACGAGGCCTCCCGCACCGACCAGCGCAGCGGCGGCGGCGAAGCCGCCCGCGGTCGCTGTATCACCGGTCGCGTGGGCGATCGCGACGGCGCCTCCCGCGGCCACTCCGAGGATCGCGGTGGCCACGAATGCCACCCGCCACCGGAAGTAGCCGAACAAGTTCCAATCGAGCGGGCCGGGCTGCGACACGCGTCCCCCTTGCGGAATCGGTCCGCCGTGCAATCGGCGCAGACGCCGCGCGGCTTTAGCAGGGCAACCCGCTCATGCGGTGCGCGCGGCTGTTTCGGCGACCGTTCGCGCGAAGGCTTCGAATGCGCCGGCCTCGATCGCTGCGCGCGCCTCTTCCAGCAGCCGCAGGTAGAACCGCAGGTTGTGGATCGACGCGAGCCGCGCTCCCAGGATCTCATTCTCCTGGATCAGGTGGCGCAGGTAGGCGCGGCTGTGCTCGCCGCAGGCGGGGCAGTCGCAGCGCGGATCGATGGGCTCGGGATCCGAGCGAAAGCGAGCGTTGCGGATGCGGAGCACGCCCTGCGACGTGAAGAGGACGCCGTGGCGTCCGTTGCGGGTGGGCAGCACGCAGTCGAAAAGGTCGATGCCGGCCGCGATCGCGGCGACGAGGTCTTGCGGCCGCCCGAGGCCCATCAAGTAACGCGGTCGTGCGTCGGGCAACACCTCATTGGCGGCGCCGACAAGTTCCACCCGATGCGCGTCCTCTTCGCCGAGGCCCAACCCCCCATGCGCGTAGCCGTCGAAGTCGAGGTCCGCAGTCGCTTCGGCACTGTGACGGCGCAGATCCGCGAACACGCCGCCCTGCACGATCCCGAACAGCGCCTGGCCCGCGCGTTTGCGCGCACGCTGACAGCGCGCCGCCCAACGCAACGTGCGCTCGAGCGTTGCTTCGGTACGACGTCGCGTCTCGAGATCCTCGACATCCGTGCCGAGAAACGTGAGCGGCCGACACTCATCGAGCGCCATCGCAATATCCGCACCGAGCGCTTCCTGGATCGCGACGGCGCGCTCGGGCGTGAGCTCGCGGCGCGATCCGTCGCGCGTGGAGGCGAAGGCGACACCGTTCTCGGTCACGACGGCGCGATCCGACAGCGATGTCACCTGGAAGCCGCCGCTGTCCGTCAGCCACGGCCCACGCCAGCCACTGAAACCATGCAGGCCGCCGACGCTCGCGACGACTTCCTCGCCGGGACGCTCGTGGAGGTGATAGGTATTCGCGAGTACGATGCGAGCCCCGATCGCGCGCAGTGTTGCGGCCTCGACGCCGCGGACGGCGCCATAGGTCGCGACTGGCATGAATGCCGGCGTCGGGACGTCACCGTGAGGCGTCGACAGCGTACCGGCGCGGGCCGCACCGTCGCGGTGGTGGATCGTGAATCCGAAACCGGAGCGCATGGCTTTGCTCACTCGATCCACATCGCGTCGCCATACGAATAGAACCGATAGCCGAGCTTCACCGCGTCCGCGTACGCATCGAGGATCAACGCGCGCCCGGCGAAGGCTGCGACCAACAGCAGCAGGGACGAGCGCGGGAGATGGAAGTTGGTGAGCAGCGCGTCGACGACGCGGAACGCGCTGCCCGGTCGCAGGAAGACGTCCGTCTCGCCGCTACCCGCGCGCACGCCGCGATCCTCGGTCGCGCAGCTTTCCAGTACGCGCGTCGTCGTCGTGCCCACGGCCACGACCCGACCGCCCCGGGCGCGCGTGCGCGCGATCGCTGCCGCGGTTGCCTGCGGAAGCTCATAGCGCTCGCGGTGCAATCGATCCGCTGCGAGATCGGCTTCGCGGAGCGGCCGGAAGGTGCCGGGGCCCACATGCAACACCACTTCGGCTCGCTCGACGCCGGCGGCTTCGATCGCGTGCAGCAGCGCGGTTCCGAGATGCAGACCGGCCGTCGGCGCGGCGACGGCTCCCGGCACACGTGCGAAGACCGCCTGATAGCGGTCGAGATCCGCGGACCGCGCTGCATCGCGCCGGATGTAGGGCGGCAGCGGTGCCTCGCCGACGCGGTACGGCGAAACGTCGGGCGCCATCGAAAGCACCACCTCGCCGTCGATTCCGATCGAGGCGATCTCGGCGGGGAAGCCATCGTCGCCGCTCCCAAAGCGAAGCGTGAGGCCCACGCGCTGGCGGCCACGACACCGCAGCAGCGCGCGCCAGTGACCCGGCGTTCCGGTGGGACCGAGCAGCAGCACTTCGGCGCGTCCGCCGGTCGCTTTCTCGCCGCGCAGTCGAGCCGGCAGCACGCGCGTGGCGTTCACCACCAGCAGATCGCCGGCGCGCAGCAGTCGCGGCAGATCTCCAATCTGCGCGTGGCTACGGGCGCCGGTCGCACGGTCGAGCACGAACAAGCGAGCCAATTCGCGCTCGGCCGCCGGGGCCTGCGCAATGCACGACGCGGGGAGCGTGTAGTCGAAATCGTCGAGCGAGAGATTCACCGCGTGGCCTCGCGCTGCGAGAGCGCGGCGCGCAGCGCGGGCGCGTCGGCGATCGCGTCGTACGAGAAGAGCGCGATGCCGGCCGGATGCACGGCGAGCGCCAGCTCGCGTTGGGTGCGGGCACGCGCCGGATCGCTCGCGAAGAGCCACGAGCCGAGGCCGAGCCAGACACGATCGCCACCGACGCCCCCAACGGTCGCGGCGGCGAGATAGCGCAGCAGCCGGTCGTCGGTCGTGTATGCCATCGGCACCGCGAAATCGACCAGCCGCGCCTCGATCCAGCCGCGCCAGTCCTGGAAGATCGACAGATAGGCTCGATCTGCGTAGGCCCAGACCGCGGCCGACACTTCGATCGACGGTTTCGCGGTGCGCGCGGCTACACCGACGCGGCGCACGACGTCGGTCACGCGATCGCGACGCCAATCGTCGAAGCGATCGGCGTTGGCAAGCGAATCGCCTTGCGGTGCCGTGAGTCCCGTCTCGCGCTCGAAACGCGCGCGCGAGGCCGCGCCGTAACCGAAGTCGAGTCCTACGCCGAAGCGCGAACCGGGCGAGAACGGCAGCACGTCGGGATGGCGGATGTAGTCGAGGTGGACGCCGTCGAGCGACGGGTACCGCGCGACGAGTTCCGCGACGATTGCCGCGAGTGTGTCGGGCACGCTCGGGGCCGCTGGGTCCAGCCACACCTGGCGCGTTCCCATCCGGTAGTACGTGCGGTCCGGTGCGGGGACTTCGAGGTCCGGGTAGGCCAGCACCGAGCGACCGCGTCGATCGACTTGCACGGCATCGGGGCCGAGGCGTGCGAGGATCGCCGCATTGCGATTCTCGGACAGCGACAGCGCATTCATCCAGGCGTGCACACGCAAACCGTTCGCGTGGGCGGAATCGAGCAGTTGCGACAGCGTGTCCTTGCCGTTGGGGACGCGCGTGTTGCGATGCGGCGTGGCATCGGCGAGATCCGAATCGAACCAGGAGCGTCCGCCGCGATAGACCTGCACGAAGAGATCGGTGGTGCCGAGTGCGCGCGCGTCGGCGATCAGCTTCGGGATCCGCGCGGGATCATCGAGCACCCGCACGGAACCCTCGCACGGGACCCACAGTCCCTGCCGCGCGGCGACCGGAACGGGCGTGATCGCAGGCGGGGAGGGCGCCTGTGCGCGCGCGATGGCCGCGATCGATGCCAGCGCAAGCGCCAAGCACGGAAGAAACGAGCTGGCGTGGGCGCGGCGCGGCTGCAAGGCGCGCGGAAGCTATCCGACCGCTCCGGCATGGACAACGCGAGCGTCTCGCTCGCGTTGACAGCGGCGGCCGCTCGCCCACACTCGCTCGCGATGGGAGGGCTTCGGAAGCGCAGCGGATCACGGCGGGTGCTGGGCGCGTGCGCGCTCGCTGCCGCCACGCTGATTGCACGGAGTTCGCCAGCCGAGACGGAGCCCGCCGGCGAACTCGGACCGCGCGCAACGGCCGCTCTGCGGGCAGCAGCGGACGCTGGCAAACGCGGCGAGAACGCGGTCGCAGCGCAGCGCTTCGACGCGGCGGCCGCGGCGTTTCCCGAGCTTGCCGATCATGCGGGCGCACTTGCTGCGGAGTCGTGGCTTGCCGCCGCGCGCGCGCCGGAGGCGGAGGCATCCGTGCGTCGCGCGCTCGAACGGGCGCCCGAAACGACGATCGGCGCAGCGCTCTTCGATGCGTTGGGGCGCGCGCGCGCGCAGCAGGGCGACGCCGTCGGCGCGCGTGCCGCGTGGCGCGAAGCGCTGGCGCGGACTCCCGACGACGACGGCGATGCGACCCGGCTCGCGCTCGCCGCCTCGCTCGCAGACGCGGGCGAGATCGACGCAGCGGCGAGCGAACTGCGAACGCTGTGGATCGACGCGGCCGAACGCGCAGCGGGCGACGAAGCGGGGCACCGACTCGATGCGCTGGAAACGCGCGCCGATCGACCGCTGCGGACTGCGCCCGATCGGGTTCGCCGCGGCGATCGGCTCTTCGAACGCCAACACAGTGGGATGGCGCTCGCGGCGTACGATGCCGCGCTGGCAGCGGGGATCGCAGGCGAGGATCGAAGTCGCGCGCAGCGGCGCCGCGCGGAGTGTCTGTTTCGCGTGCGCCGCTACCGCGAAGCCGAGGCCGGCTTCGCAGCGCTCGGTGCGGATCCCGAAGCGCGCGTCTGGCGGGCGCGCGCGCTCGCGCGCACCGCGCGCGCGGGCGAAGCGATCGAGCAGCTCGAGGCGATCGGCAACGAATCGCTAGGCGCGACTTCCAGCTGGGCCCGGTTTCTCGCCGCTTCGATGTACGACGGTCGCGGAGAGCACGAACGTGCGCGCGTCCTGTTCGCCGCGTCGATCGACGGTGCCGACGAGAAGATTGCGACGCAGGCGCTCTGGCGTCTCGGATGGAGCGCCTACACGAGTGGCGAGCGCGAGACCGCGCGACGCCGTTTCCGCGCGCTGGTCGCCCGCTACACGGATCCGCTCGATCGACTCGCGGCTCGCTACTGGGCGGCTCGTTCGCTCGAATCCGATGACGCCGCGGAAGCGGGTCGTGAGCTGGCCGCGATCGCCGGCGAGTATCCATTCAGCTACTACGGTTGGCGTGCCGCCTCGCGCGCCAGGGTCGCACCGGGTTCGCGCACGCCGATCGCGGATGGCACCGCGACGCTTCGCGAGCGCGATCTGTTCGCAGCGCGCGTGCTCCTCGCGGCCGACCTGCGCGAGGCCGGCATGCGCGCGTTGCAACCGCTCGCCGCGCGCGCGACGAACGTGGACGATCGCATGGAGGTCGGGCGTCTCTACGTCGCCGCGGGCGACTTCCACCGCGCGCAAACGTTGGTCGTCAGCGCGTACGCCGAGCCGCTGGCGCGTGGCGTTGCGCCCGGACAACGAGAGTTGTGGCGGCTCGCCTGGCCGGACGCGTTCGCGGCAGAGCGTCGCCGCGCGCTGCCCAAGGCTGCGCAGGTCGACCCCTGGTTCGTCGCATCGATCTTGCGCGAGGAGAGTGGCTATCGGCCCGACGCAGTTTCGGTGAGCGGCGCGCTCGGACTCTTGCAGCTGATGCCCGACACGGCGGCGCGTCTTGCCCGCGATGCCGGCATCACGGACTTCTCCCCGTCGCAACTGGTGCGCCCCGATCTCAATTTGAGACTTGGCGCGCTCTATCTCGATCGACTCACGCGACGCTTCGACGGTGCGCTCGAAGCAGTCGCGGCCAGCTACAACGCCGGACCCGAAGCGGTCGCCGGCTGGAGACGTGGCACGGCGCTCCCGCCGGAGGAATGGGTCGAAGCGATCCCGTACGACGAGACGCGTGGCTACGCGAAACGTGTGCTGCGCAGTTTCCACGTCTACCGGGCGCTGTATCCATGAGTTCGGATTCCGACGTGCGCGAAGACTTCGACCTGGTGGGGATCGGGCAGTGCTCGATCGACCACGTTTGCCGGGTCGATGGGATTCCTGCCGTCGGCGGCAAGGCCGCGATGCTCGACTACGAGTTGCTTCCGGGCGGGCAGATTGCGACGGCGGTGCTAGCCGCCGCCCGCCTCGGCCTTCGAACCGCCTACGTCGGTTCGGTCGGGAGCGATGCGATCGCCGACTTCGTACTGGCACCGCTCGCGGCGGCTGGCGTCGACCTCGCGGGCGTTCGGAGGGTCGCCGCTGCGACGACGCGACTCGCGGTGATCCTCGTCGATCGGGCCAGCGGCGAACGCACCGTACTCGGTCATCGCGATCCGCGTTTGTGTCTGACGGTCGCGGACGTCCCCGCAGCCCGCATCGCGCGCGCGCGTTGCCTGCTGGTCGACGCGGAAGATCCAGCCACTTCGCGCGCCGCCGCGATCCTCGCGCGCGCCGGCGGTATCCCGGTCGTCGCCGACGTCGATGCGCCGGGCCCCGGTGTGGAGGCGCTGCTCGCGGTCGTCGATTTCCCTCTCGTGTCGCGCTCGTTCGCCGAAACGCTTGCGCGAGATGGAACGATTCGGGGCGGCCTCGACCGTCTCGTGCAGCTCGGTGCCCGGATGGCCGTCGCCACACTCGGTGATCGCGGCTGCCTCGCGCGGTTCGGTGATCGCGAGATCGCGAGCCCCGCGTTCCGGATCGCGCCGCGCGACACGACCGGGGCTGGCGATGTCTTCCACGCGGCGTTTGCGTGGGGCGTCCTCGAGGGGTTGTCGGGAGAGCGACTCCTGCGCAGCGCGAATGCAGCGGCGGCTCTCGCTTGTCGCGGCTTCGGGGCACAGGGCGAACTGCCGACGCGCAGCGAACTCGAAGCGTTCCTCCGCGAACGAGAACCCGGTCCCTGGCGCGATCCCGAGCTTCAGAGTTGAGGAGTCGGCGCGCGGGGAAGGTCGTTGAGGTGTGCGGATGGATCCGAGACGGAAGCAGACTGGTGGCGTGCTCTTGGTCGTGTTGATCGCGGTCGCCGCACTCGCGGCGGTGGGCGCCTGGAACTACCAACGCAACCTCGCGTCCGAGCGCCAGGCGGCATCGGCGCGACCGATGCACGGCTATTCGACGAGCGATCTCGAGGCGCTCGCCGAGGCCTATCGACAGGAGATCGCGGCGCGCTCGGCGGCGTACGCGTCGCGAAAGAACCAGCGTGCCGAGGCGCGCGATCGGGCCTACTTCGACGAGCAGGTTCGAGAGTTCGAAGCCGTGCAGAAGAACAGCGGTCGCGTGCGTGAAGCAGGCGCCGAGCTTTCGGTCCGTGAAGCGGACCTCATTCGGGTCGAAGAAGAACTGCGCGCTCGAAACGGCGCCGAGACCGCTCTCGATCGCCATCTGCGGTTGCTCGTCACGTTCTGAGTTTGCGCCGGGTCCGTTCGGATCCCCGCGTACGCGATCCGCTCGGCGCGCTTGCGATCACTCTTCTTCGGGTCCGCTGAACGGTTCGTCTTCCTCGAATTCGCCGGGCGGGAAGAGTTCCTCGTCGGGCTCGTCGGTCTCGGTGCGCACGCCGAGATCGATGTCTTCCTCGTAGCGGACCGTGCCGTCGTCTTCGTCCTCGAGCAGGGGAGCCATCGGACGCGGCTGCTTGCGGGGCGCGGGCGCCGGCGGCGTCGGCGCGACCTTCGGTCGCTCGCGCTGATCGGCGCTGCACTTCGGACATAGCGGCAGCGGCTTGTTCAAGTCGTAGAACTTCGCGGCGCAGCGAAAGCAGGTCCATTTGGTACCGAGCTTTGTTGCCGCCGCGGTGCCGGCTTTCACCACGATGGTGCGCGCCGCCTTCTTCGATTTCGGCTTCGCGCTCTTCGTCGCGACGGGGCGGGAGGGCGGGGCCGACGTAACTTTCTCCTTGATCGCCGACCGGGTCGGCGGCGGCAACGGTTTCGCAGTCTTCGTAACGGCTTTGGCGACAGCCTTCGCTACCGCTCTCAGAACACTCTTCGACTTGGACGCAGGTCGAGCGGGCGTCGCCTTCTTGGTGGCGATGGGCTTCTTCGCGGTGGCGGGCTTCTTCGCAACGCTCGCCGATTTCTTCGATGCGCTGGATTTGACGCTCGATTTCTTTGCGGTCGCCATCTATTTCGTCCTCGACGCGAGTAGCAAACCCGCGTCCTGGGCGCGTCGGACGCCCGCGCGCACGTCTTCTTCTCCGTCGACCTGTGCGTGGTCGACCTCGATCCACTGGTCCGTCGGCACTTCGATCGAGCCGGCGGCCAGCCAACGTCGCGCCAGCGCATCGAGCGCTGCACGCGCAGTCTGCGGTGAATCACCGCCCTCTGCGTTCTTCACCGGTGCGTACTCGTCCTCGCGCGCGACCTCGACCAGCGCGACGCGCTGCGCCGCGGGCAGCGCATCGAAGAGAAAACGCTCGAGCTTGTGTCCGTTGGGCTCGGCAGGCTTCACCGCGCGGCCGTCGTCGTCGATGAACGGAATCTTCTTGGCTGATGCGTGATAGGGCAGGTAGCGCTCGGCTTCTGCGGCAACACGCCGCGCAAAGGCCACGTCGAGTGCGTGGATCGCGATGCTACCAGCCCAGTAGACGAGTTCGCCGGTGGCGTCCTTCTGGTAGCGATGCTCGTCGTCGATCTCGGTGTACTCGATGACGCCGATGCGACCATCGACGCGCGCCAACACGCCGACTTTTTCGAGCGGGTCGATCTTGCGCACGACCTTCGCCGACATCTCGGCGCCAACGCGGTCGTGGAGTCCCAGGAAAACCGGGTCGGCGAGCTGGATCAGCGGATTGTCCACCTGGTAGTAGGAGATCGTGGTGATGCCGCGCGCACTCATGTCGTCGAGTGCGCCGGAGTCCGCCAGCGCTTCGAAAGAGCCGCCGTGCCCGTTCGGGCTCTCCGCGATGCGGCCGCGCGACTCGAGCAGCAACTGCCCTTCGAAGTCGAGAGCGGGCGCCATGCTCTGGCACAGAAAGAAGACGTCTTCGCGCGGCAGGCCGAAGTATTTGCGTTCGGCGAGATAGGCGCGCGTCGGCGCGTCCGTCGCGGGGCTCGTCATCACGTACCACGGGATCCGCGCGGCGTGGCGACGGCGCGCGCCGCGGATCTTCTGGGCCTGCAGTTCGAAGAGCGTACGACCCGAGACGGGCCCGAGCGGGAACACTCCCTTCGGACCGTCGAAGCCGAGTCGCGTTCCCTGACCGCCCGCCACGACCATGACGGCGACCCTCCCGGCTTCGAGCATCGTCTCACCGCGTTCGCGTGCCTCGGCGCGGCGAGCGCTATTGCCGCCGTAGGCCGGCAGGCATTCGACCGGCGCGGGCTCGAGATTCCGAGCGCCGGGGCTCGCGAGAGCACGCGTCTGCTCGTGGACGCGCTGCAGCTCGGCCAGATCCATGGCGGCCGCCTGCCTGACCAGCGCTTCACGCGCAGCCTCGTCGAGCTCGTTCCAGAAGCGAAATACGTGCCCCTGGCCGAACTCTTCGTAGTGCTTCTTCAGTTGATCGATCGGCTGTTGCATTTCGCAGATTCGCCGGGGGGTTCGATCGGCGCCCGCGAATAGCACAGCGAGCGGATCAAGCAAAGCAGGAGCGGAGATCGATGCTGCAGGGGACCGAGCCATAGGCTCGGATCAGCGCTCGGCTTGTCCCGAGAACAATTGACATAATCATTCTTATCGGCCATTTGATTGAAGCAGGTACGCAGGACGTCGCGGGTCGGGTCTCCGGTGCGGGAAACTCGGACTCGCCTCGACGAGACTCGGGGCCGCGAAGGCGGCCGATTCAGATCCGCCAAACCTAGCTGGAGCCGCCTACGGTTTTGCAGCGGGCGCGGCGTCGATCGGGAGCGCCGCGGTAGCCGGCACACTCGCTCCGGCGCGCGCTTCGAGTTCTTCGAGTCGCGCCTCGATGTGCGGTGCGAGTTTCAGATCCGGCGTCTCGCTCTTCAAACGCTGATAGAGTGCCAGCGCCTGCTCGACCTTGCCTGCCTCGGCCCAGCAGCGCGAAGCCTGGGCGAGCGCGTCTGCGCGCAGTGGATTGCCGGGAACCGCGGCCACCAATTCGTATGACTTGGCTGCTGCCTCGAAGTCGCCCCTTGCCTCTTGGAGCTGAGCGACTCGCGACTCGATCACGGCCCGAATCGGCGCGTCCGGCGACGTCTGTCCGGAGGCCTGGATCGAGACCTCCAACGCGCGATCCGGGTTGCCGAGCTTCGCGAAAAGCTCTGCTGCCTCGAGCAGACTCAGCGCCGCCGTCTGGGTGCCATTCCATTCCGCGGCGACCGCAATGTACTTGTCGGCGTACTCCGTTCGGACGGCCTTTGCCGTCTCGGGATTGGCGGGCTCGGGAACCTCGATGTCGGTCGCCTTGCCACCCATCGCGGCGACGAACTCGCTGTGCAGCGCGGCCAGAGCCATCGACGCCTTCCCGGATTGCGCGTGCGCGAACGCCCGGTACCCGCCGAAGCTCGCCGCGCCGAGCAGGATCGCGCCCGAGATGCCGAGCACGATCGCGGGATTCGCGCCGACCCACTGCACGAGGCGCTCGCCGACCGACTCGAGTTCCTCGAGCGTGTCTGCGGGCTCGTCTTTGTGTTGCTTCGCCAAGGGTTGTCGTCCTCTGGGTCCAAAAGAGCGCGCATTGTAACGGCGGCGTAGCGGCCTCGCCCGGTGCTCATCGCACGCCCTTTTTCTCGCGGCGGCTGCGCATCTGGATTCGCAGCGGCGTGCCGCCGAGGTCGAACCGTTCACGGAGATCGTTCTCGAGATATCGGAGGTAGGACTCCTTCACGCCCGCCGGATCGCTGCAAAAGATCACGATGCTGGGCGGCCGCACGCCGACCTGCGTCGCGTAGAGCAAACGCAGTGGACGCTTGCGGGTGCCGCGCTGTGCCATGGCTGGTTCGTGTGCGTCGGTTGCGGCCTTCAGCCAGCGGTTCAACTCCGCGGTCGGAATGCGCCGGCGTGCTGCCTTCGCGAGCTTGCGCACGAGCGGCAGGATCTTGTCGACGCGCAGTCCGGTTTTCGCGGCGATCGCGAGGATCGGCGTGTCGGCGGCGAAGCGGAGGCGGTCGAGGACGGCCGCGCGCGCGCGTTCCGAAGCGCCGCGTTCGTGAACCAGGTCCCACTTGTTGAGCAGCACTGCGGTGGCGCAACCGCTGTCTCGCGCCAGTCCGAGCACGGTGATGTCTTGATCGGTGAACCCGTCGGCCGCGTCGGTGACGACCAGTGCGATCTCGGCACGCTCGAGCGACCGCACTGCCATCAGCGCGCTGACGCGCTCACCGGTCCGGTCACGGCGTCCACGGCGACGCAGTCCTGCGGTATCGACCAATACGTAGGTTCCGTCGGGACGCTCGAGCACGGTGTCGATGGCATCGCGCGTCGTGCCCCCTTCATCCGACACCACCATGCGTTCGGTGCCGAGCATTCGATTGACCAGCGAACTCTTTCCGACATTCGGACGACCGACCACAGCGACGCGGAACACATCCGGATCGTCCGCGGCGGGATCCGCCGGACCCGCCGCGCCCGCGTCGGGCGGGAGTTCTGCGACGAGTTCTTCGAGCACGTCCCATGCTCCGCGCCCGTGTTCCGCGGAGATTCCTCGCACGCGAGAAAAGCCGAGACGATGAAACTCGGCGACGCGCGATTCGTGCTTCGGGGTGTCGCACTTGTTCACGACCAGCGCGATCGGTCGGTCGCTCTTGCGCAGTTCGCGCGCAATCGATTCGTCCTCGGGCAGCAATCCCGCAATGGCGTCCACGACGAACAAGATGGCGTCGGCGTCGCGCACTGCCGCGTGCGCTTGCGCCTGCACGGCCGCAGCGAGTCCTTCGCTCTCCGCCGATTCGAAGCCTGCAGTGTCGACGACGACGACGCGTCGACCCGCGACGTCGACGGCCTGCACGATGCGATCGCGCGTGAGGCCGGGAATGTCGTCGACGAGCGCGCGGCGCCGACCGGCGTAGCGGTTGAAGAGCGTCGACTTGCCAACATTGGGGCGCCCGACGATGGCGACGAGCGGAGCGACGGGTCGAGACGGCATGGGGCTCACTGGTGGGAACGCTCGATCAAATGTGCCAGGAGAGCGGACGAGGCCCGCGAAGAGCGTCGAGTTTGCTTGACAATCGCCGCCACGCGCAACTAGGGTTGCCGCGGGTTGCGCCGCGGGGGGCGGGACCCGTCGTCTGCACGATGGAGGGGGACTCGCCGTGATCCGCTTTGCGCGCCGCCTTGCTTCACTGACTCTGCTCGTGGCGCTGCTCGTTGCAGCTGCGCCCGGTGTATCGCACGCAGGTGCGAAGACGCTCGCCCGATCGGTCCAGAATCTGATTTTCTTTCCCTTCGATCTCGCGCTTTCACCCTTCGTCGCCACCAAGATCACCTACGAACGGTGGCGGGACAGCGACGACACCAAGGCGGTGAAGTACGGCTACGCGCTCTTCGCGCCAATCTGGAGCTTCGGCGTCGAAGCGGGTGCGTCCGTGATCCGCGGAGTAGCAGGAATAATCGAGCTGCTTCCGGGAATCGCATTGCTCCCGTTCGACGGCGAGATGAGCGCGATCTACGACCTTCCCGAGACGCAGCCCGCATGGGTCGATGTCGGCTCCGACGCGTTTCGGATGAAGTTCGGCGTCAACTACCTCGCAGCCGCGAGCGACTAGTCAGTCGCCCCGCGTGTCGCTGGTCTCGAGAAACGCCCGGACTCGGGAGTCGATCGCGCCGATGTCATGGGGCGTGAGCCAGATCGCATCCGGCACGGCGCGGAACCAGGTGCGCTGACGTCGCGCGAAATGGCGCGTGTCGCGTCGCATTCCCGCGAGCGCGTTTTCGAGCGTGTCCTGCCCGTCCACCACCGACATCAAGTGGCGATAGCCGATCGCCTGCATCGGCCGCAGCGCCGAGCCGAATCCGCGATCGCGTAGCGAGCGGCACTCCTGGAGCAGGCCCGCGCGTACCATGGTGTCGGCGCGCGCATCGATGCGCGCGTCGAGCGCGTCCCGGCCTGGGTCGATGACGAGAAACAGCGTGCGGTACGGCCGGTCGCTGAAGCGGTGCTCCGCGCGGAGTCGGGACGCAGGGACGCCCCCGTGCGTCACCAGCTCCAGCGCGCGCACGGTGCGCCGCAGATCGTTCGGATGGATCCGGGCCGCGGCGTCCGGGTCGATCACCCGGAGCCGGCTGTGAAGACGGCTGGGGTCACCCTCCTCCGCTGCGCGTTTCGCCTCGCGCTCGAGCTGCGCGCGAAGCTCGGGATCGGGATCGCCGTCATGGATCAGGCCTTCGAGAGCCGAGCGGATGTAGAGGCCTGTGCCGCCGGTCAAGAACACCAACCCAGAGCGCGCATGGATCGCCGCGGCCGCGCTGCGTGCTTCGCGCGAGTAGCGCCCGGCGTTGTACACGACGTTTGGCGGTACGACGTCGAGCAGGTGGTGTGGCACGCGTGCGCGATCGGCGAGCGAAGGCTTGGCGGTTCCAATGTCGAGTCCCTGGTAGACCTGCATCGAGTCGGCATTCACGATCTCGCCGCCAAAGCGCAGCGCGAGATCGATCGCGATGGCGCTCTTGCCCGCGGCAGTGGGACCCGCAACGACGATGACGGACTCTTGTCTGGAACTGGCTTCGGACACAGCGCCGCAGGCTAGCGGTTACCGCTAGGCGCGGCCGAAGCGGCGTTCGAGTTCGCCCCGTCCGATCGGCACCGCGACCGGGCGCCCGTGCGGACAGGTCGGTGCGAACGGGATCGTGTCGAGTGCGGCGAGTAGTGCCTGCTGCTCGCGCGGATCGAGACGCTCCCCGGCGCGGCGCGCTGCGTGACAGGCGAGCGACGCGAACAGCGCGTCGGCGGCGTCGGGATGGCGGAGCGCCCCTGCCCCGTCGCCCCGCCCACCGCCCTGCTGATCGGCAATGTCTCGCAAGAGCGACACGGGGTCGTGTCCGGCGAGCAACGCGGGGATCGCGCGAATGGCGACTGCGCGTTCGCCGAATGACTCGACCTCGAAGCCGAGGCGCAAGAGATCGTCCTTGCTCGCGACGATGCGGGCGACCCGGTCGGGTGCGAGCTCTACCGTTTCCGTCAGCAACAACGCCTGACGCGCGACGCCCCCTGCGCGCCACGTCGCGCGCAGTCCCTCGTAGAGGACGCGCTCGTGGGCCGCGTGTTGGTCGATCAGCACGAGTCCGTCCTGCGTCTCGGCGATCAGGTAGGTCGCGAGCGCCTGACCGAGCAGGCGCAGATCAGCGAAGCGAACCGGCGCCGCAGCCATCGCGGTCGGTTCTGCGAACAGCGAAGACGACGCACCCTGCCCTGCTCGATTGACGACTTCCGCTCCCACTCCCGCGAAGTGCCAATCGCTCGCGGGCTGGCCTTCACCGACACGGTTGGACGACGCCGCAGAAGCGATCCGCGGCGATGCGCCACGCGGAGCGATCCAGTGTCGCTGCTCGAGCGATTGGCGCACGGCGCGAGCCACGAGCCGGTGCACGGCTGCCGGATCCGCGAATCGGACTTCCCACTTCGCGGGGTGAACGTTTACGTCCACGGCCTCGGACGGGACCTCGAGAAAGAGCAGCGCCGTTGGATAGCGTCCGCGCGGCAGCACATCGCGATAGGCGTCGAGCAGTGCATGGCGCAGCAGGCGGTCGCGGACAGGGCGCCGATTCACGAACAGGTGAAGGCCCGCCGCATTCGCCCGCTGCACATCAGGACGCGAGACGAAGCCGTCGATCCGCAGCGCGCCTTCTTCCCCGCGCGCGGGTACGAGTCCCTCCGCTTCCCGCTCGGACAGGACTGCGGCGACGCGCTCGATCGGATCGCGCACGGCGGGCCAGGACAGCACGGGTCGATCGTCGCGATGCACGTCGAAGTGGACGCCGGGCAGCGCGAGTGCGGCGCGCGCCAGCCACTCGGCCACGTGGCCCCATTCGGTCGTGGCGCTCTTCAGGAACTTGCGGCGAGCGGGCACGTTGACGAAGAGGTCGGCGACTTCGATCCGCGTGCCTTCCGGGCCGCCCGCCGCGCGCGCGTCCAGCAGCTTGCCCGCTTCGATCCGCAGTTCGAAGCCTTCGATGGCGCCGCGCGCCCGGGTCCGGAGCCGCAACCGTGACACCGACGCGATCGCCGGCAGTGCTTCGCCGCGGAAACCGAAGGTGTGGATCCGATTCAGATCGTCGCCTGAGGCGATTTTGCTCGTCGCGTGGCGCTCGAGCGCGAGGCGCGCATCTTCGGCGCTCATTCCGAAGCCGTCGTCGGTGACGGCGATCAGCGCCCCGCCGCCGTCGCGCACTTCGATGCGAATCCGCGCGGCGCCCGCGTCGAGGGCGTTCTCGACCAACTCCTTCACGACTGACGCGGGCCGCTCTACGACCTCACCCGCGGCAATTTGATCGACGAGATCGTCGGGAAGCCGGTGGATGCGGGAAGCGCACGGGTCGAGGTCCATCGACGGTGTCTCCCGTTTAAAAATCGACTGGAATTGCGCGACCGATGATTGCGGTATGGAGGTGCAAGCGTCAACGGCGCCCGCAAAATTGCCGCTCAAGCCTTTATTTTCATTGACAAAGACATGCCTTTCTCAATAGCCTCCCCATTCAGTCTGGTACTCGGGGGGGGTCCGACCATGTCCGAACTTGCCATCACGCACGTCGCGCAAGGAGGCGCGCGCCACGACGGCGTCGCGCTCGGTCTCGACAGCATGGCGCGGCCGGCGGGACGGCGGCGGGAAGACCGCATCGTCGCGGCCAGCCCGCTCACCCAGCGCGTCGTCGACCGCGCCCAGATTGCGGCGCGCAGCGAACAGCCGGTACTGGTGCGCGGCCCGGCGGGATCTGGCAAGTCGATGCTCGCGCGCGCGGTTCATGCCTGGAGCGCGGTCGCGGCGGGACCGTTCGAGACACTGCACTGCGCTTCCGTGCCGGAGCCGTTGCAAGCGCGCGAACTGCTCGGTTGCGCGGCCGGCACCTACCCGGCGCTTCCTGATGCATTCGAGGGCGCGATCGCGCGCGCAGCGGGTGGCACGTTGCTGCTCGAAGGCATCGATGCGTTGGCGGCGCCCGTGCGCACCGGGTTGTCGCGCGCGCTTGCGGCGAATCGCTATCGCCGAGAGGGGGACGGCGACGAACGCCCGCTGCGCGCCCGCATCGTTGCGACGACGGATCGAAGCTCCAGCGAGAACCCGATCGGCGTTTCGCACCAGGAACTCGTACTCGCTCCGCTCAGTGAACGACGCGAGGACGTGCTTCCGCTCGCCGCGCATTTCCTGGCGCTCTTCGCGGTGGAGGCGGGCTCCGAGCCGGTCGGATTCGCCACCGAGGCGCGCGCCGCGCTCCTCGAGGAGCCCTGGCCCGGCAACGTTGCCGAGCTGCGCGAGCGGGTTCGGCAGGCGGTGCGCCTTGCCGGTGGTGGCGCGGTGAGTTCCGAAGCGTTGATGCTCGCTGCGCGTGCGGATCGGGTGCCGTCGTTCCGCGACGCCAAGCGCGCCTTCGAGGCGCGCTACGTCGAGAGCCTGTTGCGGCTCTGCGACGGCAATATCTCGCAGGCGGCGCGACTCGCGAAGAAGGACCGCAAGGACTTCTACGACGTGATCCGGCGCACCGGAGTCGATCCGTCGCTGTTCCGTCGCTGAACGCGCGCGTCCCACGACTTCTGATATGCATCGAGCGCGGGTTGCCGGGTAGTCGCGTCGCCGAACACTGATACTCTCCGCCCAATGCGCGTAGCCGTCGTCCAGATGACCTCGACCGACGAGGTTGCCGCCAATCTCGCGATCGCAGAGAAGTGGGTCGCGCAGGCTACCGACCTGGGTGCTGAACTGATCGCGCTGCCCGAGAACTTCGCCTACTTGCGCCGCGAAGGCAGCGACGCTCCCTGCGCGCAGTCGCTCGACGGCGAGATCGTCAACTC
The DNA here is from genome assembly GCA_031362725.1 of Deltaproteobacteria bacterium. Classification (GTDB taxonomy): domain Bacteria; phylum Myxococcota_A; class UBA9160; order UBA9160; family PR03; genus PR03. The sequence continues at coordinate 7,533 of JANLTC010000052.1, read as the reverse complement.
GCTGCGAAGCTGGGCCGAGCGACACCGCGTCTGGTTGATCGGCGGCACGTTCCTCGAGACCATTCCGGGTGACGCGCGTGCCCACAACACCAGCGTTGCGATCTCACCGCGCGGCGAGGTCGTCGCGGTCTACCGCAAGATCCACCTCTTCGATGTCGACCTTTCGACACAGGGCGGCCAGATCTACCGCGAGTCGGACACCGTCGCCCCGGGCAACGAGGTGGTGTCGTTCGAGACACCGGCGGGCGTCGTCGGGCTGTCCGTCTGTTACGACGTGCGTTTTCCCGAGTTGTATCGCAGCCTCGCCGTGCGCGGCGCGCGCTTCCTCTGCGTTCCCGCTGCGTTTGCGCGTGAGACCGGTCGCGATCACTGGGAAGTGCTGCTGCGCGCGCGTGCGATCGAGAATCAGTGCTTCGTGCTGGCTCCCGCGCAGTGCGGGGAACACCCGGGCGGGCGACTCACCTACGGCCGATCGATGGTCGTGGATCCGTGGGGCATCGTGATCGCGCGGGCTCCCGATCGCGCCGGCCCCGTGCTCGCCGAATGTCACATCGACGATCAGGATCGAGTCCGCGCGACGCTCCCCGCGCTACGCCACCGGCGTCTCTAGCGCGGGAGCCCTCACCTCAAGCGGCCTCCTTGCCGCGCCGATGCGGGAGCCGGCGCTCGCAGCGCCGTGGATTGGGGGCGCCGCGATGGCCAGCCAGGGGAACGAGAAACGTGCGGGACTCGTGATCCGCAGCGGTGGCTTCGAAGGCACGCGGTACGAGCTGGCGGGCGAGGAGACGCTGATCGGACGCAACCCGACCACAGATATCACGTTGCTCGACGAGGGCATCAGTCGCGAGCACGCAATCATCTTGTTCGACGGCGATCTCGCGCGTTACGAGATCGAAGACCTCGAGTCGACCAATGGAACACTGGTGAACGGCAAGCGCGTGCGCAGCGCGACGCTCGCAGCGGGCGACGAGATCCAGATCGGTCACACGGTCTTCGAGTTCGTCGTCGACCCTTAGCGTCAGGACGCGTTGCCGCGCGAGGTCGTTCTCTCGTAGGCCCGGTAGTGCTCGCGGATCCGCTCCACCACTTCGTCTGCCGAATCGGTGATGTGGAACAGGTTGAGGTCTTCGGTCGAAATCATTCCGTGCTGCAGGGGTTCGCTGGTGAGCCACTCGAAGAGCCCTTCCCAGAACGAACGGCCGTAGAGTACGACGGGGAACCCCGGCATCTTGCGTGTCTGCTTCAACGTGATCGCTTCAAAGATTTCGTCGAGCGTGCCGAACCCGCCCGGCAGCCCGACGAAGCCGCACGCGTACTTCACGAACATCACCTTGCGAACGAAGAAATAGTCGAAGACGAGGCCCGTCTCGACGTGCTCGTTGACGCGTTGCTCGAACGGCAGCTTGATGTTGAGCCCGATCGACTGTCCCCCCGCCTCGACGGCGCCGAGGTTGCAGGCCTCCATCAGCCCGGGGCCGCCGCCCGTGATGATCGAGAATCCGGCCTTCGCGAGCGCCGCGGCGACGCGTCGCGCTTCCTCGTAGTAGCGGTGTTCGCGCTGGACGCGCGCGCCGCCAAAGATGGTGACGGCTGGCCAAACGGGCCGCAGCGTCTCGAAGCCCTCGACGAACTCACCCATGATCTTGAAGATCGTCCAGGTGTCCTTGGCGCGGGGATCATGCACCTCTCCCCTATCGGGCGGGGTGGCGTCGCGCTTGACGACGTGTTGCCCGCTACGGCTTTCTCGACCGGAAGAGCGCATCGAGTGCTGCTCGCGAACCCGCGCTGGAGTCGTGCTCCGCTGACGCCGCACGCGCACGCGGCGCGAACCAGTCACAGCGATTGGCGCGCTCGCGATCGGAGACGCGCTCGGCGTTCGGCTCCCGGCACTCGTTGTACGCGCCGGGCTCGTGATGATCGCAGTTGCGACAGGCGTGGAGGTCGCCGTTGCAATGCGGGCAGCAGTCGCGAAACGCGATGCGTTCGCCGCTGGCGATTTCGATTGCGGTTCCGCAGGCGCCGCAGTGCATGCGTCGACCGTGCGTCAGCGGGCCGTGGGCTGTCAAGAGACCTCGGCATCGCGGGCTGCGGGTGATAGCTTGCCGCCGCCATGCCGCGCCCCGCTACGACAACCCTGCTCGCGCTCGCGGTTCTGCTCGCCGCAGCACCGGCGCTCGCGCAGCCGGGTGCGACGGCGGGTCCCGACGCGGTCGAGCTCGCGCTCGCGTGGGCGCGTGGAGCCTACGCGTCTCCGGTGATCTGCCGTTTCGCAGACGAGGCGCAACGCGGTCTGCGCCGCATCGTGATCGGACCGGGTCCGCGAAGTTCTGCACAGCGCGTCGACCGGATCCAGTTCTTCGACATCGCCGCCGCCGGTGCCAGCCGCTGCCACGACGATCTCGGGGCCGAGGAGCCGAATGTCGTCGGTACAGTGTTCGTTTCCTACACCGCGAAGCGACCCCGTTCCGACACGCCCCAGCGCGACATCGAGCAGGAGCTGAAAGCGGGTCCGATGGCGTTCGACATCGTCAGTGGGCGGCTCCGCATCGGCGATGCAACGGCGGCCCCGGGGTCGCTGCCCGAAGTCGACTTTGCCGGCGGTAAGCTCCGCATCGGCGACGTCGCGGCGGGCTCTGACGATGCGCGCCGTCTCGGCGACTTCGCGACTCGGCGGCGTCTCCGCCTCGATGCCGAGGCGCCGGATGGTACCCGCATCGGCATGACTCTCGCCGAGATCGAACGGCGCTGATCGGAGCCATGGGCGAATCCACTCCGCTCGCGCTCGCCGACGTTCGCTGGTGGGTGGGTCCTGCGATGGACGTCGAGCGTCTGCGGACGCTGGTCATTGCGGCGAGCGCTGCATTGGAGGCAGGCGCACGGAACCGCAAGGGCAGTCGTCGCAAGGAGAGTTTCCTGCTCGCGCTCGAAGGCGAGGCGCCCGACTACCTGCTCAAGGTGACCCACTACGGCACGCTCGCGCCGTGGCGCCGACTGCGGCGAGGCAAGGCGCGAGCGGAGTTGGCCCGCGCGATGGTGCTCGCCGCGCGAGGCATCGCCACACCGATTCCAGTTGCAGCGGGCGAGGTGCGGAGCCACGGACTTCTCGAGCGCTGCTACGGCCTGGTGCGCTGGTTGCCTGACGCAAAGGACCTGCTGTGCGTCTGGACCGAAGAATCCGACGATGCCACTTCGCGCCGCGCCTGGACCCGCGAACTCGGCGCGCTGGTGCGTCGCATGCACGACGCCGGCGTGCATCAGCAGGACCTCGCACCCAACAACTTCCTCTGGAACGAGCACCGCGAGCCGCCGCTCCTTGCAATCGACTTCGAGCGCACGCGCGTGGGGCGTCGCGTCGGTACGCGCGAGCGCGTGTTCGCACTCGCCAAACTCGATCGCCACTTCGCAGGCGCACCTGCGAGCGCTCGGATGCGCTTGTTGCTGGCCTACGCGAAGGGGAGTCGCGAGGACGCGCGGCGTTGGTGGCGAGACGTCGCGGCCTTCGCCCCGCGGCTCCTGCGGCGCGATCTCGCCCACTGGCGACGCACCGCGACGCGGCCAGGCCGCCGCTTCGACGTGATCGAGATCCAAGCCGCCGGCGTCGAGTGGCGCGGCTTCGCGCGCCGCGGCGCCCCGATCGAGAAACTCCGCGCCCGGCTCGCAGCGGGTGCGTCGAGTTCGCCGATGCAGATTGCGCAGACCGCGCTCCTGTATCCGATCGAGGCGGCGAACGAGCGTGCGGCGGAGGTCGCGTGGGGGCTCGCGCAGACGCTCTACCAGCGTCGGCTGATGGCCGAGCCGCTCGCGCTGTTCCACGCGTCCGGGAGCGCGGTGCTCGCGCTGGCGGATCCCGAGGACCTCGTGCCGCTCTCGGATGCGGTGGACTCGCAACGTCGCGCGGCGCTGGTGGTGGCGATCGATCGGCTGCTCGGGCTCGGCATCGACGTCGCCCGTCTGCGGAGAACGGCGTTGGCGTTCTCGCGGCGCAGACACAGCGTGCTGCTACTCGATCCGACGCTCTGCGGGTTTCATCGAACCGCAACGGGCGGCGGTCGCGCGATGGCGCGCGCATGGGCGACGCAACTGCTCGGCTAGAGCGCGCCGCGATGGCTGATCCGCACGCGTCGTACGATACCGGTCAGTTCGACGATATCGGCGTGCGCGCGCACGGCATCGCCCTCACGGCAACTCGAAACGACCCGCAGCGCAGCCGTCGCGAGCGGCGGTAGGCCAAGGCTTTCGGCTTCCCGTGCGAGTTCCGCCGCGCGCTTGGCGGCTTCTTCGAGTCGACCGGCGTGCTCGCTGTCCTGGATCGCGTCGATGCTCTCACCGAGCGCCACCACGAACGCATCGAGCCGGAGCAGCGATTGGTCGTCAGAAAGAAGTGCTCGAATCGGTGCGCCGTTGGGGTCGTCCACGGCGCCTCTATCGGATCGCGCGCTGCGCGGCTGAACGGCATCCGGCCCGACAGCGCGGAACGAGGCCCTATGATGCGCGGATGGCGCGCGCGCGAAAGCCGAGCAACTGGGCCGTTCTCTTCCCCTACGTGCTTCCCTATTTCCTCTATGTCGGCGTGCTCTCGATTCCGGAGAGCGCGATGCCGCGCGCCGGTACCTATGGCCTTGCATGCGTGGCGAGTCTGGCGGGAATCGCGTGGGGCTGGCGCTGGACACTCCCGCTCGGGGGACCGCGATCGCCCGCAGTGTCGGTCTTGGTGGGGATCGCGGGCGGCGTCATCGGAACCGCCCTCTGGATCGCGATCAAGTCCCCCTTCTACGATGCTGGTGGGGAGCCCTATCCGCCGAGCGAGTTCTGGGCTCGACTTGCCGCGTCCGCGACGGTGGTGGCGATCTTCGAGGAGAAACTGTTCCGCGGCTTCGTGTTGCTCGCCGCCGTGCAGTGGGACGAAGCGCGCCGCGCGGGATCGAAAGACCCGCTCGGCGATGCACTCCACGACCACTCGATCCGCGAGCTCCCGCCGGGTGCGTGGACGCCGGCAGCCGTGGCGATCTCGACGATCGCCTTCGCGGCGGGGCACAACCCCGGCGAGTGGCCGGCCGCCCTCGCCTACGGGCTGTTGATGGCCGGACTCTGGATCTGGCGGAAGGACCTACTCAGCTGTGTCGTGGCTCATGCAACCACGAACGCGACGCTTGCGCTCTGGGTTAGTCACAGCGGCCAATGGACTCTCTGGTAGGCCCTCGCGCCCGCCGATAACAGCCTGACAGGATTGACGTATCCTTTTACTCGGATACAGTGATCTAAAGATTCGCCTGGAGGATCGCAGATGCAGCCGACCGACGCGGCGCCCCTCGAGGCGCTGCTGCGCAAACGCATCCTCGTGCTCGATGGTGCAATGGGCACGATGGTGCAGCAGCACGGGCTCGGAGAAGCCGACTACCGTGGCAAGCGCTTTGCCGACCATCCGAGCGATCTCAAGGGCAACAACGATCTGCTCGTCTTCACGCGTCCGGATGTGATCGAAGGCATCCACGACGCCTATTTTGCCGCTGGCGCCGACCTGATCGAGACGAGCACGTTCAGCGCCCAGCGCATCTCGCAGGCCGACTATGGGCTCGAAACGATCTGCTACGAGCTCAATCGCGAAGCCGCCCGGATCGCGCGGCGCGTGGCCGATCTCTGGACCCGGCGAAGTCCCGATAAGCCGCGCTTCGTACTCGGCGCGCTCGGTCCGACGACGCGTACGCTTTCGCTGTCTCCCGACGTCAACGATCCGAGTTTTCGCGCGGTCTCGTTCGAGGCCGTCCGTGATGCATACACCGAGCAGGCACGCGGGCTCGTCGATGGCGGCGTCGACGCGCTGCTGGTCGAGACGATCTTCGACACGCTGAACGCGAAGGCGGCATTGATCGCGATCGAGACGGTCTACCGCGAGAAGGGCGTCGTCCTTCCTGTACTGATCTCCGTCACGATCACCGACAAGAGCGGCCGCACTCTCTCTGGGCAGACCGTCGAGGCATTCTGGACCTCGATCGCCCACGCACGACCGCTGTGGGTCGGAATCAACTGCTCGCTCGGCGCGGAAGAGATGCGGCCCTACGTCGAGGAGCTGGCGCACGTCGCCGACACCTTCGTCGGTTGTTACCCGAACGCCGGATTGCCGAACGCGTTCGGCGGCTACGACCAATCGCCCGCGGAAATGGCGAAGCTGCTGCGCGAATTCGCGGCGGAAGGCTGGATGAATCTCGTCGGCGGGTGCTGCGGGACGACACCCGAACACATCCGTGCGATCGCCGAAGCTGTTCGCGACCTCCCCCCGCGCGCGATCCCGGAGATCGCGAAGCGACCGCGTTTCGCGGGGCTCGAGGTGTTCGAGATCCGCCCCGATTCGAATTTCACGATGGTCGGCGAACGCACCAACGTCACCGGCTCGAAGCGCTTCGCGAAGCTGATCCTCGCGGGCGACTACACCAAGGCCATCGAAGTCGCGCTCGACCAGGTGCGGGGCGGCGCCAACATCCTCGACATCAATATGGACGAGGGAATGCTCGACTCCGAGCGCGCGATGGAGATCTTCCAGAAGCTCGTCGCGACGGAGCCCGAGGTGACGCGCGTCCCGATCATGGTCGATTCGTCGAAATGGTCGGTGATCGAGGCCGGCCTCAAGTGCGTGCAGGGCAAGGCGATCGTCAACTCGATCAGCATGAAGGAAGGCGAGGCGGAGTTTCTCGAGCGAGCGCGGCTCGTCCACAGTTAAGACGTGGTAGTACTCCTCGCGATGGAGTAGCGCGATGATGTCGGCGTCCTGCTCGATCGCGCCGGACTCGCGCAGGTCGCTCATGCGGGGCTTGTTTTCAGTGCGAGATTCTGGGCCGCGGTTGAGCTGCGCGAGGCAGACGATGGGGAGCTCCAGCTCGCGCGCGAGTGCCTTGATGCCACGTGAGATAGCGGAGACTTCGACCTGTCGGCTTTCCTTGGCGAAGGCGGGCGCGGTCATGAGCTGGAGGTAATCGACGAAGAGGATCTTGACGCCGTATTGCTGGACCATGCGGCGGGCACGGGCGCGGAGGCCCATGACGGTGAGGCCGGGCATGTCGTCGATGTAGATGGGGCACTCGTGGAGGTCGCCACAGGCGTCCATGATGCGGCGGAGCATGCGGTCGTGGGCGTCGCGGTCGAGGGTGCCGGCGGAGCGCATGTCCTGAAGCCCGACGCCGGAGCGTGCGCTGAGGAGTCGCTGGGCGATGGCGCTCTTGGACATTTCGAGTGAGAAGAAGCCGACGGGAGTGGGGCCGCGGCCGGCGGGGCTGCCGGACGCGCCGCCGGCGCCACCGAGGGCGACTTGTTCGGCAAGATTCAGCGCAAGTGCCGTGTTATGAACGCACACGTCGTTGGCGATGAAGTTGTGCGTGCCGGGGATGGTAAGGTCGTAGACCTGTCTGTCGCCGAGGGGTTCGATGGAGACGATGCGATCCCAGTAAACATCGCTGGACGCGAGGTTCCGCAGGGAGGAATCGCCGAGTGCTTCAGCGATGCGGGCAAGGCGTGAGCGCGTCAGCGCACGACGACCGACGT
>JANLTC010000038.1:0-21501 GCA_031362725.1 Deltaproteobacteria bacterium | reverse complement strand
CCGCCGCGCGCAGATTGCGCAGCCCGACCGCGAAGCGCCGCGCGTTCGGCAGATTCTTGCCGACGCGCAGGATCACCGGGCGATCCTCGGGTTCCACGTCGTAATAGGAGTCGCGCTCCGCCCAGAAGAGTTGGCGCTCGTTCGTCACCGCGTCGACCAACACGAACGGCGAATCCGGCGCGAGCGAGCGACCCATATCGGTGATCGGAGGCGCGCCGGTCTGATCGAGATCCATGTCTGTCACCTGGAACAGGATCATCGGGCCGACGCTGAAGCCGTCGAGGACGTTCCACTTGTCTGGGACCACCGCCGCGTTGGCGCCGTTGCGCGGCATCGAGGCCGCTTCCAGGTGGACGCGCTTGCCGGTGGGCGTCGTCGCGTCGGCGATCGTGAAGTGGTCGTTCGGGAACGGATAGAGGCAGTAGGTCGGGTCGAGCGGGTCGCAGCGATCGGCGTTCGCGAGATCGAGGTTCGGTTCCCACGAGAACGTCGACGATGTCTGACTGTCGATCGCCCCGTCGCCATTCGAGTCCACCGATACCAGCAGCCGGTTGCGGCCTTCGCGGAGTTCGGCGGCGCCGAGGTTTCCGGTGATCGAGGTTCCATTGCGCGTGAGCAGCGGCGTCAGGTCGATCGAAGTCACGGGCGCCTCGTCGACGGCGCGGAACAACTGCACCGACACGATCGCGTTCGGTCCCGGTGCCTTCACCAGGTTGATCGAGACGGCAGTTCCGACCGCGTCGATCTGGGTCGCGTTCGCCGGGACGAGGATGCGCGGCTTCGGCGTGCATTGCGCGCCCAGCGTGAGCATCGCCCCGAGGACGGCGCCGAGGGCACCAATTCGAGAGAGCCCCGTCACCTGATTCCGCATCCGCATGGTTGCCTCCGGTCCGCACGTTCGTGTTGAAGTGGCTCATTCTACACGTCGTGTGGCAGGATCCCCCTAGGGGTGCGTTGCTGCCGTCACGTCGTCGGCGGATCTTGAATCCAATGCGCGCGGCGAGTTGGTATACCGACGCGCGAAGTCCACCGGGGGCAGCACCATTTTCTCGAGCGGATCGCCTCGCCGGCTAGTTGTCTTCGCGGGCACGATTGCGCTGTTGACGACGGCCTGCGCCCATCATCGCTCTCCCGAGACCGCCTCCGCGCGGATGGAAGCCGATGCGGGCGTCGACCCGTTCTTCGAGGACGATCTCGGCGGGCCGCAAACCGGCGACCCGTTGGAACCGGTGAACCGGCCCGTCTTCTCCGGCAACATGGCTCTCGATCGTTTCTTCATCGACCCGGTTTCGCGCGCGTATGGCGCGGTCACGCCGCAGCCCGTGAAGCGCGCGGTGCGCAGTATCTTCAGCAACCTGAACGCGCCCGTCGTGCTGGTGAACGAGGTGCTGCAGTTCCGAGGACGACGCGCCGCACAGACGCTTGGACGCTTCGTGCTCAACTCGACACTCGGCTTCGGTGGCATCTTCGACCCGGCCGCGGAACTCGGTTGGAACGAACATCAGGCGGATTTCGGTCAGACGCTCGGCATGATGGGCGTCGGCCCGGGATTCTACGTCGTGCTCCCCTTGCTTGGCCCGAGTACCGCGCGCGACGCCGTCGGCGCCGCGGTCGATCTGGCGCTGCGCATCGACACCTGGCTGTTGCCGTTTCAGAGCCAGATCTTTCTAGGCGGCGGCTTCGGCATCAGCGAGCGCGAGGGCCGCCGCGAGGAACTGCGCGCACTGCGCGAGTCGTCGATCGATTTCTACGCCGCGGTGCGCAGCGCCTACCTGCAGACGCGCGCCTCGCGCGTCCGCGAAACGCGGGATCAGGCCCGATGAGTCTCGCCGCTCGCCTGGGGCTCGCTACGCGGGAGCGGCCCGATGAGTCTCGCCGCTCGCCTGGGGCTCGGTGTGCGCTTTGCTTGCCGGCGACGCGGGACTAGGACGATTTTGGCGGCGCCTGCTCCGCGATCTTCTTCTCGAGGGCGGCCAGCAGCGCGTCGATGCCGCCCTTCTTCAACAGCGCCGAATACTCCGAGCGGCGCATCGCCAGCTCGCTCACGGTGCCGTCGTAGAACACGTCGACGATCAACGGCGTGCCGCCCGGTCCAGTGCGCAGTCGATAGTCGAGCGGGATCGCGCCGCCCTTCGAATCGACGACGCGCGTGCGCACGAGGATCGTGTTCTGGCTGGCGCTCTCGGTGCCGATCGTTTCAAAGCGCTCGCCACTGAACTCCGCCATCCGCGCCGCGTAGTTGGCGCTGGCGAGGCGGCCGAGCGCATCGACGAGTTTCGCGCGCTGCGCGGCGTCGAGTTCCTTCCATGTGAGCCCCACGGATTTCTCGGCGATGAAGGCGAAGTCGTAGCGCGCGGCAATCGCCGGCTGGAGCCGCGCGAGTCGCCCGTCGTAGCCGAGCTGTTGGCTCTGCTTCATCGCATCGAGCATCGTCGCGTGGAGCCCCTCGACGACGTGCGTCGCCTGCTCCGCGTTCGGCGCCCCAGGTGCGCTCGGGTTGGCCTCTGCACTGCCAGCAAGACCCAGCAACACCGCGATCGCGACGAAAACACCAGCTCCGGAGTTCGGGCGCGGTCGATTTGCGCAGCTCCGCTTCGATGCAGGATCCAAGCAACGCTCCTTGCGCAGATGCGCTCCGCTCAGTCTTCGCCCAGCACGAAGCCGGTGAGCACAGCGCGGAACGCGTCCGGGTTGTCGACCATCACCGAGTGACCAGCGCGCGGAATCACCGCGAGGCGGCCGTGGCGGAGCACTTCCTCCGCCATCCGTTCGGCGACATCGGCGGACAGCACGTCGCTGGCGGCGCCCCGCACGACCAGCGTCGGGCACGGAATCTTCGCGAGCGCATCCCACATCTCGCGCGTGAGTTTCTCCTCGCGAGCGCGCATTGCGTCGGCGTCGGCGCCCGCGTCGCGGCGACCTTGAAACCATGCCGGGTCGAGCTTCGCCTCGAAGCGGCCGTCGTCGCGACGGCGCAGACCGTGATGCGCCATCCGCACCAGCACTTCGCGGCTCGCCGCGGGGTAGTTGTGCGCGAGCACGTCACAGTACTCCGCTTCGGACGCGAAGCTCGGGCTGCCCGCGCCGCCGCCGTGGTTCTTCTGCAAGTCGACGCTGATGCGCATGGTGCCGCGCACGTCGAGTTCGGGCGCAGAATCGACGATCACGAAACCGGCCATGCGATCGGGATGGCGGCCCGCAAAGAGCGTCCCGATGCGGCCGCCGAGCGAGTGACCGACCAGCACCATGCGATCGATCTCGAGCTTCGCGAGCGCGGCTTCGAGGTCGGCGACGTGGAACTCGTAGTCGTAGCGGCGCTCGGCATCGCGGTCGGAGTCGCCGTGGCCGCGCAGGTCGATCGCGACGGTGCGGTAGTACGCGGCGACCGCCGGGGCCGCGTCGTCCCAGATGTGGGCGTCGTTGCCGAAGCCGTGCACGAACACGAGCGGCGTGCCCTCGCGACTCCATTCGAGCACATGCAGCGTGAGACCATCGGCGCCGGGTACGCGAAGCGAAGTGGGTTCCACGCCCGGCAGCCTAGCTACGTGATAACTTGCGCGCGAGATGGATCTCGGCCGCCTCGACCGCATGCCCACCGTGAAGGTGGCGATGACGCCCTTCCCGTGGTCGATCGACATCGACGCGCCGCTCTCGCAGGCGCACGCGATGATGGGCGAGCATGAGATCCATCACCTGCCGGTGACCGAGGCCGGCGCGCTGGTCGGCGTGATCTCGGGACGCGAGGTGGCGCTCGGCGCCGCGATCGCGCAGACCCGCGATGCGAGCCGCGAACCCCTCGTGCGCGAGGCGTGCGTGCTGCACGCCTACGCCGTCGAAGACACCGAACCGCTCGACACCGTGCTCGCAACGATGGCGCGCGAACGCCTCGGCTCCGCGCTGGTCACGCGTCGCGGCAAGCTGGTCGGCGTCTTCACCGTCACCGACGCGTGCCAGCTGACCGCCGATTGGCTGCGCGACTGCTATCCGGTATCGACCGGGGACGACGTCGCGTAGCCAGCGCGTAGCCAGTCCTTCGCCCGCGCGATCCGCGAAAGCGTCGGATCGGGCTCGTCTCGACGCGCACCATCGCGCGAGCGGTAGTCGTTGTGCCGAAGCTGCTAGCGTGCGCTTCCCATCGAGGAGGGACCGCATGCGCGCGCTTCGGATCGTCTCGTGCATCGTTCTGGTGGCGCTCAGCGCCGCGACGGCAACAGCCGGCGAGCGCTTCGAGAAGGTCTGGTGCATCCAGTACGCGACCGCCCCGAACGCGCCGTTGTCGACGATCCTCGCCGGCGCGCCGCCCGACGCGAAGCTCGGTCTGCCTTTCGCTATGTGCGTCGCGAAGAGCGATCACCATGTCGTCGTGCTCGACGCCGGCTTCGTGAACCAGGCGCCGGCGCGGGCCTTCGGTGTGCAGGGCTGGACGGAGTACGCGACGTTGCTCGCCGAGATCGGCATCAAACCCGCGGACGTCGACTTCGTGACGATCTCGCACATGCACTTCGATCACACCGGTGGCACGTCGCGCTTTCCGAAGGCGAAGTTCATCGTGCAGCGCCGCGAGCTGGAGTACGCCGCCGGCGCGCTGCCGCACAATAGTGCTGCGAAGGGCGCCTTCGTCGCCGAAGATGTGCTCGCGATGGTGGATCTCAACTGGCAGGGGCGCGTGATGCTGGTCGATGGCGATGTCGAGGCAGTCCTGCCGGGCGTCGACGTCTACCTGACGCCCGGCCACACGGCGGACACGATGACCGTCTGCCTCGACACCGTGAAGGGACGCGTCTGCTACAGCTCGGACGCCGTCTACAGCTACCGCAACATCGACGAGGACATCCCGCTCGGCCTCGCGCTCAACGCGGGCGAGGCGGTCGAGTCCTACAAGAAGATCCGCAGCATCCTGCGCGGCGGCCGGCTGATCCCGGGCCACGAGCCGCGCATCTTCGCGGATCCGAAGTCGCTGGGCTTCCGCCGCGTGTCGGAGCATGCGGTCGCGATCGTCGAGTGATCCCGGAGTCGAGCCGCGGCGACGTCGCCTGGTCATTTGTCGCATTGAAGTGCGCCGCAACCGGCGCGTATCATGCGGCCGGGGGCAGTCGAGGTCGGAGGACCCATGCGTCGGAGTGCCGAAGAGATCGAGGCCGTGTTGCGCGAGCGGGGTTTGTCGCTGACGCCGCAGCGCCGAGCGATCGTGCGCTGCCTCGCTCTGCAGGGTGGTCACTGGACCGCAGCCGAAGTGCTGGAGCGCCTCGCGGGCGAGTTCCCGCTCGCGAGTCGGGCGACCGTCTACAGCACGGTGGGCCTGCTCCGCGATCTCGGCGTGATCGCGGCGCTGCCCGCTCTCGGCGGTCAACTGCGCTTCGACGCCGATCCCGAGCCGCACCAGCATTTCGTCTGCCTGGGCTGCGGCCAGCTCGAAGACGTCCCCGACGGCTGGTTCCCGGTCGCACTACCTCCCGACGCCAAACCGACCTTCCAGATCCAGCGCTTCCGCGTCATCGCCGAGGGCCTCTGCGCCCGCTGCGCCCAAGCCCCCTGACCCCCCCGCAAGCCAAGTACGCACCCTGACTCGTGTTTGGATCGGTCGCGTCCGCGACCGAGCGGGGTCATGAGTTGGCTGTTTGGCTCGGTCGCGTCCGCGACCGAGCGGGGTCCAGCGTTGGACCCTCGATTGACCTTCCCCGTTCCCTAGCTATGGTCTCCGGCCGGAGGTCTGACCTCAGACCGATAACCATCGTTCGTCTCGCGTAGGAGCGTTCATGCAGCTCGAGTCCGTCCGCACGCCGAGTCTGGTCGATCGCGTCTTCGAGCAGCTCCGCTCGCAGATCCTCTCGGGCGCGATCCCGGCCGGCAGCCGCTTGCCGAACGAGCGCGAGCTGGCCGACACGCTGCACGTGAATCGCCAGGTGGTGCGCGAGGCGCTGCAGCGACTCGAGTTCCTCGAACTGCTGGAAGTGCGACACGGGCAGGGCGCCTTCGTGCAGGAGCTGTCGGCCTCGTCGGCGCTGCAGGTGATCGAGGCGCTGCTGCGCGACCCGGCCGTCGTCACCCGCGAGCTGCTCGATCAGCTGCTGGTCTTTCGCCGCCACGTGACGCTCTCGGTGGTTGGGTTGGCCGCCGCGAATCACAGCGAGGGACAACTGGTCCGCGCCCGCGCGCTGCTCGAAGACGAAGCCGCCGAGGGCTCCGATCCGAAGCGCGCGCTCGACATCGATCTGCGTTGGAACGCGCTGCTCGGCGAAGCTACCGGCAACCTGATGTACCAGATCGTCACGAACCTCTTCACGAAACTCGTCGCCCGCCTCGGCCCGCTCTACTACAACGAAGACCGCGATCACCAGCGCTCGATGACGAATCACCGCGCGATGCTGCGGGCGATCGAGGCGCGCGATCCCGACGCCGCCGTTCGGCTCGTCGACGAGATGCTCCGCTACAGCGAGGAGCGGATCCGGAGCGAGGCGTTGCGGCTCGAAACGGCCGGCCTGATCGGTCCGCGGAGCCGTCCGTGATCGCGCGCGAAACCTTGCGCTGGAACGGCTGGGGGCGACTCGGCGAGTCGACCGAGATGACGCGTACCCGCGAGATCGCGCTGCTCGCCGAACTCGGTCGCCGGCTCGGCCGGCCGCTCGCGCGCGCGGCCGAGCCCGTCGAACTCGACGCGATCCGGCTGCCACCGCCGAAGCTGACGGCCGAAGTCGTCGCGCAGTTGCGTGCCGCGTGCGGCGAGGACGGAGTGCGCACCAGCGCGTTCGAGCGCGTCACGCACGCGGTCGGGCGCAGCCTTCCAGATCTGTTGCGGCTGCGCCGCGGTGAAATTACGGCGCTACCCGAGGCGGTCGTGTATCCGGCCGAAGAAGGCGCCGTCGCGGCGGTGTTGCGCGTCGCCGCCGACGCGAATCTCGCGGTGATCCCGTTCGGTGGCGGCTCGAGCGTGGTGGGTGGCGTCGAGCCGCGCAGCGCGGCGGGGCAGGCTGGCGCGCTGTCGCTCGATACGACGCGCCTCGATCGGCTGCTGCGGCTCGATACGGAAAGTCGCACGGCCAGCTTCGAGGCCGGCATCGACGGACCCGCGCTCGAAGCCGCGCTCGCTCAGCACGGGTACACGCTCGGCCACTTCCCGCAGTCCTTCGAGCACTCGACGCTCGGCGGCTGGATCGCGACGCGCTCGGTCGGTCAGCAATCGGACGGCTACGGCGGCATCGACGAACTGCTGGTCTGTGCCCGCGTCGTGACGCCGGCGGGCGTCATCCGCACGCTCGACGTGCCGCGCGCCGCGAGCGGTCCCGAACTCAACCAGTTGCTGCTCGGCTCCGAAGGCGTGCTCGGCGTGATCACCGAGGCCACCGTGCGGGTGCGCCCGCGCGCCGCGCGCTCGGACGAGCGCGGCATGCTGTTCCGCTCGTTCGCGGCCGGCGTCGCCGCGGTGCGCGAAGTCGCGCGCGCCGAGATTCCTGTCGCGATGATGCGCCTCTCCGACGCTGCCGAGACCGAGTTGTCGCTCGTGCTGCGCCACGATCCGGCGCGCCGCTTCGATCCCACCGCCACCGCGCTCTCGCTCGCCGAACGCTTCGGCTACGGCCCGGGCCGCTGCGCTCTGCTCTACGGCGCGGAGAGCAGCGACGCACGTCACGTTGCCACGACGATGCGTCGCGCGCGCAGCCTGCTCGTTCGGGGCGGCGGCTTGCCGCTCGGTCGCGCGCCGGGTCGCTCGTGGCGACGCGAACGCTTTCGCACACCGTATCTGCGCGACTGGCTGCTCGACTACGGCGTCGCCGTCGACACGATGGAGACGGCGCTGCCGTGGGCGCGGCTCGAAGCCGGTCACGACGCCATCGTGCGTGCACTGCGCGGCGCCGCCGAGACGCACGCCGGCGCCGGCCTCGCGATGTCGCACCTCTCGCACAGCTATCTCGATGGGGCGTGTCTCTACTTCACGATCCTCTACCCGATCGAGATCGGTCGTGAGACCCTGCAGTGGAGCGCGATCAAGCGCGACGCCACCGAGGCGATCGTCGCGGCCGGTGGCACGATCTCGCATCACCACGGCGTCGGCGTCGACCACCGGCCGTGGATGGCGCGCGAGAAGGGCGCGCTCGGCGTCGAAGCGCTGCGGGCGCTGAAGCGAGCCGTCGACCCGAGCGGTCTGATGAATCCGGGGAAGCTGTTGTGACCGCGGCATGGACGCTCGCCGAGCGACGCTCTGCGCTGTCGCGCGCCGAACGCGATGGCGTGGACGTGCTCGTGGTCGGCGGCGGCATCGTCGGCGCTGGCGTGCTGCGCGACGCCGCGACGCGCGGCTTGCGCGCGCTGCTGGTCGAGCGCAGCGACTTCGCATCGGGCACCTCGAGTCGCTCGTCGAAGATGGTGCACGGCGGCATTCGCTACCTCGCCCACGGCCACCTCGCGATCACGCGCGAAGCGTGTCGCGAGCGCGACCTGCTGATGCGGATGAATCCCAATCTCGTGAAGCCGCTGCCGTTCTTGTTTTGCGCCTGGGAGAACGGCAAGACGCCGGCGTGGCAGGTTCGCGCCGCGCTCAGCGTCTACTGGGGACTCGCCAACTTTCGGCGCTCGGCGCGTTTCCGGATGCTGTCACCCGAGGACGTGACCAACTACTCGCGCGACTTTCGCCAGGATGGCCTGCGCGCCGCCGGCCTCTATTACGACGCGCAGGTCGACGATGCGCGCCTCGTCATCGAGGCGATCAAGAGCGCGCGCCGGCTCGGCGCCGAAGCGGCCAATCACGCCGAGGTGGTCGAGTTCCTGCGCGGCGCGGACGGAACTCTCAGCGGCGCGCGCGTGCGGGATACCCTCGGCGGCCGCACGCTGCAGATCCGCGCCGGCGTCGTGGTGAACGCCGCCGGTCCGGCGATCGAGCGCGTGCGCGGCATCGATCAGCCGGCTTCGCAGCGCGAACTCCGCCCGGCGAAGGGCGTGCACATCGTGATCCCGCGCGAGCGGATCCACGCCGAAGGGGCGGTCGCCGTCGAGTCGCCGATCGACGGTCGACGCATGTTCGTGTGTCCGTTCGACGACGTGATGATGATCGGCACCACCGACACCTTCTCGGATGAGATCGACGAGCCGATCGTCACGATCGACGAGGTCCACTATCTCCTCAGTGCCGCGAACGAGGCCTTCCCGAACGCGGGCCTCACCACCAACGACATCCGCTCGGTCTGGGCGGGCGTCCGGCCATTGGTCGCGAGCGGCGACGCCGAGACGCCGCCGTCGGATGTATCGCGCGAGTCGGAGATCAGCGAATCGCCGTCGGGATTGATCTCGGTTGCGGGCGGCAAGCTCACCACGTTCCGCGCGATGGGTGAGGCGGCGATGGAGCGCGTGATGAAGCGACTCGCCGCTTCGGGGCGGAGTGCGGCAGGGCCCAGTCGCACGGCTGCGCTCGCGCTCCGTGACGATTCGTTCGAGCGCGCCGATGTCGAGCACGAACTGCGCGGCCGTTTCACGCTGTCGCCGCGCATCGCGGATCACCTGATCACCGCGTGGGGTGCCGATGCGATTGCGCTGCTCGACGCCGCGCCCGAGGAGCTGCGGCGTCCGATCGGGAAGTCGCGTTACCTCTACGCCGAGATCCCGTGGTCGATTCGCACCGAATGCCCGGCTTCGCTCTGCGACGTACTCGAACGCCGCGTGCGTCTCGCGCTCTTCGCCGACGGCCAGGGCTTGCCGCAGCTCGCGCGGATCGCCGAAGTGGCGGCCGCCGAAGCGGGTTGGGACGCCGACCGCAGTCGTGCCGAGGCAGCCGCATACGCCGCCGCGGTTCGGCGTCGCTACCAGATCGTCGCCGCGGCCAGCCGGACCGAACGAGCGGCATAGTCGCCGCTTCGTACATCCGGCTAACATCGGCCGCCGTGGCGAGCCGCACCCTCGTGATCGTCAATCCGAAGAGCCGTGGCGGTGCGACCGGGCGCCGCTGGCCCTCCATCGAAGCGAAGCTGCGCGACACGCTCGGCGCGATCGACGTCGAGCCCACGCGCGGCCCGCGCGACGCCGAACGCATCGCGCGCGAAGGCGTGCGCGCCGGCGTCGAGTTGGTGATTGCCGCGGGCGGCGACGGCACCGCGAGCGAGGTGGTCGCTGGCATCGTCGGCGCAGGACTCGGCGCTTACGCAGAGTTGGCTCTGCTTCCGCTCGGCACCGGCGGCGATCTGGCGCGCGGGCTCGGACTCGAGGGCTCTCTCGACGACGCGATCGCGCGCATCGCGCGTGGCAAGTCGCGACCCATCGACGCCGGGCGTGCGCAGTTCTGGGCGCGTGACGGGCGCGAACTCACCACGCACTTCATCAACATTGCGAGCCTCGGCGTCTCGGGGCTGGTGACGCAGCTCGTCAATGACGCGCCCAAGACTTTTGGCGGACGCGTGTCGTTCTTTCTCGGCACCGTGCGCGCGATCGCGCGCTGGCGGGCGGTGCCGGTGACGATCCGCCTCGACGGTGCGGTCGTGCACGAGGGACCGCTGCATCTCGCGGCGGTCGCAAACGGTCGCTACTTCGGCGGCGGCATGCACGTCTCGCCGGAGGCGCGCATGGACGACGGCGTCTTCGATCTCGTCGTGTTTCGCGGCGCGCGCGGCAACGGGCACCTGCTCCGCAAGTTCCCGCTGATCTACAGCGGCCGCCATCTGACGCTCCCCGAGGTGACGCAGCATCGTGGCGTCATCGTCGAGGCCAGCTCCGATGCGGACCTCTGGCTGGAAATCGATGGCGAGCCGCTCGGCCGCGCGCCCGCGCGCTTCGAGTGTCTTCCCGGCGCGTTGCGGCTGCGCGGCACGGGCGCGTGAGCAGTCTCTTTGCGACGATCCGAGCGCGCGCCGCCGCGGTGTCGCGCGATGCGCGCTACGTGCGCATCGACAGTCTGGCGCTCGCGCGACTCGCCGAGCGCCTCGCAGCGGATCCGCCGACGCCGCCCACGTGGGACGTCGCCACGCATCATCGCGGCACGCCGCGTTCGACGCTCGCGTACGTGATCACGCTCGACGCGATCAACTTCGGCTCCGGCTGGTTCCCGAAGCTGCGCAAGCGCGACGGCCGTTCGGGCTACTTCACGGTGGCGATGGGCCTCAAGGATCGCTTCGACGCCGAGGGCCCGTGGAGCGCGCGCGAACTCGCAGAACTCTCTCCGCTCGACCTCTCGCGCGTGCTCGGACAGGATCTCGCGGATCCCGAGGTCATCGAGCTGCTCGCGCTCTTCGCGGCGGCGCTGAACGATCTCGGCGCGTTTCTCGCGCGGCGTCATGGCGGAAGCTTCGCGGATCTCGTCGATGGCGCGGATCGAAGCGCCGAGCGCCTTGTGCTCGAACTCGCCGAGATGCCGCTGTTCCGCGACGTCTCGGTCTACGGCGATCTCGAAGTGCCGTTCTACAAGCGCGCGCAGATCACCGCTGCGGATCTGTCGCTCGCGTTCGAAGGCGAGAGCTACGGCTGCTTCGATGACTTCGCCGAGCTGACGGCCTTCGCCGACAACCTGGTGCCCCACGTATTGCGCATGGAAGGCGTGCTGCAGTACCGGCAGCGACTCGGTGAGCGCATCGATGCCGGCGAGCTGCTCGAACACGGTTCGCCGCAAGAGGTCGAGATCCGCGCGGCCGGCGTCCACGCGGTCGAGGAGATCGTCGCAGCGATCCGCGCCCGCGGCGGCACTGCGACTGCGCAGGCGATCGACACCACACTCTGGCATCACGGCCAGCGACCCGAGATGAAGGCGCACCCGCGCCATCGGGCGCGTTGCCCGTACTACTGAGATCGCGGCCATGGCGGCGAGGAGAAGACGCGTGATCGACGGTGCGCTGCTGGTGTTCGTGGCCGTGGTGCTCGGGCTCGTCGCGATCGCGTGGTGGCGCGGCGGCGCGCCGCTGGTGCGCGAAGGCCTCGCGGGCGGCACCAACATGCTGCTCGGCTCGGGGCTACTGGTCGCGCTCTCGTTCCTCGCGGCGGGACTCGCGGAGGTGTTGATCCCGCGCGATCTGATGCCGCGCGCGTTTGGCATCGACTCGGGTCTGCGCGGCATCCTGCTCGCGGTAGGTGCCGGGGTGCTGACGCCGTCGGGGCCCTTCGTCGCGATCCCGATCGCGGCGGCGATGGGTCGCAGCGGCGCGGCGACCGGGCCGCTCGTCGCGTACGTGAGCGGCTGGGGGCTGCTCGCGGTGCATCGGCTCGTCGCGTGGGAGATCCCGATCCTCGGCGCGCGGCTTGCGCTGACGCGCTGGGGTGTGTGTCTGGTGTTGCCGGTGGTGGCGGGGTTGCTCGCGCGGGCGTTGGTTCGCGGCTGAAGAGGTGTGGGTGCGGGTTGGTTGCCGGAGCGCGGGGCTGAAGCGGGCCCCGTGCTCGAACATCCTCGGCTGACGCCTTGGTGGCGTCGCCTGCGCACTGCGGATCTAGGTCTTGGTTGCTTGGTGCTGCGTGTCGTCGGCGTCGCCTGCGGAACTGCGCGCGGGGCCCGCTTCAGCCCCGCGCTCTACTTGCTTGGTGGTTACTCGTGCCAGTCTTTTCCGCGTTCGGCGCGGATGGCGGTTTCCCAGTGTTGGCCGTCGAAGCTTTCGATCTGGAGTTTGGCGATGTCCACGCCTTCGAGGCAGCGCACGTTGATGCCGATCTTGTCGGGGTCGGATCTGGGCACGCGGAAGGGCGAGATGCCGCAGGTCGTGCAGAAGCGGTGTTCGGCGCGGCCGGTGCCGAAGCGGTAGCTCTGCCAGTCGCCGTCGCGTGTCAGAAGTCGGATCGCGCTCGGCGCGACGTTCCAGTGCAGGTAACCGGTCTTGTCGCAGATCGAGCAGTTGCAGCTGGAGACGTGATCGATGTCGCCTTCGACTTCGAAACGGATGCGACCGCAATGACAACCACCGCGATGCGTCGGCATGGCGCGAACTCCTAGCCCTTCGGCGTAGCGAGCCAACGGCGAGCGGCGAGGTTCATCAGGGCGCCCTCCCGCGTAGCGAGCCAACGGCGAGCGGCGAGGTTCATCAGGCTTCCACCAGATCGAGTAGCTCGGCGAGGTTCGTGATCACGTGTCGCGGCGCGTGCTTGCCCAGGTCGCCGGGCGGCGCGGCGCCGATCAACACGCTGGTCATGCCGAGCGCGTTGGCGCCGGCGATGTCGTGCCAGACCGAGTCGCCGACGAAGACCACCGACTCGGGAGCGGGGTTGCCGGCTTTTTCGAGCGCGACTTGGAAGATGCCGGGATCCGGCTTGCACGAGCGCGCGTCTTCGCTGGTGGTGATGGCGTGGACGAACGAGCCGAGTTCGAGGCCGGGCCAGACGACGCCCAACTGGTCGTTGTCGATGTTGGAGACGATCTGCAGGTGCAGGCCGCGCTCGCGGAGTGCAAAGAGCGTCGCGGCGGCGTCGTCGCGTGGGCGGATCTCGGGTCCGCCGAGCACGCGGCTTTCGGAAAGGCGCAGATCGGGGTCGCCCGCATCTGCGGCGACATCGAAGCGGCGCAGGAACTGCACGTGGGCTTCGGTGAAGAGGTCGCGATGCAGGTAGTACGGACGCGACGCCCACTCGCCCATCGTGCGCATCATCGCAATGCGGTATTCGCGCCGCAGATCCTCGACCGGCGCGGCGACCCCGCGCCCGCGCGCGAGGTCCTCGAGCACCGTGTCGAAGTGCGCGTTGATGCTCGCGTAGCTGAAGAGCGTGCCGCCGAGATCGAAGAACACCGCGCGATGCCGCATGGGCCGGCAGCCTAGACCATAGGAACCTCGCCGCTCGCTTCGTTCCCGATGAACTTCGCTCGCATGCGGCTCGCTGCGCGCTCCACTTGCAGGCTACGCGGGAAGCGGCCCGGCGGTTCGCGGGTCCGGCCCAGATTGACACGCGGAACCCGTTCCCTAACCTGCAACGCTTCTCCGCCGGACCTTCCTCCGGCCGGCCCCATCCTTCGGTTGAGGAACTCGGACTCGAGTCGCTCCCAGCCCCGTCCATTCACGAGGTGTCCCGTGCTGTCGCTCGATGAAGTCGAATCTGGCGCGCGCGTCACCCACAAGAACACGGGCCTCCGCTACACCGTTTCGGATCTGGGCGAGGAGGAAGTCCTGCTCGCGCCGGACAACGCCGATTTCCAGGACCTGATGGTCCCGATCGAACTGTTCCGCGAGGAGTTCATCCTCGGGGAGCGCTACGCCGGCGCGCGCGGTCGCGGCGGTCGCCGCCCGGCTCGACGCTCTTCGACGCCGCAGGCCGTGACGGGGCCGAAGGCACGCGGCCGCATCAAGAAGATGGTGCGCGAGCGCGGCTTCGGCTTCATCCGCGGCGAAGACGGCAAGGAAGTGTTCTTCCACCGCTCCGGCCTGAACGCCAGCGACTACGACGGACTCAACGAAGGCGATCTGGTCGAGTACCAGATCCAGGAAGGCCCGCGCGGCGCCCGCGCCGAGAACGTGCGCGGCATCACCGACGCGGCCCCGGCCGTGGCCGGAGCTTCGCCGACCGCCTAGGCCTTGTGACCTCGCCGCTCGACTGCGCCTCCAACTCATGATCTCGCCGCTCGGCTGCGCCTCGCTACGCGGGAATTGGCCTTGTGATCTCGCCGCTCGGCTGCGCCTCGCTACGCGGGAATCGGCCTTGTGATCTCGCCGCTCGGCTGCGTCTCGCTACGCGGGAATTGGAGGGGCGGTCAGCGCGGGGTTGCGTCCGGTAGGCCGCCATCTACGGGTAGCGTCGCACCGGTGGTGGGCGTTCGGCGCGTTGCGAAGAACAGCACCGCGTTCGCGACGTGATCGGCGGTGACGCGCGCCTTCAGCAGGTTGCGGTTCTGGTAGAACTCTTCGAGACCCTTCTCGTCGAGGCCGCGCGCCTTCATGCGGCCAGGGCCGACTTCCTGCCACAGCCCCGACTTGCGGGCGCCGTCCGAGAACACCGCGTCGGGCGCGACCATGTTCACGCGCACATCGTGCGCCGCGAGTTCGAGGCTCGCGATGCGCGCGAGCTGGTGCGACGCCGCCTTGGTGGCGCTGTAGGCGCCGAAGCCCGCGCCGGGTGCGAACACGTTCTTCGTCGAGACGAGCACGATGTCCCCGCCGGTGCGCTGCATCGCGAAGACGCGCTCGGCTTCCTTCAGCAGCAGCAGCGTCCCTTCGACGTTCACGCGCTCGAGGCGTCGAAATGCTTCCAGATCGAGTTCGCTGAGCGTCGCGACGTGCGCGAGCCCGGCGTTGATGACCAGCAGATCGACACCGCCGAAGGTCGCGCACACCTGCGCGAAGCCCGCGGCGACCGACGCGGGGTCGCTGACGTCGAGCGCGACGCCGGTGATGCGCTCGCCAAATTCACCGCGCAACGCGGCGACCAGGGAGTCGAGCGGGGAGCCCGCGAGATCGGTCGCTGCGACGTGACACCCTGCGCTCAGCAGGCCGCGCACGATGCCCGAACCAATCGCGCCCGCGGCGCCCGTGACGATCGCGACTTCGCGCTGCAGGGTCGGCCCGGAAGCGTGCAGCTTCGCCTGCTGGAGCGAGTAGTACTCCATCGCGAACAGGTCCTGTTCGGGCAGGCCGTCGTAGGCGCCCATCGCGGCGATTTGCGCCTTCAGCGAAAGCGTCTGGCGCGTGATGTCGACGGCGATGTCGGCCGCGCGCACGTCCTCGCCGGCGCAAAGGGCGCCGAGACCGGGCAGCAAGACGACGCGCGGCTGCGGGTCGCTGCGCAGCACGCCTTCGGGCAGCGCGGCGCGATGGCGCTCGAAGTAGGCGTCGTAGTCGCGCGCAAAGGCGCCGATCGCGGCGGCGAGCTGCTCGCGCAGTTGCGCGGTGTCGTCCCAGGCGGGCGCGTCGATCCACGCCGGCAGCGCCTTGGTGCGGATCAGATGGTCCGACGTGACGGTGGGCGTCTCTGCCAGCGCGCGAGCGCGCTCCGAATCGACGAAGTCGAGCACCGCGCGCTCGGTGAGCGGGCGCACGATCACGCGTCGGTGCGGACGATCGGCGTCGCCGCTCGGCGTCGCGAGCAGACCGCGCAACAGCGGCGCGACCTGCGCAGCGCGCGCTTGCGCGACGTCGAGCGACGTCTCGACCACCGCGCGCAACGGCGACTTCGCGCGCGCCAGCGCAAAGCGCTCGGCGTCACTCACCACATCGATCATGCGTTCGTAGCTCTCGCGCGCAGTCGCGCCCCAGGTGATCACGCCGTGCTTCATCAGCACCATCGCGCGCGCGTCGGGCCTTGCCGCGAAGGCGGCGGCCGACGCCTTCGCGAGCGCGAATCCGGCCTTCACATAGGGCAGCACCACGACGGCGTCGCCGAGTGCGTCGCGCACCAGCGCTTCGCCGCCGACCTGATTGGTGAGCGCGAGGATCGCGTCGGCGTGGGTGTGATCGACGTAGCGCGCGGGGATCCACGCGTGCACCAGCGCTTCGATCGACGGCGTGCCGGCGCGGTGGTCGAAGAGGTGCGTGCGCAGCTCGTTCACCATCGCGGCGTCGGAGAGCGCTTCGACCGCACGCAGCCGCAGCAGGTATTCGAGATCGAGCGCGGACAGACCGGCGGGTTCGATCGTGGCGAGGTCGAAGCCCGAGGCTTTCACGAAGAGCGCGGGCGTCATCGCGCCGAGTACGGTGTTGCGCGTGCCCTTCAGCGACGTGTTGCCGCCCCCGTGCAGCACCAGGGCCGGATCGGCGCCGAGCAGCCGGCTCGTGTAGACACGCAGCGCGAGATCCTCGCCGGCACTCGCGAACGCTGCGATCGCAGCGCGCGCGTCGGCGTCGGACCAGCGACTCTGCACGGCTAGGCCGTCGCCTGCCGCACGGCGTCTTGCAGCGCGCGCGCGTTGCCGAGCGCGTCCTTGCCGTCGAAGACCGCCGAGCCGGTGACGATGAGGTCGGCGCCGAGCGCCGCGATCGCGCCGATGTTCTCGCGCTTGACGCCGCCGTCGATGCACAGCAGCACGTCGCGACCCGACGCGGCGATTTTCCTCCGCACCTGCGCCGCGCGTTCGGCCGTGCTCGGGATGAACTTCTGCCCGCCCCAGCCTGGATTCACCGCGAGCAGCAGCACCAGTTCGCAGTCGCCGAGCAGCGGATCGAGCACTTCGAGCGGGGTCCCCGGATTCAAGCCGACGCCGCGCACCAGCCCGCGCGATGGATCGTTCGCGTTCTTCATCGGCCCGAGCGCCTGCAACACGCGATGTGGGTGGCGCGTCGACTCGGCGTGGATCGTCACCACATCGGCGCCGGCTGCGACGTATTCGCCAATCGTCGCGAGCGGATCCTCGATCATCAGGTGCACGTCCTTCAGCAGCGACGTGCGCACCGCGGCGACCAGCGGCGGGCCGAAGGTCATCGCCGGCGCAAAGCGCCCGTCCATCACGTCGAAGTGCACCAGCGGAATGCCGCTGCGTTCGAGCAGCTGCACTTCTGCGCCGAGACGCGACAGATCAGCCGTCGCGATTCCCACCGACAGCGCCGGCGCGGCGGCGCGGATGCGCTCGAAGGCCGTGCCGGTCATCCCGCGCTACTTGCCGTTCTTCAGGTCGCGGTAGTACGCGAATGCGATCTCGGGCTTCTCGTTGTCGTGGACCACCTTGCGCACCGCCTGGATCATCGCGGCCGGCGCATCCGACTGGAAGATGTTGCGGCCCATGTCGACGCCGGAAGCGCCGCGCTGGATCGCGTCGTACGCCATCGTGAGAGCTTCGAGTTCCGGCAGCTTCTTGCCACCCGCGATCACGATCGGGATCGGGCACTGCGCGGTGACGGTCTCGAAATCGTCGTCGCAGTAGTAGGTCTTCACGTAGGTGGCGCCGAGTTCCGCGCAGATGCGCGTCGCGAGCCGCAGGTACTTCGCGTCGCGCACCAGTTCGCGACCGACGGCGGTCACGGCGAGCGTTGCGATTCCGGCGCTGTTCCCCATGTCGACGAGACGCGTCAGGTTGTGCACCGACTTGGTCTCGCCCTCGCCGCCGATGAACACCTGCACCGCCATCGCCGCGACGTTGAGACGCACCGCCTCTTCGATCGAGATCGCCAGCTCTTCGTTCGAAAGCTCCTTCAGGATCGACGGCCCGCCGCTCGCGCGGATCACGATGCCCTTGCCGTAGGTGGGCGGGATCACCGAGCGCAGGATCCCGCGCGTGCACATCAGCGTGTCGGCGTACGGCAGCAGCGGAACGATGTTCAGATCGATGCGCTCGAGGCCGGTGGTGGGGCCCTGGAAGTAGCCGTGGTCGACGGCCAGCATCACGGTGCGGCCCGAGGTCGGATCGAAGATCCTCGACAGCCGGTTCTTGAGGCCCCAGTCGAGCGAGTTCGAGCCCTTCAGGAAGAAGCCCTCGGTCTTCTGCGGCACGCCTACGTGGTAGTTCTTGTCCTCACGAGCATCGGCTTCGGGCATGATGGAACTCCTCGGGAAGTGCAGAGAAACGGGGAATCGGCTGCGCGCCGGCGCTCGGTAGGTACCCGATTGGTGGAATCCTCTCAACCGCTCAACGCAGCCCGAGAGCGGGCATCGCGAGCAGTGGCGAAGACTTCAGTCGGCTTCGTACCGGTGCACGATCGGCAGCCGCCGGCCGCTTCCGAACGCCTTCGGCGACGTGCGGAGCACCAGCGGCGATTGGCGGCGCTTGTACTCGTTGCGATCGAGGCGGCGCACGATCTGGCGCACCAGCTCGCGCGTCGCGCCGGGCGGCGGAGCGATCGATGCGGCGTTCTGTCCGCCTTCGATCGCCTGCTCGAGCACCGCGTCGAGGATCTCGTAGGGCGGCAGGTCGTCCTCGTCGCGCTGATCGGGCGCCAGCTCGGCAGAGGGCGGCTTCTCGATCGTGCTCGCCGGGATGCGCTCGCCATGGCGATTCGCGTGCTGCGCGAGCGCGTAGACGTCGCGCTTGTAGACGTCGCCGAGCACCGCGAGACCGCCCACGGTGTCGCCGTAGAGTGTGCAGTAGCCGATCGAGAGCTCGCTCTTGTTGCCGGTCGCGAGCACCAGGCGGTTCTCCGCGTTGGAGATCGCCATCAGCGTTGCGCCGCGAATGCGCGATTGAATGTTCTGCTGGGCGAGCGCGACCTTATGAAGCTCGCCGCTCGCCTGCGGCTCGCTACGCGGGACGGGTTTGCGCGGGGTCAAGACGTCGGCGAGGTAGCGCTGGTAGATCGGGTTGATGTCGATGGTGCGCGTCTCGATGCCGAGGTGGCGCGCGAGCGCCAGCGCGTCGGCGACGCTGTGCTCTGACGAATACGGCCCGGGCATCAGCACGCCGAGCACGCGGTCCGCGCCGAGCGCCTGCACGGCGAGATGCGCCGTCACCGCCGAGTCGACGCCGCCTGAAAGACCGATCACCGCGCCGGGCGGAAGCTGCTGCTTGCGGAAGTAGTCGCGGATGCCGAGCACGAGTCCGGCTTCGAGCTGCGCGGCGGCGACCGCTTCGACGATCGCGGTGAGCGGCGCCGGCGGATCGTCCACGTCGATCACTTCGAGCGCGGATTCGAAGAGCGGCAGCGACGCGCGAATGCGTCCCTGCGCATCGACGAAGAACGAGCCGCCGTCGAAGATCAACTCGTCGTTGCCGCCGACCTGATTGGCGAACGCGATCGGCACGCCGTGTCGCTTGGCGAGCGCGGAGAACAGCTCGCGCCGCTGCTGCGGCTTGTCGACGTGCCACGGCGACGCCGACAGATTCAAGATGAGACGGGCGCCCTGACGCGCGAGATCGCCGGTCGGATCGACGTCGTACGCGATCGGCTCGACCCAGCCGTCCTCGCAGATCGTGAGACCGAGGGAGACGCCGACGAGCGTCACCGGCGTCCTCGTCGTTGCGGGCACGAAGTAGCGGTTCTCGTCGAAGACGTCGTAGGTGGGCAGCAGCGTCTTCGCCTGCGTCGCGACGCGGGCGCCGTTCGCGAGCAGCACCGCCGCATTCGCCAGCGACTTGCCGCCGCGCCGCTCGCTCGGCAACACGGCGCCCACGGCGATCGCGATGCGCTGCGAAGCGGGCGCCAGCAAATCCAGCTCGCGCAGTTGATCCTCGACGAAGCCGCGCCGTTCGAGCAGGTCCATCGGCGGATAGCCGGTGAGCGCCAGCTCCGGAAAGACGACGAGCGCCGCGCCCGCGGCCACCGCTTTCGCAGCCGTCTCCTCGATGAGCCGGCGATTGCCGGCGAGGTCGCCGACGGTGGGATTGATCTGCGCGATGGCGATACGCACGGGCGCAGGGTAGCAATACGAGAATGGAAATCGTCGGACCCACCTCGCACTTCTACGTTTCGCAACGCCTGCGCCTGCACTATGCCGATTGGGGCAACGAGTCCGCGCCGACCGCGGTGCTGGTGCACGGCGGTCGCGATCACGCGCGCAACTGGGATTGGGTCGCGCGCGAATTGCGACACGAATGGCACCTCGTCGCGCCCGATCTGCGCGGCCACGGCGATAGCGGCTGGGCGGTCGGCGGCATGTACGCGATCGCCGACTTCGTACTCGACCTCGCAAACCTGATCGAAGCGCTGGGTCCCGAGCCGGTGGTGCTGATCGGCCACTCGCTCGGCGGCGCGGTGTCGCTGATGTACACCGGGATCTATCCCGAGCGCGTGCGCAGGCTCGTCGCGATCGAAGGACTCGGCCCGCCGCCGGCGATGCTCGAAAAGTTGCGCGGTCGGCCGCCCGAGGCGCGCATGCGCGAATGGATCGGACAGATGCGCCAACTCGGTTCGCGGCAGCCGAAGCGCTACGCGAGCTTCGAAGCCGCCGCCGCGCGGATGCGCGAAGAGAACTCGTTCCTCTCCGATGAGCAGGCGAAGCATCTGACGATCCACAGCGTGAACCGCAACGAAGACGGCACCTGGAGCTGGAAGTTCGACAACTACGTGCGCACCTTCGCGCCGTACCGCTTCGACGTCGACGACATGCGCGCGCTCTGGAGCCGCATCACGTGCCCGACGCTGCTGGTGCGCGGCGCCGATTCGTGGGCGAGCGATCCAGTCAAGGACGGGCGGATCGAGCCGTTCCACGACGCCCGGCTCGTCACGATTCCCGGCGCCGGCCACTGGGTGCACCACGACCAACTCGGCCTCTTCGTCGCGGCCGTGCGCGCGTTCCTGGCGGCGTGAGCACGCAGCCGCTCGGGCGCGGCCGTGCGCTCGCCTACGCGTCCGGCAGTCTCGGCATCGATGCATTGGCACCGATCCTCTCGTGGCTTCCGTATCTGTACGCACCGCCGGCCGACGGACCGGGCGCGGTTGCGCTGCTGCCGGCCGCGACCGTCGGCGCGCTGCTCTTCGTCGGCCGCTTCGTCGACGGCTTCGCCGAGCCGATCGTTGGTTGGGCATCGGATCGCGCGCGCACGCGATTCGGCCGCCGCATTCCGTTCGTGCTCTTCGGCACGCCGGTGTTGGTCGGCGCGTTCCTCGCGCTGTTCTTCCCGCCCTTCGGTCCGGGCCAGCCCGCCGCGACCGGTCTCTACCTCGTCGCGATGAACACGATCTTCTGGTGCGCGTTCACCGCGGTCGTCGCGCCGTATCTCGCGCTGCTGCCGGAGATCGCGACCAGCAGCGACGAGCGCAC